>NZ_LT607753.1:5231126-5538839 GCF_900090295.1 Micromonospora coxensis | reverse complement strand
CGCACGAGCCGCGCCGGCAGTGGGACGCCTCCGTCGACACGCTGGCCAGGCTGGCCGGGGCACACGGCGTCGAACTGGTCGCGATCGGCAACGGCACCGCCAGCCGGGAGACCGACAAGCTCGCCGGTGACCTGATCAAGCGGCACCCGGAGCTGAAGCTGACCAAGGTGGTGGTCTCCGAGGCCGGCGCGTCGGTCTACTCCGCCTCCGCGTACGCCTCGCAGGAGCTGCCCGGGCTGGACGTGTCGCTGCGCGGGGCGGTCTCCATCGCCCGCCGCCTGCAGGACCCGCTCGCCGAACTGGTCAAGATCGACCCCCGCTCGATCGGTGTCGGGCAGTACCAGCACGACCTGTCCGAGGTGAAGCTCTCCCGCTCGCTCGACGCGGTCGTCGAGGACTGCGTCAACGCCGTCGGCGTGGACGTCAACACCGCCTCCGCGCCGCTGCTCACCCGGGTCTCCGGCATCGGCGCGGGGCTCGCCGAGAACATCGTCCTGCACCGCGACGCCAACGGGCCGTTCCGTACCCGCTCGGAGCTGAAGAAGGTGGCGCGGCTCGGCCCGAAGGCGTTCGAGCAGTGCGCCGGCTTCCTGCGCATCCCCGGCGGCGACGACCCGCTCGACTCCTCCAGCGTGCACCCGGAGGCGTACCCGGTGGTGCGGCGGATCCTCGCCACCACCGGGCAGGACCTGCGCTCCCTGATCGGCAGGTCGGCGATCCTGCGCGGACTGCGGGCCACCGACTTCGTCGACGACACGTTCGGCCTGCCCACCGTCACCGACATCATCGCCGAGCTGGAGAAGCCGGGCCGTGACCCCCGGCCGGAGTTCAAGACGGCGACCTTCGTCGAGGGGGTGGAGAAGATCAGCGACCTGACCCCCGGCATGGTGCTGGAGGGCGTGGTCACCAACGTGGCCGCCTTCGGCGCGTTCGTCGACGTGGGTGTGCACCAGGACGGACTGGTGCACGTCTCGGCGATGTCGCACACCTTCGTGAAGGACCCGCGCGACGTGGTGAAGTCCGGTGACGTGGTCAAGGTCCGGGTGCTCGACGTGGACGTGCCCCGCAAGCGGATCTCGCTGACCCTGCGGCTGGACGACGAGGCCCCGGCCGGGGCGGGTCGCCCGGCCGGCGAGGGCGGGCGTCGGGAGCGCGGAGGCCCGCGCGGCGAGCAGGGCGGACAGCGCGGCGGCTCCGGCGCCCGCGGCGGCTCCGGCGGTCAGGGCGGGGACCAGGGCGGACGCGGCGCGGCCCGGGGCGGCGCCGGTGGGCAGCGCGGCGACCAGGGTGGACGCGGTGGCGCCCGGGGTGACCGGGGCGGACAGCGCGGCGGGCCGCAGCAGCGGCAGGGCCGGGGCGCGCCCGCGCCGGTGAACGACGCGATGGCCGAGGCGCTGCGCCGGGCCGGCCTGGCCTGAGCCGGCAGCGGCCGTGACGGGTGGCCCTGGCGCGGCGAGCGCCCGGGCCACCACCTCGTCGCCCGCCGACGAGCACCCCGGTATCGCCACGCCGGTGCGCCCTGATCCCGCCCGTGCGCGGGACCCGACCGGGGGCGGGGCGGGCGCACGGGCGTACCGTCTCGGTGTGGACGACCCGGACGGGACCTGGCGGGAACAGCGGCAGCGGGCAGTGCGGGCGCACGCGGCGGCGGCCGACGCGCGCCGCGCCGCCGAGCACGCCGAGGCCGCCGAGCTGGTCGCGGCGTTCGTCGCCGAGGCGACCCGGCGCGGCCTGCCCGCGGACCGGCTGACCGCCCTCGGGTACGACGGCCGTAGCCGCTACCGCACCCGGCTGCGCGGCTGGTACCTCGACCGGGCCCGCACCCGTGCGGTCGGCGTCGACGGCCGCTTCTACCTGCTGGCTGTGCCGTCCGGCCTGCGTGCGCGGCTGCTCGGCGCGGAGCCGGCGCCGTCGGCGGCGCCGCTGGTGGTCGGCGAGGGCGGCCGGGACGGCGAGTCGATCCCGCTGCAGACCCTGCTCAACCGGCGGCTGGCGGACGGCGACGACGACCGGCGCTGACCACGCCCGCGCGTGCCTGCCGGCTCTCCCGGCGCTCCACCCGCCGCCACCACCAGTGCTGCACGGCCAGGGTGAGCAGGCCCGCCACCACGATCGCGACCAGGTTGATCACCAGTTGGAGGGCGGAGCCGGCCGCCTCGTGCCACACCCCGTACGCGGCGGCCACGGCCACGTTCGCCGCCGCCGGCACGGTGGTCACCGAGATCAGCACGCCCACCAGGGATCCGGACTTCTTCGAGGTCAGCGAGAGCATGCCGGCGACGCCGGCCAGGAGGCCCACCACCCACGACAGCGCGTCCGGACGCCAGATGAAGTCGGTCAGCGGCCGCTCGGCCAGCAGCATGTCCCGGCTGACCAGGTCCGCCGCGGTCAGCGCCCAGGTGCTGAGCACGGTGGCGAGCATCGCCACCAGGAACCCCACCACCAGCGCCTGCACCGACCGCAGGACGACCGCCGGCTCGCGGCGCAACAGGGCGACGCAGAGCGCGGCGAGCGGGCCGAACTCCGGCCCGACCACCATCGCGCCGACGATCAGGATCGGCTGGTCCAGCAGGACGCCGATCCCGGCGATCATCGTGGCCACCACGATCAGCACCAGGAAGGTGCCGGAGAGCACCGTCTGCTCACCCGTCTTCGCCGCGATCTCGTCCCAGACCACGGCGTCCTCGCCGTGCCCCGGCGCCGCCTCGGCGGCCTGCTCGGCCGCTGCGGACAGGGCCAGTTCCACGTCGTCCGCGGCGATGCCGCCGTGCGCCTCCACGCCCAGTTCGCGCAGCCGGTGCAGCACGGCGTCGGCGCTCTCCCGGACCACGTCGCAGACGATGTAGTCCCCGGCCGGCTGGCGGGCCGTGCCGGGCAGCACCACCAGATGGGTCACGCCGGGATCGGCGGCCAGCATGGCGGCCACCGCGTCCGACTGGTCGGACGGCGCAATGACCCTGAGGTGCAACACCGGGGGCTCCTCCCGGGGAGGGGTGCCGCGCCGGGGGTGACACGGCCGGCAGAACTCTACCGGCGGGCGGAGCCGACCGCGGTGTGCCGGGTCTCGTCGGGACGGGTCTCGATGTCGACCGACCGAGGGTGGCCGGCGATGTCGTACGGAGGTAGCGGCAACCCGTCGCACGTTCGTGACGGCACCCGTCACGATCCCGGCGTGGCATCGACGCCGTGCCGGATGTCAAGGCCGGTGCCTCGCGTCCGGACGCCGCCGGAGGAGCGTTGGCGGGATTTGGGATTGGCCGTCCCGCACGACCCACCTGGGTACCGGCGCGACGAAGGCGTCTCAGACGGTGACGGGTCTGGTGCGCGGACAGCCGTCGACGTCGGCCCAGACCGTCGCGAGGGAGTCCGCCAACGCGTGCCGGGGTGACCAGCCGAGCAGATCGGCGGTGCGGGTGAGGTCGGCGCACATCCATGACACCGCCGCCGAGCGGGCGGCGTCCGGCGCGAAATCGCCCTCGGTGATCTCGCCGCGGAAGCCCGCGGCATCGGCGAGCAGCCGTACCACCTCCGGCGTGCCCACCGCCCGGCCGCTGCCGACGTTGAACACGACGGCTCCGGGCGACGCCGGCCGCAATGCGGCGCTGACCGCCGCGGCGATGTCCCGTACGTCGACGTAATCGCGCCACGTGTCGTGCAGACCCAAGGGCAGCCGCGCGACGCCGTGGGCCATCGCCTCGCGCAACCTCGTCGCGGTACGGCCGAGCAGATTGCCGGCGGGCATTCCCGGTCCGACCGGGTTGAACACCCGCAGCACCACCGCGTCCAGCTGGCCCGCCGTGACGGCACGTTCGACCAGTCGGGTGGCCGCGAGGTGACTGATTCCGTACTCCCCGACCGGATCGGCCGCATCGTCCTCGCGGACGGCATGGCCGTGCGGGACCACGCCGTACTCCGCGGCGGAGCCGATCCGTACCAGCCGCGCCCCGGGCGTGGAGAGGGCCATCGCCTCGACGAGCTTGGCGACGACGACGGTGTGGGCCAACACGAATTCGTGCCCGGAACCCACGATCCGCCCGGCCGCGACGACCACCGCGTCCGGTCGTGTCTTCGTCAGCAACGCCGTGAGAGCGCGAACGTCGACAGTGACCAGGTCGCACTCCTGCCGCGTGGGCGAGTGGACGGTCATCTCCTCGGCGAGGCGCTGGCGGATGTGCCGTCCGAGAAAGCCGGACGCACCGAACAGAAGGACGTTCATTTCTCGTGGCACGGGCGCCAGCGTCCGCCGGGCGGCGCGATCTCGGAGACGACTGCGCGCGAAGAGTCGCCGTCGCCGGTCGTCAGCACCGATCGCGTCGGCCCCTGCCACTCGTGCCAGGTGTCCGAGCCCGGGGCCGTGATGCCCTCACGGCGTAGGACCACCCGAATCGTCTCGGCCAGGATCCGCAAATCGAGGGCGAAAGAACGAGAGTCGACGTACTCGACGTCATAGGCGAACTTGTCTTCCCAGGACAGGGTGTTACGACCACGCACCTGGGCGAGACCGGTGATTCCTGGACGCACGTCATGGCGACGCGCCTGCTCCTCGGTGTAGAGGTCCAGGTACCGCACAAGATGCGGTCGCGGGCCGACCAGACTCATGTCACCCCGCAGGACGTTCCACAACTCCGGCAGTTCGTCGAGACTGGTCGCCCGTAACCAACGACCGACCGGGGTGAGCCGTTCTGCGTCGGTGACCCGCCCCCGGGACGGGTCCACGTGATGCATCGTCCGGAACTTGACCAGTTCGAAGAGCTCTCCATGCAGACCCGGCCGGGTGTGCCGGAACAGCACCGGGCGACCGAACGCCACCAGCACAAGGAGCGCCACTGCCGCCATGAGCGGTGCCAGCAGGACAAGTGCCAGTCCGGCGATGACGACGTCGAACAGGCGTTTCGCGAGATCGTGACGTCGGCTCGCACTGAGGCGAAGGGCATCGGGCGTCGCCGCTGCAGCCCGCTCAGGAGCTTCGCGAAGAGTCATGATCGAACTCGGTCTCCTTTGAGATATTGCCGCTACCGCGCCTTATAAGCGTATTGCCCTAATAGTTCCGTCGTGGGAGCTTTCGCGAGATTCCCGAGGATCTGTTCGACGTGGAAGGCAGAGACCGAAGCCAGGCTCCACGAGTCCAACACCGAGCGGGCGACTCGGACGGGCGGCCCGTCCAAGCGGGCGAGCAACGCCTCTGCCATCGACTCCGCATCGGGCGGCACGAGCGTCAATCCCTCCTCCACCTGCTGTGCCAGGGCCCGGGTACCCCTGTTGGACACCGCCACGACAGGCGTTCCAACGGTCAGGGCCTCGACCAGGACCATCGGGAAGCCCTCTCGGGAACTGGCGGAGAGCACGACGTCCGCGGCCGCGAACTCCGCCGCCGGTTGCCGCGTCCACGCCTCCACCGTCAGCCCGCTTTCCACCGGCGGCGCCCACGCCGGCTCCCCGGGCGCCGTGGATCCGACGATCCGCAGTTCGATGTTCGGCAGCACTCGCCGTGCCAGCCGCCACGCCGCCACTGCCAGGTCGAGGTTCTTGTCGGTGGTCAGGCGCCCCATCAACAGCAGCCGTGGCGGCCGATCCGAGGCGGCAGACAGGGAGCGGGTCACCGCAAAGCGCTCCGGATCGATCCCGGCAGCCCCGCACGGTGCCGTGTTGATGCGGCTGCGCGGAGCAAGGCGACGATAGGTCTCCCGGTCCTCGGGGTTGAGGGTGATGTAGGCCGGCGTCAGACGGGCCGAGGCCGCCTCTATCGTGCTGAACAGGCGCCCGGCCCACGTCGGGCTGCCGAACAACGTCCCGCTGACGACCGCCACGTGCGGAGTTCCTGTCACGGTGGCGACGGCGCGCCCGAGCGCGATGCCGAACGGCGAGTGCAGGTGCAGCAGGTCGACACGCTCACGGCGGACGATACGCCGAAGGCCGGCGAACGCCGCCGCCATGGATGCAGCGCCGGCTCGCCGGAACGGGGCGATCTCGTAGACCTCGTCGAAGTCCCGATACAGGTCAGGCACGACACTGCCTCGCCCCACCACGGCGATCCGGCGAACCGGATACGCGGACAGCGCACGAGCCACCGGGGCGACGATGTTCTGCAGGGTCATGCCGATTCCCGCCACGAAGGCGACCGTCGCGTTGTCCACCATCGGACCGGGCGAGGTGGGGACCGGTGATCCTCCGACCGCCACCGCTCGCCAAGGAGGACTGTCAGCATCGGGACGAGCCCTGGCCCGGAACAGCGGCATGCGCAACTCTCCTCACTGCCGTCCGGCGGGCATTTTCTGCCAGACCGGGCACCACGTTCTCCGTGCAATCCAGTTGACCGCCCGACATGGTTGACGGCCATACGGTCAACGACACGAGCCACGCCGGAGACACGCTCACCCCGATCGCACGGCGCGGCGCGCCGGACACTCGGTTCTGAGTATTCGCCACTTCACCGAGCCTGATTCACGTCATCGCAAAGAGAAATGCCTTTCACGCGGCGAGCTCCCGAAACTCGACCAGCGGTGCCGTATATTCAGGACCTATGACCTCAGCACAAGGCGCACTGCGCCGCGTTTATCGCGCGTCAGGAATTCGACGCGCACATATCGTCACCATCAAGACGTCCCTACGACTGAGATCGGGACGCATCAGAAACGACATCGGCATCGTCCTTTACGGCGACCCCTCCGACGACCGCGCCGCCCTTCTCTCGCGGAAAGGCGGCGCGCTGGACCGAGCGGCCGTGCGTGTCTGGCGACACCTCGCCACACAACTCAGACCGTCAGTGGTCATAGACGTAGGGGCCAACTACGGTGAAGTAGCCTTCTGCACCACGTATCCGAACGGAGCCCGACTCCATCTGGTCGAGGCGAACCCCGCCGTCCTGCCCTGGCTCAGGCGTACCATCGACGGCTGCCGTGACCGGTATCCGAGCGTCCGTCTGCATGCCGGAGCCGCCAGCGACCGAGCAGGGTCGGCACGCCTCCACCTGACCGGACACCACTCCGGCACCTCGTCACTGGCGACCGAGGGCGAGCGAGGGGTCACGGTGGAAACCTTTCGGCTCGATGAGCACATCGAACTCGATCAGAACGACACGGTCCTGTTCAAGGTAGACGTGGAGGGCCACGAGCAGGCGGTGCTCGACGGCATGTCGGGACTGCTCAAGGGGCGGCCGTTCGCGGGACTCTGCGAGGTCCAGAACGGCGACGCCCGGTTCTTCGACTTCCTGTGCGGCAACTTTCGCGTGTATCTCGTCCAAGGCCACAGCGAGACCGAGGTCGACGCGCGACGACTGAGGGAGGCCGTGGCGGAGGGGAACGCGGATGGCTGGTCGCGCTATACCAAGGACGTCGTGCTGCGCCCCCTGTGAGGGGCGTGGAGTCGCACCAGCAGGGCGGATCGGCCGAGTCGGCCAGCGGGCCACGCGGCCGATCCGCCCTTCATTCCGCCCTTGACAGGGATGCCACCCAGAGCACCACGAACGTCGGGACCACGTGCTTCACAATGAACCACAACGTGTTGTCGAAGTCCCACATCAGCATGTTCACGACCACCAGAACCACCGACGGAGCCAGGATCTTCACGGCCAGGCCGGCGTTGTCTATGGCATCGGACCAGAAGCGACGGGCGAAGCGGACAAGGAAGCCGAAGACCACGAGAGCGGTGATGCCGCCCAGCGCGCCGAAGTTCATCACCCCTTCACCGGCGACCCCGTAGACCCGGGACGATCGGTATCCGGCCTGGTAGGCACCCGAGCCGTAGGTGATGTCGGTGCCGACAGCGACCTTCGTCCCCTCCGGGCGCTCCGGCAGTAGATACCGCGGCACGAGGAACGCCGACCCGTGGAGGTACGTCGACCCGTACGCGGGGCGGACCGATCCGGACCCGATGCTGTGCAGGATTCGTGCCTGGACGTCGCTCCTACCCAGATCGCTCAACAGGACGTACGGCAGGTCACGGCGATTCTCCTTGGCGAGCTCGCTGACGCTGCGCTGTCCCTTCAGCGCGCCCAACGCCTCCACGCCCGACCCCTTGTAGAGCCCGTAGGAGTACATGAAGACCACGAAGACGAGGGCGAGAACGGCGACCGTCCGCTGGGTGATGCGAACGACCAGCAGGTGTATGACCATCAATGCGGCGATCATGGGCCAGAGCGTCCCGATACGGCTGCCCCGCATCCCGGCGACGAAAAACTGAGTGGCGAAGAGAGCAGCCATGATCAACACCAGGAGCGCTCTCCGCCTACGCAGCACGTGCCGCCAGCGCACGAGCACCACCAGTGTGGCGATGAGCGGAAATGACTCACCGACGACCAGGAGCCACCCCATGCCGGTCAGCGTCTCCCGGTTCTCGGTCATCACCGAAAGAAAGCCGTCGAGGCCGCCGAACAGGTAGACCTCGGCGAGGAACGCCATGATCCCCAGACCGCACGCGACCACACCCGTACGGCAGAACGCCTCCTCCGACAGTTCGGTCCGCGTCCGCTTCCGTCGAAGCGCGGCAGCCGGGCGCGCCACCGGAAGGATCATGCGGTAGACCAGCAGCCCCACGGCGTTCAACACGGCGAACGAGCCGAGCGCCTTGCGCCAGTCCGCCGGCGCAAGGCCGTCAAAGGCCCAATAGTCGAGCATGACGTGGAGGATCGGCGCCAAATAGAAGAAGTGGAATCCGCAGAGACCCACGATCGCCTGCGGGTCGAAGACGTCCGAGCGCCGCCGGAACCACTCTATGGCGTCCACCCCGATGAGCAGTCCGCACAGGGTCACCGGAATCAGCATCCAGTGCCGCAGCCGTGGATCGAAGCCTGCGAGCACCAAGCTCGTCATGGGCACCACCGAACATGAGATGACCCAGTTCAGCGTCGAGCCCGACGGATGACGGGCAGGGGTTTCCCCGCCAGGAGCGACGACGGCCTCATGAGGTCGCCTCGCCACGTCGATGAGCGTCACGTCACATCTGCCTTCCGTCGTCGTCCGCCAGCCTCGACGAGCAGCCGTGCGGGCCGACCGTCCACCGCAATGGCACGGCAGAGCATCACAGTCTTGAGAAGAAGCTCGGCACCAAGAATCAGCACGAGCGCCCACGCAGCCCCCGTGATTCCACGGGCTGGCACGAGCGCCATGCTGGCCACGAGACTCAGAAACAGAAGTACCACAGAGGCGACGAATTGGCGGCCGAAGCGACGAGTTGCCAGCAATGCGCTGTTGAGAATGAATACAGCGCCGCCGATTGCGACGCCGAGGGTGAGCACCGTCAACGTCTCGTCGTATGGCGCGAATGCCGGACCGTACACAACGTTCAAGAGGTTCCCGCCGGCAAGGACTGCCACGCCCGTCACCACGCCACCGACGGCAGCACAGCCCAGAACGAGCCGCATGGTCAGGCTCGCCAGAGGCCGCAGGCTACCGGCTGCGTACAGTCTGGTCATCTTCGGCAGGACTGCCTGAGCGACTGCGGAGAAGACCGTGTTGGCCGCGAGCAGCACGTAGCTGAGAGCGGCGAAAACGCCCAACGCGTCCGTCCCGTGCGTCTGCTCCAACGCGTACCTCGACACGTTGAAGTTGAACGAGTTGAGGGCCGAGGCGAGACCAACCGGCAAGGCGATGACCGCCAGCGCTCCCGCCCGGCCGAGGGACCGACCCACGCTCGCGGACTCTGTGCGCCTGCTCGCGTCTGCGTCGATGTTGCGACCGACCGACCAGCAGAAGAGGCCCGAGCCGAGCGCGGAACCGGCTACCGATCCGACAACGGTGATGACGATGTTCCCGGTCCACACCAGGAGGGCGGTCATCAGCACCAGGGTGCACAGGTTGTTGATGACCATCGCCACGCAGATGGCTCGCGTACGCCACCGCCGCTGGAAGTGGGCGAAGTAGATCTCCCCGACACCGTCGAGTGCCTTGGCAATCCCGACAAGCATGATCACCATGCCGGCGGTCGCGCCTCGGCCGGCCGCGAGGGCGCCGATGACCACCACCGCGACGGTCATCGCGGCACACCGGAGACGCAGATACTCGCGGAAGCTGAACCGCTGCACCACGTCGGTCATCAGTACAGTGGGAAGCCCGAGTCCGGCCAGCAGCACCACGGGCGCGCTGACCGCCAGACCGAGCGCGTACTGGCCGACCATCTCCGCACTGCCGCGACGAGCAAGGACGACCATCACCGCACCCTGCGTGAGCGCGGATACGGCCAAGCCCAGCAGGCGCCAGACGGCGGCCTTCGACTCCGGCTCCACCCGCTCGACGTCGACCTCGGCATCGGTCGGCCGTCCTACGGCCGTGCCTGCCGTTGCCGGGCTGACCAGCCCGGTGCCGCTCGTGAGCCGCGAGCCACCGGTCAGGCCTCGCGTCACCGACGGACCCTGCGCCGGACGGACGTCGGGGCTCGGTCTTCCGTGGCCATCCGGATCGCCTGGTAGAAAGCGGTACGCCGCTCGGCCAGAAGGCTGGCGGAGAAGTCGTGTGCACGGTTCAGGTTGCGGGCCGATGCCTGAGCCATCCGATCCGGGTTCGTGACGAGCTGCCTGATGCTGGCTGCGAGGCCCGCCGGGTTGTCCGGCGGAACCAGGTACTCGGGCGGTAGAAGCTCGGGGATACCGCCGGCGGTCGAGCCGATCGCGGGCAGGCCGCGCGCCATCGCCTCGATCATGGCCCGACCCTGACCTTCGGTGCGGGACGGCATGACGAACAGATCGGCCGCATCGAGGGCGGCCAGGATCGGCTCACCGGGCGGCAGCAGACCGCGGAAGGTGATCTGGCCGGCGACACCCAGTCGGGTGGCGAGGTCCAGCAGATGGGGTCGGAAACGACCATCGCCCACATGCACGAGCCGCACGGGCATACCGCTGTCGGTGAGGAGTGCCACGGCCTCGATGAGGGTGTCGATACCCTTGTACATCTGTTCCAGGGAGCCGATGGAGATCAGCGTCGGCACCTCTCCCTCCACCTTTCCCGATCTCGGCTCAGCACGGAAGGCGCCGGCCGGCAGGTCCACGCTGGAGTACGTGGTCGTCAGGGAGTCGGCACCGGGTGGATAGCTCTCCTGCAGGTAGCGCTCCGTGATGTAGGCGACCCCGTAGGCGGATCTGCACTGCTGGCGCAGCCTGCTGGTGAACCACTGACGCAGCAGTGGGCGCAGCGGATGCCGCACCACGCCGGGCGCGAGCACGCCGTGCGGATCGCCGATCACCTCCAGGGCGTACGGGTGTCCGACCCGGCTCAACCGAGAGGCCAGCAGGGTGCCCAGCAACGACGGCACCCGCAGCAGCACGGCGTCCCGCTCGCCCACGCTCGCCACCACGGCCCGCGAGACCGCCCTGGACCGCAGGAGGTACTGGTAGCTGCCGACGTAGTAGGGAACAGGCCACACCTCGACGCGGTCCCCGTCCACCCGGGTAGCCGATGGTGGTCGTCGCTGCGCCTCCGTCACGCGGGCGACCACCCGCACCCCGCTGAACACGGTGAGGTACCGGTCCCAGAATCCTCGGTCCGGTGGACCGCAGGTCCATGTCGCCCCGTCCGGTGTCCGGACGAAACGCGCTTCGACCGTCACCACAAGGCGGGTCATGTCCGCGTCCCGAGACGAAGCTGGTGGTGGAGCACGACCTTACCCCCGTAGCACTTCCGCTCTGGCTTCTCGAGTGCCCAGGGCTCGCCTCACATCGGTCCCGGCGGCCCGTCACGGCAGCCTCGATCTGCCCGCGTCCACTGTCGTCATCTGGTGAACGACCTGCTCCACCAGCAGTGACGCCGGCAGGTGTCCCGGCCCGGACCGGCACTGTCACCGCAGCGATGGACCCACATGGCGGAGCAGCACCCCGCCCATCTCGCCCATTGACATCCATCTCCGTCGGACGGAAGGCTCGCGACACAGGTCCTTCCACCGAAGGGGATGCGCATGAGACCGACACGGCTGGCGATCGCCGGCGTGTTCACGCTGGTCGGCGCGCTGGCGCTGACCGCACCAGCGACCGCGCGGCCATCGTCCGACCCGGACGGCCGCGACAGCTTGGAGGTGTACGTCGGCACCCTCGACGCGCAGCAGCTGGAGAAGCTGCGCGCGGTGGGTGTCGACCTCGGCCACGATCACCGGGGCACGGACAGCGACGGGGCGACCCGCGTGGAGACCGTGCTCAGTGAGCGCCAGGCACGCCGCCTGGCCGGTCAGGGCGTGAAGCTCGACGTCAAGAAGGTGCGCGGCAAGGCAGCGTCGCAGGCGCTGCGGGAGCAGGCGGCGGCGGGCTGGACGGCGTTCCGGTCGTACAGCGAGCCGGGCGGCCTGCGCGACGAGATCACCGCGACCGTGGCCCGGCACCCGAAGCTGGCGAAGTTGGAGACCATCGGCCGGACGGTGCAGGGCAAGCCGATCCTCGCGGTGAAGGTCACCAAGAACGCGCGGACCGTGCCGGACGGGCGGCGCCCGGCGGTGCTCTACGGCAGCGCCCAGCACGCCCGTGAGTGGATCACCCCGGAGATGACCCGCCGGCTGCTGCACCACGTGCTGGACAACTACGGCACCGACCCGGAGATCACCCGGGTGGTGGACAGCACCGAGCTGTGGTTCCTGCCGGTGGCGAACCCGGACGGCTACGACCACACCTTCACCCCCGGCAACCGGCTGTGGCGCAAGAACCTGCGGGACAACGACGGCGACGGGCAGATCAGCGCCGCCGACGGCGTCGACCTCAACCGCAACTTCAGCTACAAGTGGGGGTACGACGACGAGGGCTCGTCGCCGGAGCCGAACAGCGACACCTACCGGGGCCCCGGCCCGAACTCGGAGCCGGAGACGAAGGCGCTGGACCGCCTCTTCAAGCGGGTGGGCTTCGAGTTCTTCGTCAACTACCACTCCGCCGCCCAACTGCTGCTCTACGGCGTCGGCTGGCAGGTGAGCACGCCGACCCCGGACGACGTCATCTACGAGACGATGGTCGGCGACGACGACCACCCGGCGGTGCCCGGCTACGACCCGGACATCTCCGCCGAGCTGTACACCACCAACGGCGACACCGACTCGCACGCCACGGTCCGCTACGGCACCCTCGGCTTCACCCCGGAGATGTCCACCTGCCAGTCGGCGGCGGCGTCCGACCCGGACGACCAGTGGCGGCCGGAGGACTGCGTCAGCGGCTTCATCTTCCCCGACGACGAGAAGCTGATCTCGGCGGAGGTGGCGAAGAACCTGCCGTTCGCCCTGGCGGTGGCGAAGTCGGCGGCCGACCCGGACGACCCGGTGTCGGTGGTCGGCCGCAGCACCCCGGACTTCGTGGTGGACGCCTTCGACACCTCGTACGGGCGCACCCAGCAGGTCGCGTCGATCAGCCGGCGGGCGCTGAAGGACGTCCGGATGCACTACGTGGTCAACGGCGGCCGGCCGAAGACCGTCAAGGTCCGCGAGTGGCGCGGCGGTGAGCGGTACGGCGACACGCACTCGGACTACTACGCCGAGCTGCGCGGCACGGTGACCGGTACGAAGCCGGGTGACCGGGTCGAGGTGTGGTTCACCGGGGTCAAGCCCCGCAAGGGCCCGGTGGCCAGCGAACGCTTCACCTACCGGGTGCACGACGACGTCGGCGGGGACGTGCTGGTGCTGGCGATGGAGGACGTGACCGGGCTGAGCCCGGCACAGACCGGCACCACCGCGAAGTACGCCGACGAGATCGCCGCTCGCTGACGAAGGCCGGCCGCAGCAGCGACGTGTACGACTTCGACGTCATGGGCCGCAAGGCGCCGCACCACCTGGGCGTCCTGTCGCACTACCGGGCGGTGGTCTGGGAGACCGGCGACGACATCATCCTGCGCTCCCCCGGCCAGGTGGGCGGCACCGCCGCCCGCGCCGCGCTGGAGACCGAACTGGCCGTCCGCGACTACCTCAACGAGGGCGGCAAGCTCCTGGTCAGCGGCAAGTACGCGCTCTTCGCCCAGGCCGCGAACGGCACGTACGTGTACCAGCCGAACGGGCCTGCGGAGTGCACCGACCCCGACGACGTGACCTGCCTGGCGCTGTTCAACGACTTCCAGCAGTACTACCTGGGGGCGTACAACTACGTCAGCGACGGCGGTAGCGCCCCGGAGGGCGAGCCGTACCCGGTGCGGGGCGCGGACGGGGCGTTCGCCGGGTTCTCCGGTCAGCTCAACGCGGAGGGCTCCGCCGGCAACCAGGACCACACGGCGTCGTTCCTGTCCACGTCGAGCTTCCTGCCGCCGGAGCAGTTCCCGCAGTTCGCCAGCTCGGCGACGGTGGACTGGGGCCGGCCGGGCGCCGCCCCGTTCGACCCGCGCACCGGGGACTGGTACCTGTACAGCGGGCGGGCCGACGAGTCGTACAAGCGGCTCACCCGGACCGTCGACCTGACCTCGGCCACCAGCGGTGAGCTGCGCTTCTTCACCTCGTACGACATCGAGCAGGACTGGGACTACCTGATCGTCGAGGCGCACGAGGTGGGCAGCGACGCCTGGACGACGCTGCCGGACCGCAACGGCCGCACCGGCACGGCGACCGGGGAGAGCTGCGCCTCGGGCTGGGCGGAGACGCTGCACCCGTTCCTCACCCACTACCAGGGCGCGGACTGCTCCCCCACCGGCAGCACGGGCGCCTGGAACGCGGCCACCGGCGCGTCCGGCGGCTGGCAGGAGTTCTCGGTCGACCTGTCGGCGTACGCCGGCAAGCAGGTCGAGGTCTCCATCTCGTACGTCTCCGACTGGGGCACCCAGGGCCTGGGTGTCTTCCTGGACGACGCCCGGGTGTTCGTCGACGGCACGGTGGTCTCGGAGACCTCCTTCGAGTCCGCCGACCTGGGCGGCTGGACGGTGAGCGGGCCGCCGGCCGGCTCCGCGACGGGCGCCAACGACTGGAGCCGCAGCCAGCAGGCGTTCGAGGAGGGGGCGGCGGTGGTCACCGACGACACCGTCTACCTCGGCTTCGGCCTGGAGGGGCTGGCCCCAGCGGCCCGGGACGACCTGGTCGCCCGGTCGCTGCGGCACCTGTTCGCCCGACGGTGAGCACCGGTGCGGCGGCGGTGGGGGCCCACCGCCGCCGCACCTGGGCCGTACGCCCGCCGGGCGGTGGCGCGGTGTGGTGAGCTGTACCGGTGGCGGGGTACGTGTTCGGTCTGGTGCTGCATCCCACCCGGGACGTCACCGAGGTGGTCGGGATCATCGAGCGGTGGGCGGTCCGGCACGGCAAGACCCTCGCCGTCCGGGTCGAGGACCGGCACCGGGTGCCCGCCTCGGTGCAGGCGGTCCCGGCGGCGGAGCTGGCCGCCCACGCGGACGCGTTGATCAGCATCGGCGGGGACGGCACCATGCTGGGCGCCCTGCGCTCGGCGGTACGCACCCCGAAGCCGGTGCTCGGGGTGCACCTGGGGCGGGTCGGGTTCCTGGTCGAGGTGGAGCCGCCGGACCTGCCGCGCGCGCTGGACCGGCTGGTGGCGCACGACTTCACCGTCGAGTCGCACGCCTGCCTGGCCTGTGACGTCTGCGGCGACGACGTGGTGGCCTTCAACGACGTGGCGCTGGTCCGCCAGCCCGGCGCCGGTTTCGTCACCGCCACCCTCGCGGTGGACGGGCAGCGGTACGGCTACTACCGCTGTGACGCGTTGATCGTGAGCACGCCGACCGGCTCGACGGCGTACAGCTACGCCGCTGGCGGGCCGCTGGTCTCCCCGGCGACGCAGGCGGTGGTGGTGACGCCGTCGGCGCCGATGGCCGGCATCTCCCGCTCGGTGGTGCTCTCCCCGGGGGAGACCATCCACCTCGAGCTGCGTCCGGACTCCGCGCCGGTGACCGTGGAGATGGACGGCCTGGTGATCCGGGACGCGGCGACCGAGGGCGCGGTGCACGTGCGCTACCAGCGTGACGCCGGGCTGGTGGTCCGCCTCGACCCGCGCCGCTACCAGGAGCGCAACCAGCTCAAGCTCAGCCTGCTGGACCTGCCGCTGCTGCCCGAGCAGCTACGGGAGCTGCTGCCGGACGGGCTGCGGGAGCAGCTGCACCGCAGGGAGCTGCCCCCGCCCCGGTGAGCGGCCGTGCGCCGGGGTGCTCAGGCCTTGGCCAGCACCCCGTCGACGAGCGCCTTGGCCTCCTCCTGGATCCGGGCGAGGTGCTCCGGGCCCTGGAACGACTCGGCGTAGATCTTGTAGACGTCCTCGGTGCCGGAGGGGCGGGCGGCGAACCAGCCGGAGGCGGTGGTGACCTTGAGTCCGCCGATCGCCGCGCCGTTGCCGGGGGCGGCGGTGAGGGTGGCGGTGATCGGCTCCCCGGCCAGTTCGGTGGCGCCGACCTGTTCCGGGGAGAGCTTGCCGAGCACGGCCTTCTGCCGCCGGTCGGCCGGGGCGTCGATCCGGGCGTACGCGGGGGCGCCGAAGCGCTCGGTCAGCTCGGCGTAGTGCTGGCTGGGGGTGCGCCCGGTGGTGGCGATGATCTCCGAGGCGAGCAGGCAGAGCAGGATGCCGTCCTTGTCGGTGGTCCAGGTGCTCCCGTCGCGGCGCAGGAAGGACGCCCCGGCGCTCTCCTCGCCGCCGAAGCCGACCGCGCCGTCGAGCAGGCCGGGCACGAACCACTTGAACCCGACGGGCACCTCCAGCAGCGGCCGTTCCAGGTCGGCCGCGATCCGGTCGATCATGGAGGAGGAGACCAGCGTCTTGCCGACCGCCGCGGCCGGGCCCCACTGCTCCCGGGTACGGAACAGGTGGCCGATCGCGACCGCCAGGTAGTGGTTGGGGTTCATCAGGCCCCCGTCGGGGGTGACGATGCCGTGCCGGTCGGCGTCGGCGTCGTTGCCGGTGGAGACCTGGTAGTCGGCGCGGGCGGCGATCAGCGAGGCCATCGCGTTCGGCGAGGAGCAGTCCATCCGGATCTTGCCGTCGCCGTCGAGGGTCATGAACCGCCAGGTCGGGTCGACCGTCGGGTTGAGCACGGTGAGGTCGAGGCGGTGCCGCTCGGCGATCTCGCCCCAGTACGCCACGCTGGCCCCGCCGAGCGGGTCGGCGCCGATGCGTACCCCGGCGTCCCGGATCGCGTCGATGTCGATCGCGGCGGGCAGGTCGTCGACGTAGCGGGCGAGGAAGTCGTACGTGCCGGTGGTGTCGGCGGCGCGGGCGCGGGCGTACGGGATCCGCCGCACCTCCTTGAGCCCGGCGGCGAGGATCGCGTTGGCCCGGTCCTGGATCCACGTCGTGACGTCGGAGTCGGCGGGGCCGCCGTGGGTGGGGTTGTACTTGAAGCCGCCGTCGTCGGGCGGGTTGTGCGACGGGGTGATCACGATGCCGTCGGCGAGGCCGCTGGTGCGCCCCCGGTTGTGGGTGAGCACCGCGTGCGACAGCGCCGGGGTCGGGGTGTAGCCGTCGCGGCTGTCCACCAGCACGGTGACGTCGTTGGCGGCGAGCACCTCCAGGGCGTCCACGGCGGCCGGGGCGGAGAGCGCATGGGTGTCCCGGGCGAGGAAGAGCGGCCCGTCGACGCCCTGCTCCCGCCGGTAGTCGCAGAGCGCCTGGGTCACCGCGAGGATGTGGTCGGAGTTGAACGCGGTACGCAACGAGGACCCGCGGTGGCCGGAGGTGCCGAAGGAGACCTGCTGCGCCGGGTCGTCCGGGTCCGGGTGCTCGGCGTAGTAGGCGGTGACCAGCCGGGGCACGTCCACCAGGTCGGCGGGTTCGGCGGGCTGTCCGGCGCGGGGGTGGGCCACTGCGGGATCCTCCTGTGGTTCGTGTGCTGCTGCGGGACGTGACTACGGCTCGACGCGCTGCCCCTTGCCGATCACCACGATGCCGTTGTCGGAGACGGTGTAGCGCTGCCGGTCCTTCTCCAGGTCGACGCCGATCTCCGCCCCCTCGGGGACGAAGACGTTCTTGTCCAGGATGGCCCGGCGGACCACGGCGTGCCGGCCGATCTCGACACCCTCCATCAGCACCGCGCCGTCCACGTGCGCCCAGGAGTGGACCTTGACCTTCGGCGAGACGACCGAGTTCTCCACCAGGGAGCCGGAGATCACCGCGCCGGGCGAGACCATCGACCCGACCGCCCGGCCGACCCGCTCGCCCCACTGGTGCACGAACTTGGCCGGCGGCCACGGCGGCTGCTCGGTGTAGATCGGCCAGTCGAAGTTGTAGAGGTTGAACACCGGGTGCACGTTGATCAGGTCCATGTGGGCGTCGTAGAAGGAGTCGAGCGTCCCCACGTCACGCCAGTAGCCGCGGTCCCGGTCGGTGCTGCCGGGCACCTCGTTGTCCTTGAAGTCGTAGACGTTGGCCTCGCCCCGCTCGACCAGCATCGGGATGATGCTGCCGCCCATGTCGTGCTTGCTGGTCTTGTCCTCCGCGTCGCGCTCGACGGCCTCGCAGAGCGCCCGGGTGCTGAACACGTAGTTGCCCATCGAGGCGTAGATCTGGTCGGGGGCGTCGGGCAGGCCGACCGCGTCGGTGGGCTTCTCGCGGAAGGCCCGGATCCGCCGGCCGTCCTCGCCGACCTCGATCACCCCGAACTGGTCGGCCATCGACAGCGGCTGCCGGATGCCGGCGACGGTCACCGCCGCGCCGGAGGCGATGTGGTCCTCCACCATCTGCCGGGGGTCCATCCGGTAGATGTGGTCGGCGCCGAAGACGATCACGTAGTCCGGCTGCTCGTCGTTGATCAGGTTGAAGCTCTGGTAGATCGCGTCGGCGGAGCCGGCGAACCACCACGGGCCGCGGCGCTGCTGCGCCGGCACCGGCGTGACGTAGTTGCCGAGCAGCGTCGACATCCGCCACGTCTTGGTGATGTGCCGGTCCAGCGAGTGGGACTTGTACTGGGTCAGCACGACGATCTTCAGAAAGCCGGCGTTCGCCAGGTTGGACAGGACGAAGTCGACCATGCGGTACATCCCGCCGAACGGGACGGCCGGCTTGGCCCGGTCCGTGGTGAGCGGCATGAGGCGCTTGCCCTCTCCGCCGGCCAGGACGATCGCGAGCACCTTGGCAGCCATGTCCCGACGCTATCCATCCCGCCGCGACTTCACCACTCGTACGGGCACAGTTCCGCACCGGCGTGCGGGCCGTGTTTCTGCACTAGGGTGCCGGACATGACGGACTCCGCACCGCTTCGCGTCGACCTGCTGACCCGGGAGTACCCGCCGGAGGTGTACGGCGGGGCCGGGGTGCACGTCGAGTACCTGGCCCGGGAGCTGCGCCGACTCGCCGACGTACGGGTGCACTGCTTCGGCGCGCCACGCACCGAGCCGGGCGTCACCGCGTACGCCGAGCCGGCCGGCCTGGCCGGCGCGAACGCCGCGCTGCGGACCATGGGCGTGGACCTGGAGATGGCGGCGGGCTGCGCCGGCACCGACGTGGTGCACAGCCACACCTGGTACGCCAACCTCGCCGGTCACACCGCCAAGCTGTTGCACGGGGTGCCGCACGTGGCGACCGCGCACAGCCTGGAGCCGCTGCGGCCGTGGAAGGCCGAGCAGCTCGGCGGCGGGTACGCGCTCTCCTCCTGGTGCGAGCGGACCGCGTTCGAGGCGGCCGACGCGATCATCGCGGTCAGCGAGGGGATGCGGCGCGACGTGCTGACCGCGTACCCGACGGTCGACCCGGACCGGGTGCGGGTGGTCTACAACGGCATCGACACCGCGCAGTACACCCCCGACACCGGCAC
Source organism: Micromonospora coxensis (assembly GCF_900090295.1). Lineage (NCBI taxonomy): Bacteria > Bacillati > Actinomycetota > Actinomycetes > Micromonosporales > Micromonosporaceae > Micromonospora > Micromonospora coxensis. Next base: position 5,519,226 of record NZ_LT607753.1, on the reverse strand, counting down.
CGACGTGGTGGACCGGCTCGGCATCGACCCGTCCCGTCCCAGCGTGGTGTACGTCGGGCGGATCACCCGGCAGAAGGGCCTGCCGTACCTGCTGCGCGCGGCCCGGGAACTGCCCGCCGACACCCAGCTGGTGCTGCTGGCCGGCGCGCCGGACACCCCGGAGATCGCCGCCGAGGTGGAGGGCCTGGTGGCCGAGCTGCGGGCGAACCGCTCCGGGGTGGTCTGGGTGGCCGAGATGCTGCCCAAGCACGAGGTGATCCAGGTGCTCACCCACGCGACGATCTTCGTCTGCCCGTCGGTGTACGAGCCAATGGGCATCGTGAACCTGGAGGCGATGGCCTGCGAGACGGCGGTGGTGGCGACCGCGACCGGCGGCATCCCCGAGGTGGTGGCGGACGGCGACACCGGGCTGCTCGTCGGCATCGAGCAGGCCGCCGACGGCAGCGGCCGGCCGCTGGACCCGGGGCGTTTCGTGGCCGACCTGGCCGCGACGATCAACGATCTGCTGGCCGACCCGAAGCGGGTCGAGGCGTTCGGTCTCGCCGGCCGTCGGCGGGCGGTGGAGCACTTCTCCTGGGACGCGATCGCGGCCCGCACGGTCGAGGTGTACCGGTCGGTGGGAGCGGCGGGCTGATCCGTCGCCCCGCCGGGGGCGACGGGCCCTGAGGAGCGGAGTCCGCTCAGGGCGCGGAGTCCCCGCCGGTGGGGTCTGCTGCGGCCGACGACAGCGGGACCAGATAGGAGTCGACCCGGGCGATGCGCCCGTCGCGGAAGGTGAACAGGTCGTTGAAGGCGAACCGGAACGGGCCGTGGACGAGGCTGACGCCCCGGCCCTCGCCGACGGTGATGACGACCGGGCCGTCCTCGTAGACCCGCTGGACGTCGAGTTCGGGGCTGCCGGTGAACGCCGGGTTCTCGATCTCGTCGTCGAACTGCGCCTTGCCCCGGGTGGTCCGGTGGCCGTGGATGACCCACTCGACGTCGTCGGTGAGGGTCGCGAGGATGCGTGGGTGGTCGCTGGTCCGGAATCCGTCGAAGTACTCCGCGACGAGGTCACGCTGGGTCGGCTGGGTCATGGTGTCCTCCGTGCCGGTGTGGGTTGCTGCCGCAGGTGCGCGGCGAGGGCGTCGAGGATCGAGGCGAGTCCGTCGGCAGCCTGGGCCGTCCGGAGCTCCGGTGGGAGCCGGCGCTGGTGGACGGTGAGTTCCGTGCCGTCACCGGCCGGGCGGACGGTGACGGTCGTGCGGAGGCCGGTGACGGGCTCGTCGAACACGAGTTCGTGCGGTGCGGTGACGCGCACGTACACGAAGCGGAGCCGGCGGGTCGCGCCGTTCGGCGCGCGGGTGTCGAGCGCGAACTCACCGCCGGGTCGCAGGTCGACGGTGACGGACCCGGCCGGCACGGTGGCGTGCGAGCCGCCCCAGAACGCCGCGATGCTCGCCGGTGCGGTGAAGGCGGCCCAGACGCGTTCGGGCGTCGCCGGGAGATGGCGCCGGGCGATCAGTTCGTCACCGCGCAACTCCGCTCCGGCGCTCACCGGGCCGCTCCGTCGTCGGCGAGGTGCCGCTCCAGGGCGTCGAGCCGGTCGTTCCAAGTGCGGCGCTGCGCCTCGATCCAGGTGCCCAGCAGCGCCAGTCGGTCGACGCTCAGCCGACAGGGACGTCGGGTGCCCTCGCGTCGCTGCTCGACCAGGCCGCACCGGCGCAGCACGCCGACGTGGTGGGAGATCGCCTGCGGGGTCAGGTCGAACGGCTCGGCGAGTTCGCCCACCGTGGCGTCGCCCCGCGCGAGACGAGCCACCAGGGCCCGACGGACGGGGTCGCCGAGCGCGGCGAAGGCCGAGTCGAGGTCCGGGCCGGGCGCCAGGAGGGACGAGGACATGGCGCCAGCATAATTAAAACGTCGACTTGCGCAAGCAACTGTTTGCGAATGTTCCGGGTGTCGGCGCTCGTCGCCCGACGCCGGCGCACCTCGACGAGACCGTGCCCGGCGCCGCCCTAAGGGGTACTTGGCCGAGCGCGTGCCGATCTCTGGCAGTAGGTTGACAGACGTGAGCGGACGGTTCCCGATCGAAGACGTCTCCCCCGTCGTCGCCTGCGGTCGCTACCCGGCCAAGGCGGTGGTCGGCGAGGTGGTCCCGGTGTCGGCCCGCGCGTACCGGGAGGGACACGACGCGCTGGGCTGCAACGTGGTCTGGCTGGGCCCGGACGGCGTGGCGCGCCCGTTCACCCGGATGCGCCCCGGTGAGCCGGGCCAGGACCGCTGGCACGCCACCATCCGCCCGGACGCCGTCGGCGAGTGGGTCTTCACCGTCGAGGCGTTCGGAGACCCGTACCTGACCTGGCAGAACGCGGTGACGAAGAAGCTCGCCGCCGGGCAGGGTGTGGAGGACCTCGCCAACGACCTGGCCGAGGGCGCACGGGTGCTCACCGAGGCCCTGGAGCTGGTGCCGGCGGCCGACGTGGCGCGGGTGCGGGCGGCGGTGGCCGCGCTGCGCGACACCGGGCGGGCGCTGCCCGCGCGGGTCGCCCCGGCGCTGGAGCTGGCCGGGCTGCTCTGGGCGCACCCGGTGCGGGAGCTGGTCACCACCGGCGCGGAGCACCGGCTCTGGGTGGACCGCCCCCGGGCGCTCTTCTCCGCCTGGTACGAGTTCTTCCCCCGCTCCGAGGGCGCGATCCCGGCCACGGTCGACGCCCCGGCGCAGTCGGGCACCTTCGTCACCGCCATGGACCGGCTGCCCGGGGTGGCCGCGATGGGCTTCGACGTGCTGTACCTGCCGCCGATCCACCCGATCGGCCGGGTCAACCGCAAGGGCCGCAACAACTCGCTGACCGCCGGGCCGGACGACGTGGGCTCGCCGTGGGCGATCGGCGCCGCCGAGGGCGGCCACGACGCCATCCACCCCGACCTGGGTACGCCGGAGGACTTCCGCGACTTCATCGCCGCCGCCGCCGAGCAGGGCCTGGAGGTGGCGATGGACCTGGCGTTGCAGTGCGCGCCGGACCACCCGTGGGTGACCGAGCACCCGGAGTGGTTCACCACCCGCGCCGACGGCAGCATCGCGTACGCGGAGAACCCGCCGAAGAAGTACCAGGACATCTACCCGCTGAACTTCGACAACGACCCCGAGGGCATCCGGGCCGAGGTCCTGCGGGTGGTGCTGCACTGGGTGGGCGAGGGGATCCGGATCTTCCGGGTGGACAACCCGCACACCAAGCCGTTCGACTTCTGGCACTGGCTGATCTCCGAGGTCAAGAAGGTCGACCCGGACGTGCTCTTCCTCGCCGAGGCGTTCACCCGTCCGGCGATCATGCACGGACTCGGCAAGATCGGCTTCACCCAGTCGTACACGTACTTCACCTGGCGCACGTCGGCGGCGGAGATGCGGGCGTACTGCGAGGAGCTGGTCGCGGCGGCGGACTACATGCGGCCGAACTTCTGGCCGAACACGCCGGACATCCTGCACGAGTCGTTGCAGCACGGCGGCCCGCCGATGTTCAAGATCCGGGCGGTGCTGGCCGCCCTGCTCTCCCCCTCCTGGGGCATGTACGCCGGCTACGAGCTCTTCGAGCACGTCGCCCGCCCCGGCGCGGAGGAGTACCTGGACAACGAGAAGTACGAGCTGCGTCCCCGCGACTGGGCCGGCGCACAGGAGCAGGGCCGTTCCCTGGCCCCGTTCATCGCCACCCTCAACCGGGTCCGCCGGGAGAATCTCGCTCTGCACCAACTGCGCAACCTGCGCTTCCACGACATCGACAACCCGGCGCTGCTGTGCTGGTCCAAGCACGACCCGGACACCGGCAACACGGTCCTGGTGGTCTGCTCGTTCGACTCGCACACCGTCCAGTGGGGCAACACCACCCTGGACATGCCGGCGCTGGGTCTCGACTGGCACGACCGGTTCACCGTGCACGACGAGCTGACCGGCGCGAACTACGAGTGGGGCCAGCGCAACGCCGTCCGCCTCGACCCGTATCTGCAGCCCGCGCACGTGTTCACCCTGCGCCGGCCGACGGCGGGCGAGCCGGGGCCGGCCGGGAACGCCCCGGCGGAGCTGACCGTGACCGACGTGCCGGCAGACCTCTCCGGCGGCACCGCCCCGACCGCTCCCGCCCCGAAGGACGAGGACCGATGGACCAGCTGATCGCCGGCGAGACGTACGACCCGCACGCCCTGCTCGGCGCGCACCCCGCCGACGGGCGTACGACGATCCGCGCGATGCGGCGGGGCGCCGGCGACGTGGCCGTGGTCGTCGACGGCGAGCGGCACCCGATGAAGCGGGTGCACGACGTCGGCGTCTTCGAGGCGGTGGTGCCGGGCGAGGCCCTCGACTACCGGATCGAGGCCGACGGCCGGCTCGCCGACGATCCGTACCGCTACCCGCCCACCCTCGGGGACCTCGACCTGCACCTGATCGGCGAGGGGCGCCACGAACGGCTCTGGGAGGCGCTCGGCGCGCGGGTCTTCGACGAGGGCGTGGCCTTCTCGGTGTGGGCGCCCAACGCGCGCGGGGTGCGGGTGGTGGGCGACTTCACCGGCTGGGGTGCGGACGACGGCTGGCCGATGCGCTGCCTGGGCTCCACCGGGGTCTGGGAGATCTTCGTGCCGGACGTGCCGGTCGGGGCCCGGTACAAGTACCGGATCCTGGGCGCCGACGGGCGGTGGCGGGACAAGGCCGATCCCATGGCCGGGTACGCGGAGGTGCCGCCGGCCACCGCGTCGGTGGTGCACCATTCCACGTACGAGTGGCACGACGCCGACTGGCTGGCGCGGCGGGCCAATCGGCAGCCGCACCAGGAGCCGATGAGCGTCTACGAGGTGCACCTCGGCTCGTGGCGGCCCGGCCTCGGCTACCGCGAACTGGCCGAGCAGCTCACCGCCTACGTCACCGAGCTGGGCTTCACCCACGTGGAGTTCCTGCCGGTGATGGAGCACCCGTTCGGCGGCTCCTGGGGCTACCAGGTCACCGGCTACTACGCGCCCACCGCCCGCTTCGGCGACCCGGACGAGTTCCGCCACCTGGTCGACCGGCTGCACGCCGCCGGGATCGGGGTGATCCTCGACTGGGTGCCGGCGCACTTCCCCAAGGACGAGTGGGCGCTGGCCCGCTTCGACGGCACCCCGCTCTACGAGCACCCCGACCCGCGCCGGGGCGAACACCCCGACTGGGGCACCTACGTCTTCGACTTCGGTCGCCGGGAGGTGCGCAACTTCCTGGTCGCCAACGCGCTCTACTGGTGCGAGGAGTTCCACGTCGACGGCCTGCGGGTCGACGCGGTGGCCTCGATGCTCTACCTGGACTACTCCCGGCAGGAGGGGCAGTGGCTGCCCAACGTGCACGGTGGCCGGGAGAACATGGAGGCGATCGCCTTCATGCAGGAGGTCAACGCCACCGTCTACAAGCACCACGCCGGGGTGGTGATGATCGCCGAGGAGTCCACCGCCTGGCCCGGGGTGACCCGCGCCACCGCCGACGGCGGGCTCGGCTTCGGGTTCAAGTGGAACATGGGCTGGATGCACGACACCCTGCTCTACACCTCGAAGGACCCGATCTACCGCCAGCACCATCACCACCAGCTCACCTTCTCCCTGGCGTACGCCTGGAGCGAGAACTACGTGCTGCCGATCAGCCACGACGAGGTGGTGCACGGCAAGGGCTCCCTCGCCGGCAAGATGCCCGGGGACACCTGGCAGCGGCTGGCCAACGTACGGGCGTTGCTGGCGTACATGTGGGCGCACCCGGGCAAGCAGTTGCTCTTCATGGGCTGCGAGCTGGCCGACGACCGGGAGTGGAGCGAGGAGCGGGGCCTGGACTGGTACCTGCTGCACGATCCTGCCCGGGCCGGGGTGCAGCGGCTGGTGGCCGACCTCAACGCCGCCTACCGGGCCACGCCCGCCCTCTGGGCGCAGGACACCGAGCCGGCCGGGTTCCGGTGGATCGCCGGGGACGACGTCACCAACAACTCCGTCTCGTTCGTCCGGATCGCCCCTGACGGGGCGACCCTGGTCTGCGTGGCGAACTTCTCCGCCCGCCCCTTGGAGGACTACCGGGTGGGGCTGCCGGCCGGCGGCACCTGGACCGAGGTGATCAACACCGACGCGCACCACTACGGCGGATCCGGGGTGGGGAACCTGGGCGCGGTGCACGCGCAGGACGTGCCGTGGCACGGGCTGCCCGCGTCGGCCTCGCTGCGGGTGCCGCCGCTCGGTGTGCTCTGGCTCCGCCGCGACTGACGCCGCTCACCGGCCCGCGTGGCGCTCACGTCGCGCGTCGCTGCACGTGCACCTGTCGGAGCACGCCCGGCATGTGGCCGCCTCGACGGCGCAGCCCGCCGATCGACGGGACAGCTCGGGCGGCGGTGAGCCCGTCACCAGCAGTAGTTTCCGCCGGACACCCCCACTCTGCTGTTCGCCGCCTTTGCTCTGCTGCCACGGACGCACCGGTCGCACGAAGTAGCCGACCTGTCCGACCCACACCAACGCGCACGAAGCGAAGCCGCAGCTCAGCGCGGTGTCGCGTCCGTGGCAGCAGAGCAAAGGGAACGGCACACCCCACCGCGCCGAATCGTGGCCGTAACGCACGGTGACACACGTCCATCGATACCGTGCGTCACGGAACGGCAGACGAGACGGCTCCGGATGGGCCAGCCGGCGGCGTCCAACGGCCACAGCGAGCGACGCCGTTCAGCGCTCCCCACCATCGGCGGCCCACTCCGTCGACCCGACGGCCGCCGGAGGCGTGCTGCGCACCGTAGCTGAAATGCCCGCCACTGGTCACTCTCCGGTGACATGGGTGCCCTCACCGCGCACCGGTGTGAACCCTGTCCGACGTCCGCGCGTACCCCCGACCGGATGCCGGACACCCGTGACGTACGAGGCGGAGGAGCTTCGATGGCGTGGAGCAGGGGCACAACCAGGAGTCGCAGGGTGACGGGGTCGTCCCGTCAGCGCAGAGTCGCCGGCGGGGTCGCGCTCGCGGTCACCGCCGCGGCGGCGTTCGCGGTCGCGACCGGGACCGGTCAGGCATCGGAGAACTGCCAGGGCCTGGACGCCGCCCTGCGCAACAACCTGACCTTCATCGCCGGCCAGCGGCAGGACCCGGACGCCAACTCGCCGGCCCGGATCGCCAACCGGCAGGCCGTGGTCGACCAGATCCAGCAGCGCCGGGCGGCGGCCGGCTGCTCCGGGCGGGTCGACGTCGCCGGCGCGTTGTGCCCGACGGTGCCGTGGGAGGACGCCATGGCGGCCCGGCTCGACCAGGCCTGGGCGGTCACCGAGCAGATGCGCGGCGAGCGCAACGGCCGGCTCACCGATCCGCAACTGACCGAGGCCCGGGTGAAGCGGCTCGGTGGGATCTTCGGCGGGATCCGCGACATCGTCCAGGGTGCGCGCCAGGCCCAGGGCGCAGCGGCCGCCGGGGGCGGCGCGGCCAACGCCGGCGGCGCGAACGGCGGCGCGGCCGCGGGTGGTGGCGCGGCAGCCGGTGGTGGCGCGGGTCGGGCGGCCGGCATCATCGCCGCCGTCGGTGGCCTGATCGGGCAGATCGCCGGCATCGTCGAGGCGGCCCGCCAGCGGGGGGCGAGCCAGCAGCAGGGCACAGGCCAGCAGCAGGCCGACCAGGCCGGGGCCGATGGATCCGGCGCAGCGCAGGCAGGCGCGGAGCAGGTGGGCGCAGGCCAGCAGGGCGCAGACCAGGCGGGCGCAGGCCAGCAGGGCGGCGCGGATCAAGGTTCCGACCAGGCGGGCGCGGGGCAGCAGGACGCGGCGGGTCAGCCGGGCGGTGCGGACCAGGCGGGTGGGGCGCAGGCAGGCGGCGCGGACCAGGGCCAGGTCGGCGGGGCCAACGGCCGACTCGCGGAGCGGCTCCAGCAGATCCGGGCGCGGATCCAGCAGCTCCGGGCGATCGCCCAGCAGGTGCGCGAGGCCCGCCAGGCTGCCCGCGACCAGCGCGCGCAGGACAGGAACGCCACCCAGGAGCCGGACCCCGCCCAGGGCCAGGAAGCCGGGCAAGGACAGGACGCCGGGCAAGGACAGGATGCCGGACAGGGCCAGGACGCCGGACAGGGCCAAGACGCCGGGCAAGGACAGGACGCCGGACAGGGCCAGGACGCCGGACAGGATCCGACCGCCGGGCCGGGTCACGACGGCGCGCCGGGTCAGGATGCGGCACCGGGCCAGAGCGGGCAGCAGGGTCAGGACGATGTCGCCCCCGGAGCGGAAACGGCACCGGGCGGGGCGGGCATGGCCGGAGCGGAGGGCAGCGGAGCCGGGGACGGCTCGGTCTACCGGGTCGCCGACCCGAGGGTCCCGGGCTGCGGCGACGCCGCCGGCGCGGGCGCGAAGGCCCCCGGCGCGGACGCGAACGGGGACGACGCAGGAGCGAACGGCGCGGGTGCGAACGGGGACGACGCAGGAGCGAACGGCGCGGGCGCGAACGGGTCCGGCGCGAACAGGGCCGGCACAGGAGCGGACGGCGCGGAAACGGACACCGGCGACGGCGCGCTGACCGGTTCGCGGACCGGCTGACCCGACGGGAGTGGGGCGCGGGTCGGGTCGTACCTCAGACCAGGCCCGCGTCCCGCATCAGCTTCCACAGTCCGGCGCCGTCCGGCGCGGAGAGCCACTTCTGCCCCACCGGCCCGGTCGAGGACTGCCCGGCCGGGGCGGGCAGGCCACCCGCGAGCACCGACTGGGTGGGCGAGAGGCGGCGGATCGCCACCCCGGCGACGTTCTCCGGGTGGGCGGCGGCGAACTCGCGGTAGATCTCCTGGTCGTGCTGCCCGTCGTCGCCGATCAGCAGCCAGCGGACCTCCGGGAACTCCTTCGCCAGCCGGGCCAGGGTGGCCCGCTTGTGCTCCCGGCCGCTGCGGAACCACCGGTCGGCCGTCGGCCCCCAGTCGGTGAGCAGCAGCGGACCGGCCGGGTAGAGGTGCCGGGACAGGAACCGGGTCAGCGTCGGCGCGACGTTCCACGCGCCGGTGGACAGGTAGAAGACCGGGGCGCCCGGATGGGCGGTGGCCAGCCGCTCGTAGAGCACCGCCATGCCGGGCACCGCCGCGCGGGCGTGCTCGTCGAGGACGAACGTGTTCCACGCGGCCAGCAGGGGCCGGGGCAGCGCGGTCACCATGACCGTGTCGTCGATGTCGGAGAGGATGCCGAACCGGACGTCCGGGTCGAGGACGCGGACCAGGGCCTCCGCCGGTTCGGCGTCGGCGACGCTGAGGCGTACCGAGGACCAGCCGGGGGTGAAGTCGCCCTCGATGACGGTGTCGACGAAGCCGCTGCGGTCGGCCTGGGCCTCGTGGACCACGCCGCCCGCCTCGATCGTCACGGTGACGTGCTTGGCCGGCAGGGTGGTGAAGCTGCGCCAGCCGCGTACCTTCTCCAGCCGGCCGCGCTGCCGGGTGTCCGGGCGGCCGAGCAGCACCCGGCACAGCACCCGGGCCCAACCGGGCGCGCCGTATCCGGCGTACGCGATGATGTTCATCTGCCACCCGGTGCGCCGCAGCCGGCGCTCCACCAGCTGGTGCACGGCGTCCTCGATCCGCGCTGCCCGGTGCAGGTTCGGTACGGCCAGCTGGCCTGCGGGAGTGGGTGGCACAGAGCAACCCTGCCACACCCCGGCGGAACCGGCCACGCGAGGAGTCGTGGGATCGACCACGGGTGCCCGGTGCGGCGTGAAACACTCCGGTCCAGACGGCGACGGGGGCGTTGGTCGTGTCGACACCTGCACCGCAGCACCGCGCGCGGCTCGACCCGCCCGCGCTGGTCGCGCTGCTGCTCGGCCTGGCCGGGGTGGGCTACCGGCTGGTCCTGACCCTGCTCACCGTCCCCAACGGCAACAGCGACGAGGCCACCTTCGGGCTGGCCGCGTTGCACATCGCCGACGGCCGGGAACGGCCGGTCTTCCTGTACGGGCAGCACTACATGGGGATGGCGGAGTCGTACCTGGCCGCCCCGCTGGTGGCGCTGGCCGGGCCGAGCTGGCCGGTGCTGCGGCTGCCCCTGCTGGCGCTCTACGCCCTGTTCCTCTGGCTGTCGTACCGGCTGACCCGCCGGCTCTTCTCACCGTGGCTCGCCGCCTTCGTGGTGGGCCTGCTCGCCCTGGGCACCGAGCGGGTGGTGCGCGACCAGCTCACCGTGGTCGGCGGGCGGCCCGAGGTGAAACCGGCGGTGCTGGCGATGCTGCTGATCGCGGTGGGGTTGGCCGAGCGCCGGGTGGCCCACCGCCGGGCCGCGATCGGCCTGGCCGGGCTGCTCGCCGGGTTCGCCCTCTGGTCGGACTGGCTGATCGTGCCGTACCTGGCGGTGGCGGGGCTGCTGCTGCTCTACGCGACCCGGCGGGAGCTGCTCGGCTGGTCCGGGCTGCTGCTGGTGGCCGGCTTCGTGGTGGGGGCCGCGCCGATGATCTGGGACAATCTGCGCGCGCCGCCCGGCGAGGACTCGCTGTCGGTGCTGCGGGAGATCAGCGCCGGGGCCGGTCCGGCGCCGCCGTGGTCGCAGCGCCTCGGCGGTGGGCTGCTGGAGGGGGTGCCGCTGGCCTCCGGGCTCTGCCCGGTGACCGGCTGCGCCCGCTGGCAGGAGTGGTTCGGCCTGCTGTACCCGGTGCTGCTGGTGGCCGCCGCGCTGCTCGCGCTGCTCGCGTACCGCCGCGCGGCGGGCCGGCCGACCGCCGAGCGGGTCCGGCCGGTCGCGCAGCTCACCCTGGTCGCCGGCGCGGCGCTGACCCTGATCGCGTACGTGCGCAGCCCGCTCGCCGCGACCGACCCGCTGGGCAACGCCCGCTACCTGTCGGTGCTGCAGATCTCGCTGCCGGCGGTGCTCTGGCCGCTCTGGGTGGCGGCCGTGGCCTGCTGGCGGGGCACGGTCGGGGCCCTCGGGCGGCTGGCCGGGGCGGCCGCCACCGCCGTGCTCGCCGGGCTCGCCGCCACCGCCGTGGTGGCCACCGGGCTCTTCGTCACCGGCCTCGACGCGACCCGCGCCGACCAGCGCCGGGCCGTGGAGCTGGCCGCCGCCGTCCGGGCCACCGGCCTGCGCGAGGTGTACGGGGACTACTGGACCTGCAACCGGCTCACCTTCGACACCGGCGAGCGGGTGATCTGCGCGGTGCTCGACGACGCCCTCACCCCCGGGCAGAACCGCTACCGGCCGTACTGGCAGCAGGTGGGGCGGGCGGAGCGCCCCGGGTACGTGCTGCCGGTGGGCTCCCCGGCGGAGCGCCGGCTGCGCCGGTTGCTCGGTGCCGGCGCGGACGCCGCCCGGCTGGTCGAGGTGGCCGGGTATCGCGTGTACCACCCGCCGAGCGCCGTGCGGCCGTGGCGCTGAGACCGGCCCGTACGCTGCCCTCGTGCTCATCCTGCTGCCACCCTCCGAGGGCAAGGCCGACGCCGGCGCCGGCCGTCGGCTCGACCTCGCCAGGCTCTCCCTGCCCGAGCTGAACCCCGCCCGGGAGGAGGTGCTGGCCGCGCTGATGGCGCTCAGCGCCGGCGGTGACGAGGCGGCGGCGCTGGACGCGCTCGGGCTCAGCGCCGGCCAGCGGGGCGAGCTGGCCCGCAACGCGCGGCTGGACCGGGCCGCCACCGCACCGGCCGGGCAGGTCTACACCGGGGTGCTCTACGAGGCGCTGGACCTGGCCACGCTGCCCGCCCCGGCGCTGCGGGCGGCCCGCCGCTCGGTGCTGATCAGCTCCGGCCTGTGGGGCGCGGTACGCCTCGCCGACCGCATCCCGCCGTACCGCTGCCCGATCGGGGCGCGGCTGCCGCGGGTGGGCGCGCTGTCGGCGTACTGGCGGCGGGCGCTTGCCCCGGCGATGGACGCGGCGGCCGGCGACGGCCTGGTGCTGGACCTGCGCTCCGGCGCGTACGCCGCCACCTGGACGCCCCGGGGCGAGCGGGCCGGGCGGACGGTGACCGTGCGGGTGCTGCACGAGCGGGAGAGTGACGGCCGGGTGACCCGGACCGTGGTCAGCCACTTCAACAAGGCCACCAAGGGCCGGCTGGTGCGCGACCTGCTGCTGGCCGGGGCTCGGCCGCGCAGCGCCGCCGGACTGGTCACCGCGCTGCGTGACCTCACGTACACGGTCGAGGAGCAGCCGGCGACGCCCGGCCGGCCCCGGCAGCTCGACGTGGTGGTGACCGCGCTGTAGGCCAGCCGCAAGATTTCCTCAAGGCTCGGCCGGATCAGTGGAACCGGGCCGGCCGGCGGGTGACGGTATGGGGACCCCGAGCCGACGAAGGAGCGGTCGATGCCCCCGCACACCACCCTGCTCGACCGGCCCCGCCTGTCGTCGCCCCCGCCGCCGATGGACTGGCTGACCCTGGGCGACGCGTTCGAGGTGGCCTGTCTGGTCCGCTGCACGCCCCCGCCCGCCGCCGGTCACGGCCCGGCCGAGCCGTACCGGCCGGTGGCGGAGTTCAACCGGCCGGAGGCCGCGCTGCGGCTGCGGCAGTTGCTGACCCGGCTCGACGTGCCGGTGGAGCACGAGGTGGTCAGTGGTGGCCTGCGTCGCCGCTACGAGCTGCACCGGCTGCACGTGCCCGGCGAGCACCGGGCGACGTACGCCGAGCTGTGCGAGTCGGGGTGGCGGCGGGGCCGCCGCGAGCTGCTGGGCGGCCCGGTGCCCGGCGCGTCGAGCGCCCGGGCGGCCTGGCGGTGCCGGCTCGCCGCGGCGGCCTGGCGTTCCGCGCTGCTCGCCGGTGGGCGGCACGTACGCCGGCACATCCTCGGCGTCCGGCTCACCGACCGGGAACTGGCCGCCGTGCTGGTGCGCGGGGCCGCGCTGCTGGAGGTGCCCGCCCTGCTGCGCCCGGGGGCCGGCTGCTTCGTGGTGAGCGTCGCCGACGGCCCGGACCGCCGCAAGATCATGGATCGCGCCGCCCTGGCCCCCGCCCGCCCGATCGCCTGAGCCGGCACTCCACGGCCCCGGAGCCGGTCCGAGGTTGCGCCGGGGGCGGTGCACGGCGCAGAGTGCTGCCCGTGAGCCGATGCTGGTCCGCCCCCGGCCGGCGGCGCGTCGCCGCCCCGTCCGCGCTGTTGATGCTGCTGGTCCTGGCGGCGGCCGGGCTCGCCGGCTGCCGCGAGTCCCCCGCCGAGCCGGTGGTGATCCGGATCGCCACCGGCAGCCCGACCGCGGTGTACCACGCGTTCGGGCAGTCGCTGGCCGCCATCCTCAACCGTGAGCTGCCCGGCGTGCGGGCCAGCGTGGTGGTCACCGCGGCCTCGGCGGAGAACATGCGCCTGGTCGGCGCCGGTCAGGCCGAGCTGGGCTTCACCCAGGCCGACGTGCTGCCCACCGGCCCGGCGTCGCGGCCGTCGGTCCTCGCGGTGGCCCGGGTCTACGACGACCTGCTGCACCTGGTCACCACCGCCGGCGGACCCGTGCGGACGGTCGCCGACCTGCGCGGTCGTCGGGTCTCGGTGGGCGCGCCCGGCTCCGGCACCGAGGTCACCGCGACCCGGCTGCTGGAGGTGGCCCGGCTCGGCGGCGACCGGGTGCGCCAGCAGCACCTCGGCCTCGACGACTCGGTCGCGGCGCTGCGCGAGGGCCGCATCGACGCGTTCTTCTTCTCCGGCGGCCTGCCGGTGGGCGCGGTGGACGGGCTGGCCGACGACTCGGCCACCCGGATCGTCGACCTCGGCGAGTGGACCGAGCCGCTGCGGCGCAGCTACCGCGAGGTGTACGTGTCGCGGGACATCCCCCGCTCGGTGTACGAGGTGGACCCGGTGACCACGGTGGCGAACCCGAACTACCTGACCGTCCGCGCCGACCTGCCGGACCGGTTGGTGCGGGAGGTGACCCGGCTGCTGATGGAACGCCGGGCGGAGCTGGCGGCGGCGCACCCCGCCGCCGGGCGGATGAGCCCCCGCTCGGCGATCGCCACCGCGCCGCTGCCGCTGCACCCGGGTGCCGCGCAGTGGTACCGCTCGGTCAAGCCCTGACGGCGCCGTCCCCGCCCGCTCGCGTGGCCGGGACGACCACCCCGGCCGCCGCCGTCCCCGTCCGGTCCGGATCGTCGCCGTCGGCCGGCGTCGTACCGACCGGGGCGGCGTCGGACGGCGGCGGGCCGGCGGAGACGGCCGGTCCGGCGTCCGCCGTGCCGGCGCCGGGGGCCGGGAACCACACCTCGGCGACCAGGCCACGCGGGTCGCCCGCGCGCATGGTGAGCCGCCCGTCCGAGGCGTCGACCAGCACCGCCACGATGGTCAGCCCCAGCCCGGCCCCCTCGACGTTCTGCGCGTCCGGCGCCCGCCAGAACCGCTCGGTGGCCTGGTCGAGCTGGTCCGGGGTCATGCCGGGGCCGGTGTCGCGCACCTGGAGGGCGGTGCCGCCGTCGACCTGCCGGACGGTCACCGTCACCTCGCCCTGGTCGCCGCTGAACTTGACCGCGTTGTCGATCAGCGCGTCGAGGGCCTGGTCGACGGCGGTGGGCACGGTCCGGGCGTACGCCGGGCCGTCGGCGTGCAGCCGGAGCGTCACCGCGCGGTGCCGGGCCAGTGGCTGCCACGCGGCGACCCGGGAGGCGGCGAGCGCCGCCGCGTCGACGGTGACCCGTTCGTTCTCCTCCCGCTCGGCGCGGGCCAGGGTGAGCAGCGCGTCGAGCACCAGGGCCAGCCGGTCGGTCTCCTCCAACGCCAGCCGGTGCTCGGCCCGGCCCTCCGGGTCGGTCAGGCTCAACCCCAGCTCCTCCACCCGCAGCCGCAGCGCGGTCAGCGGGTTGCGCAGCTGGTGGCTGGCGTGCGCCACGAAGGCGCGCTGCCGGTCCATCACGTCGGAGACCACGTCGGCCATGTGGTTGAAGCTGGCCGCGAGCCGGCGCAGCTCGGGCGGGCCGAGCTGGTGCTGCACCCGCGCGCCCCGGTCCCCCTCGGCGATCTCGTGGGTGACCGCGTCCAGCTCGGTCACCGGGCGCAGCACCCAGCCGGCCAGCCCGAACGCGGTGGAGACGCAGGCCAGCACGGCGATCAGCCCGATGACGGCCAGCAGCAGCCACCAGGCCGTGACGGTGCGCCGGACCTTGTCCGCCGGGGTGGCGGTGACCACCGCGCCGAGCACCTCACCGCCGTCGTTGATCGGCACCGCCACCACCAACGGCCCGTCCACCCACGGCCAGACCGACTCGGGGGCGCTGAACTGCTGGCCGGCCAGGGCGGTCTCCAACGCCGCCTCGGTGCCCGGGCCGGTCCGCCAGGCCGGCGACACCACGACGGTGCGCCCGTCCCGGTCGACCACGGCCGCGCCGATGCCGTACAGCTCGTCGTAGGCGGCGAGTTCACCGCTGAGCGGGCCGGGCACGTTGCCGCGCAGCGCCGGACCGGCCAACGAGGCGAACCGGGTCGCGTCGGCGAGCCGGTCGGCGCGGACCCGGTCGGTCTCCCGCGAGGCGAGGGTCGCCGCGAGCGGCGTCTCCAACGCCATGAGCACCAGCACCATCAGCAGCAGGTAGCTGATGACCAGTCGACGGCGCACCGGGGGCCCCTCACTCGCCGCGGAGCCGGTAGCCGACCCCGCGGACCGTCTCCACCAGGCGCGGGTCGCCCAGCTTGCCGCGCAGCGAGCCGACGTGCACCTCGACGGTGTGCCGGTCGGCCCAGGTCGTCCCCCAGACGTCGAGCAGGATCCGGTCGCGGGGCACCGCGACGCCGGGTTGGCGGGCCAGGGAGAGCAGGATGTCGAACTCCTTGCGGGTCAGCGCCACCGCCCGTCCGTCGACGGTGACCGTACGGGCGGCGGCGTCGATGCGCACCGGCCCGGCCTCGATCAGGCTCCGCGCCGGCACGGTGTGCGCCGCCCGGCGCAGCACCGCCTCTATCCGCGCCTGCAGCTCGACCATGGAGAACGGCTTCACCACGTAGTCGTCGGCGCCGAGGCGCAGCCCGAGGACGCGGTCCCGTTCCTCGCCCCGGGCGGTCACCGCGATGATGCCGAGCTGTGGACTGCGCCGGCGCAGCTCCCGGCAGACGTCGGTGCCGTCGCCGTCGGGCAGGGTCAGGTCCAGCAGCACCAGGTCGCACGGGGCGGCGGAGAGGGCGGCGGCGACGGTGGCGGCGTGCTCGACCTCGTACCCGCGCCGGGTCAGCGCCGAGGAGAGGGCGGCGGCCACCCGTCGGTCGTCCTCGACCAGCAGGATGCGCACCGGTGACTCCCTTTCGTCGTACGGATGACGTGCGAATGGTGGCAGAAGAGCGCGAGCGGCGGGAGGCCCGGCCCGGCGCGGACGCCCGGCGGGGGCGGATCGGGCGAGCCGGCCCGGACGTCGGGGACGGATCGTAGGCTGCCGTCATGATCTACAAGCTGGTGCCGATCGCGGACTGGGCCCGGGTGGCGACCGGGCACGAGGTGCCGCCGTCGGCCCTGGACCGCCAGGACGGGTTCGTCCACCTGTCGGCGCGCGACCAGATCGTGGAGACCGCGCGACGGCACTACGCGGGCGCCACCGGGCTGGTCCTGCTCGCCGTCGACCCCGAGCGTCTCGGTGACGACCTGCGCTGGGAGCCGTCCCGGGGCGGCGCGCTCTTTCCCCACCTGTACGGGTCGCTGCCGGTCGAGGCGGTCGTCGGGGCGCACGAGCTGCCGGCCGACGTGCCGGTCGCGGACGCGGTCGCCGACCTGCTCGGCTGACCGGCCGACGCGCGCGGGCCCGGGACGACGCGGTGTCGTCCCGGGCCCGCCACGGTGCCGTGGGTCAGCGGCAGAGCCGCGCGATCTCCTCCTGGAAGCGTTCCATCGGGTTCGCCTCGGCCGGGCCGAGCAGGTACGTCTTCAGCTCGCGCCGGGCCTCGGTCATCGGGTCGTCGCCGGCCCGGGTCAGCGCGAGGATCTTCTCCAGCTCGCCGCAGTCCACCGAGAGCAGGTACGCCGCCCGCGAGGTGGGGAAGTCCCGCCGGAACTCGTCCTCCGGCAGGCCGCTCGGGTTGGCCACCACGTACGGCCGCTGGCTCTGCACGAAGTCGGACACGACGCTGGAGACGTCGCTGATCAGCAGGTCGGTCTGGTTGAAGCAGTCGAACAGGGCCGGGACGCGGCCGGTGACCACCCGGTGGCCGGGCCCGTCGAGGGTGGTCGCCTCGGTATCGCCGCCGGCCGCCCGGATCAGCGCCACCAGCCGCTCGTGCACGGCCTTGGCCTGCTTGGACCGGGAGCCGGTCAGCGGGTGCGGCTTGTAGATCAGCCGTATCGCCGGCGAGGTGGTGAGCAGGCCCTTGACGATCCGCTCCCCCATCAGCACCAGCGAGGTGTGGTACGGGTCGTCGTCCAGCCAGCCCTCCCAGGTGGGGGCGTACAGGACGGTGAACGGCCGCTGGACGGACTCCGCGCCGAAGGTGTGCACGCCGGCGAGCTGCGGGCGTCCGATCTCGACGATGTCCTCGTCGCGGACGCCCACCCCGGCGCGGGCGTAGCGCTCCCGCCCGGCCAGGCCGGCGACCCACACCTCGTCGTAGACCTTGCTGTACGGGTTGACGCTGGCCTGCTTGTCGCTGTCGCCGTGGCCGACGAAGACGTGCTTCATGCCCGGCTCGCGCAGCATGTGGATGTTCGCCCCGACGTTGGCGGCGTAGAGGGCGGTGCGGACGCTGCCCAGCTCCAGGTTCATGAAGTCCACGCCGGCCGGTACGCAGATGACCGGCAGCCGGGTGTCGGCCAGCTCCAGGAACGCCTCCTTGCTGCGCATCAGCACGACGGCCCGCTGCTGGAGCGCCTCCGTCGGAGCGAGCCACATGTTGGCCTGGTAGACGTCCTTGGCGGGGCCGGCGAAGTAGAGCGCCACCTCGGGGCGGTAGCTGTCGAGCCAGCGCTGCACCTGGGTCAGCAGCTGGTCCTTGTCGGCGCCGGTGCCCCGGCCGCGCAGCCAGGTCAGCACGATGATCGCGCCGACCACCGCCGCGACGGCGACCGCGACCGCACCGACGGCCAGGACCGGGGCGACGTCCTCCTGGACGGCCGACACCACGGCGGCCGGGATGAGCAGCACGTTGATCACGGCCATCCGCACACCGGCGTTCTCCGACGCCCACCGCGGGGGGCGCGGGGCGGACCGGACCGGGCCCAGCTCGATGTTGCGCACCAGCGCGGAGAGCGGGTTACGCCGGTCGATCATCGTGTTCAGCGCGCCGCCGAAGACCGCGGCCACCCAGACCGCCGCGGGCAGGAGCAGCAGCCAGGTCAGCTCGACCGAGGTGAGCGGCACCGTGGCGGCGACCAGCAGCACGGTGGCGAGGTCGCGGCTGAGCTGCCGGTAGCCGCTGTTGAGGCCGACCTTCTCCAGCAGCAGGTCCGACTGCGGCGACCACCGGGTGAGGGCGTACTCGCCGACGACGGCGGCCAGCCCGGCCACGGCGAAGACGGGCACCCAGCCGAAGGTGCCCGCGAGGAGCATGACCAGGTAGGACAGCACCAGCAGCGCGCCGCGGGCGGCCGTGCCGATGCGTCCAGTCAACGTGCCGAACAACGAGTACGCTCCCTACGAGATCGATGACGGGCCGGGCCCGTGGTCCTCACGTCATCACCCGACGCGTGTGCACGCGTGGCGGCCGGTCCGCCCGGCCATCACGCCCAGTGACCGTCGCGGGAGCGGGCGGATCCGCCGGCGCCGTAGGCCGACCGGACGGACTCGTCCCATGGTTGAACTCCCACATCACAGTCTGTCACGGCGGCGGCCCGAGCCCTACCGGCCACCCGCAGCACCTGCGACCTTAACGTGAGTGGACATCGAGGCGACGGGTGGGTATCGGCGTCGTTTACGGGCCAAACCGCGCGGGTCCACCATCGACGACGACACGTCGCGTCGCGCGGACCCGGGCCGGGCACGGCCGGGCGCGGTGGGCGCGCCCGGGCCGTGCCGCCGTGGCCGTCAGTTGCCGCCCGTCGCCTGACCGGCGGTGGGGGCGCGGTAGCAGATCATGCCGCCGGGCGACTTGCGGGAGGCGAACCGCTCCAGCTTCAACTCCGGTACGGCCGCCGCGGTGAGCTTGTTGACCCGCCACAGGCAGACCGTGCCCACGCCCACCCGACGCATGGCGGCCGCCACCTCGTCCACCGGGACCGGCTCCTGGCCGTCGGCGAACGTGGCCAGCAGCAGCCGGTCCTTGGCGAACTGGGTGTCCAGGCCGTAGTCGGTCAGGTAGAGGTCGCGGGCCAGCACCACGCGGACCCGGCTGGTGACCTGCGGCATGGCCCGCATGACCGACGAGGGGGCGAGGACCAGCCCTTCGGGACGGTCCTGCCGGACGATCCAGAAGGTGACGTTCTTGCGCACCTCCGGCATCCGCCAGCTCGGCTCGGGCTGGTACACGTCGGCCGACCACATCGGGGTGCCCGCCGTGACGAAGACGGCGACCAGCGCGCCGGGGAGGGCGACGGCGAGGGCCCGGTTCGGCCACTTCAGCCGGGGCAGGCAGAGCGTGGCCAGGACGCCGACGAGCACCGGCAGCGGCACGATCCAGGGCACCCGCCACAGCACGGCCCCCAGCCCGGTCAGGTCGCTGGCGACCGAGATCACCCCCGGCAGCAGCAGGACGGTCACCGCCAGCGCGGCGCCGGCGGCCAGCAGCCGGGGCGCGCCACGACGCAGCAGCAGGGGCGACCACCACAGGGCCAGGCCACCGACGACGCCGAGGATGCCCAGCCACAGCGAGAGCATCCAGACGAGCTGCGGCTCGCGCCACTCGGCGTACGTGGCGACGGCCTGGTCGATCCCGCTGGTGGTGAGCCGGGTGACGATGCCGGAGCCCAGCGGGTAGACCGACGCGGCGGCGAAGCAGAGCAGCGCGTCGCGGAGCCGCCGGGTGACGACGAGGATCGCGAAGGCCGCGGCGGCCGCCAGCAGCGGCAGCAGGATGACCGCGGTGGTGGTCAACCCGACGGCGCCGACGGAGAGCAGCGCGAGCAGCACCAGGGCGCGTCGGGAACGGGTCTCCAGGTAGTCGGTCAGGTACACCCAGGCCAGCGGCACCAGCGCGTGCAGGAAGACGCTCTTGCCCTGGGTCAGCCGGGGCAGGTGGTAGGTGTTGTAGGCGTCCGGGTGCCCGGCCACGAACACGATGTACGTCGCCGCCACGGCGAAGACGAGCAGCGCCCGGCGCGGCGCCCAGCGTTGGCAGATCCGCCACAGCGCGAAGGCCACGCCGACGGCCAGCAGCGGGAGCATCAGGTACCACGTCGCCGACGCGGCGTGCACGCCCAGGGCGCGGGCCAGCGCCCCGATGAACACCTCGAACGAGGGGATCGGCGGGTTCGCCGAGCCGGCCGGCAGGACCCCCTCGGTGAGCAGGAAGTCCCGGTAGGGGATCTCGTCGCGCTCGGCCACCCAGACCGACTTGCCGACGTAGAAGACGTCGTCGAGGGAGACCCGGGCGATCCGGGTCGAGTAGTAGGCCGCGGCCAGCGCGGCGGCGATGACCACCAGCGCCTGCACCGGGGTGGTCGCCGGCCCGGGCGTGTCGGTCGGGACGGCCGGGGCCGACGGCGTACGCGAGCCGCCCCGGAGCCGGATCGACGGCCACGCCGAGACGATCGCGACCAGCCCGAGGACGATCGCCGCCGCCCAGCGCGCCGTGCCGCTGCCGTACGCGGCGAGCAGCACCCCGGCGAGCCCCGCGCCGACCGGGAGGGCGTAGCGGCGCAGCAGCGGTCCCCAGCCGGTGGTGCTCGACTCCCCGGCCGGGTCCGCGTCGGCGGCGTCGGCGGTGTCGGCGGCGTCGGGGTGCGGCGCTCCGCCGGCACGACGTACGCCGAGCCACCACGCCACGCCCGCCGCGATCACCGACGTGACGACCCAGGCGGCGAAGACCACGGACGGCCGCAGGTCGAGGACGAGGTTGAGGTGGTACAGCAGTGTCCAGAGCGCGAACGCGACCACCCCGGCGTCGGTCACCAGCACGGGGATCGCGGCCAGCAGGGACCGCAGCCGTGCCGCGATCGACCTCGGCCCGGTGGTGTCGCTGCGCCCGGCCGTCGGCCGGCTGTCCCGAGGACCCGAGCCGGGGGGCGCGACGGCGACGTGTTCGACGTGGGGCACGGAACGTCCTTGTCGTCGTACGGATGAAGATGCAGGGAATTGTGCTGCGCGGCCAGGTGTCGAGACGGTGGCTCCCGCGCGGCGGGGCCAGCCTAACGGAACCGGGCAGGAGGCCACGTCCCCGCCGAAGGTGACACGCACGGCACTCAGCCGACGACCGGCGCCACGCGCTGGTGGGGCAGCTCGCCGCCCGCGCCGAGGCCGGCCGCGACCGCGCCGGCCAGGGTGTCGAGGTAGGTGTCGGTCAGCGGGGTGCGGGCGATGGCGAGCCGCCAGTAGAGAGGGCCGACGATCAGGTCGACGGCGGCGTCCGGGTCGGTGCCGGCGGGCAGCTCGCCGCGCTCCACCGCCCGGGCGATCAGCCGGCCACCGATCTCCTGCTGCTTGGCGCGCAGCACCTGCTGCAGGGTCTGGTCGATGGTGGGGTTCCGGGCCGCCTCGGCGAGCAGGTCCGGGATGATCTGCGAGGCCAGCGGGTGGCTCAGCGCGTGCGCCAC
Source organism: Micromonospora coxensis (assembly GCF_900090295.1). Classification (NCBI taxonomy): domain Bacteria; kingdom Bacillati; phylum Actinomycetota; class Actinomycetes; order Micromonosporales; family Micromonosporaceae; genus Micromonospora; species Micromonospora coxensis. The sequence goes on along the minus strand of NZ_LT607753.1, from coordinate 5,497,715 downwards.
GACCTGGAACAGCAGCGCCAGGTCACCGCGGAGGGTGCCGGTGTCCAACGCGGGCAGCTTGCTGCCGGCGGCGGCCACCACGGTCTCCAGGACCAGCTCCAGCTTCGAGCTCCACCGCCGGTAGATGGCCGTCTTGCTGACCCCGGCCCGGCGGGCGACCGCCTCGATCGAGAGCCGGCCGTACCCGACCGCGGCGAGCTCCTGCATGAGCGCCCGCCGGATGGCCCTGGTGATGTCGCCCCGCAGCACCGCGGCGCCGGCCGGCGTACGCCTCTTCTCGCTGGTCATCGGGGTATCTCCGCACCTGTCACGCAGGCCAGGGTAGCGCAACGACGGTACGGTTGCGTCCCGACGTGTTTTGCACTACCGTCCACGCAGCGACGAGGCGGCCCTCCGCGTACAGCTCCCTCTAAGATTCCATCGTCGCGCGCATCCCTTTGGCACGAAAGATCGGAGCGCCCTTCCATGGCCGACACCGCGCTGGTCGACCCCGCAACGGGCCTGACCCAGGCGCAGCTGGCCGCCCGGCACGGACTACGGGTCGCCGGCGAGCGTCCCTCCCTGGCCGAATACAGCCGCCGGCTGTGGGCCTACCGGCACTTCATCGCCGCGTACGCCAACGCCAAGCTCGTCGCCTCGTACAGCAACGCGAAGCTGGGTCAGATCTGGCAGGTGCTGACCCCGCTCACCAACGCCGCGGTCTACTACCTGATCTTCGGCGTGGTGCTGGAGCAGAACGAGATCCCGAACTTCATCGCGTACCTGACCACCGGGCTGTTCATCTTCAACTTCACGCAGAGCGCGGTACTGGCCGGCACCCAGTCGATCAGCGGCAACCTGGGGCTGATCCGGGCGCTGCACTTCCCCCGGGCCAGCCTGCCGCTGGCCGCCACGCTGACCCAGTTCCAGCAGCTGCTGGCGTCGATGGTGGTGCTGATCGCCATCGTGCTGGTGACCGGCGAGCCGATCACCCTGGACTGGCTGATGCTGGCGCCGGCGCTGCTGCTCCAGGCGGTGTTCAACGCCGGGGTGGTGATGGCGTGCGCCCGGATGGGCGCCAAGGCCGGCGACCTGAAGCAGGTCATGCCCTTCATCCTGCGCACCTGGATGTACGGCTCCGGCGTGCTGTACAGCGTGACCCTGTTCACCCGCCTGCCGGAGTGGGCGGCGACGATCATCCAGTACAACCCCATGCTGGTCTACATCGAGCTGGCCCGGCACGCGCTGCTGGAGCAGGCGCCGGTGCTCAACGGATCGCTGGTCCAGCTCTGGCTGGTCGCCCTGGCCTGGGCGCTGGTGACCGGGATCGGTGGCTTCATCTACTTCTGGCGCGGCGAACAGGAGTACGGCCGTGGTTGAGCACTACGAGGCGTCCAACGACGCGACGATCACCCTGCCCCGGATCGAGGAGCGGAGCCCCGCCGAGGAGCGGATCCCCACCGTGGTGGTGGACGACGCGCACGTCATCTACCGGGTGCACAAGGGCGCCGGCGGCGGGACCACCCCGGTGGCCGCGCTGCGGCGGCTGATCAAGCGCACCTCCGCGCCGAACGTGCGGGAGGTGCACGCGGTGAAGGGGGTCACCTTCACCGCGTACCGGGGCGAGGCGATCGGGCTGATCGGCAGCAACGGCTCGGGCAAGTCGACCATCCTGCGGGCCATCGCCGGCCTGTTGCCGGTGAACCGGGGCGCGGTCTACACCCAGGGCCAGCCCTCGCTGCTCGGCGTGAACGCGGCCCTGCTCAACGACCTGTCCGGCGAGCGGAACGTCACCCTGGGCTGCCTGGCCATGGGCATGCACCCGGACCACGTGGCCCGGATCGCCCCGGAGATCATCGAGTTCTCCGGGATCAACGACCGGGGCGACTTCGCCAGCCTGCCGATGCGCACCTACTCCTCCGGCATGGCGGCCCGGCTGCGGTTCTCCATCGCCGCGGCCAAGAAGCACGACGTGCTGCTGATCGACGAGGCGCTCGCCACCGGTGACAAGGGCTTCCGCAAGCGCAGCGAGAAGCGGGTGCGGGAACTGCGCGAGGGCGCCGGCACGGTGTTCCTGGTGAGCCACCAGCTCTCCTCGATCCGGGACACCTGCGAACGGACGATCTGGCTGGAATCGGGCGTCCTGCGCATGGACGGACCGACGGACGAGGTCATTCGGGCATACGAGGCATTCTCGAACAGCAAGTAGAATTGCCGTGAACGCCACGGCACCGACACGGCGCCGGAGACCGCGTCGCCCCGTTGGGGCGACGCGGTCCGCGCGTTAAGGTTCATCCCGTCGCCAGGCTGGCGCAATCTTTCGTTCAGGTATCCCTGAGAGTGAGGATCGGCAATGACGCAGGACCACACCACTGGCCCGGACGCCGCACCGGAGACCCCGGCGCCGTGGCGGCCCTCGCGGACGGTGGCGGTGGTACTGGCCGGCGGCACCGGGACCCGGCTCGGCCTGGGCATCCCGAAGCAGCTGCTGAAGATCGCCGGCAAGCCGATCATCGAACACACCCTGGCCGTCTTCGAGGCCGCCCCGGAGATCGACGAGATCATCGTGCTGATGGCCACCGGTCACGTCGACCAGGCCCAGCAGATCGTCGACAAGGCCGGCTTCCGCAAGGTCAGCAAGGTGATCGAGGGCGGCGACACCCGTAACGCCACCACCCGGATCGCGCTGGACGCCGTCGGCGAGGGCGACGTCAACATCCTCTTCCACGACGCCGTCCGGCCGCTGGTCAGCGCCCGGATCGTGCGCGAGTGCGTCAACGCCCTCTGGACCTACTCCGCGGTGGACGTGGCGATCCCGTCGGCCGACACGATCATCCAGGTCGACGAGAACGAGTGCATCACCGACATCCCGGTCCGCGCCACCCTGCGCCGCGGCCAGACCCCGCAGGCGTTCCGCTCCGGCACCATCCGCGAGGCGTACCGGCGCGCCGAGGGCGACCCCCACTTCGCCGCCACCGACGACTGCGGCGTGGTGCTGCGCTACCTGCCCGGCACGCCGATCAAGGTGATCGACGGCTCGGACGAGAACATCAAGGTCACCCACCCGGTCGACGTGCACCTGGCCGACAAGCTCTTCCAGCTCGCCGCCGCCCAGGCCCCGCGCCTGACCGACCGCGGCTACGCCGAGGAGCTGGCCGGTCGGACCGTCGTCATCTTCGGCGGCAGCTACGGCATCGGCCACGACCTGGCCGAGCTGGCCCGCCGCTACGGCGCACAGGTCTTCCCGTTCAGCCGCTCCAGCACCGGCACCCACGTCGAGCGCGCCGAGGACGTCGAGGCCGCGCTGAAGACCGCCTTCGAGGCCACCGGCCGGATCGACCACGTGGTGGTCACCGCCGGCATCCTGGAGAAGGGCGCGCTGACCGACATGGACCAGGAGACCATGGACCGGGTGCTCCAGGTCAACTTCGTCGGGCCGGTCATCGCCGCCCGGCAGTCGCTGCCGTACCTGCAGCAGACCAAGGGCCAGCTGCTGCTCTACACCTCCAGCTCCTACACCCGGGGCCGGGCCCAGTACGCCCTCTACTCCTCCACCAAGGCCGCCCTGGTCAACCTGACCCAGGCGCTGGCCGACGAGTGGGCCGAGTTCGGCGTCCGGGTCAACTGCATCAACCCGGAGCGCACCGCCACCCCGATGCGCACCAAGGCGTTCGGCGAGGAGCCGGAGCACACCCTGCTGGCGGCCGAGACGGTCGCCCAGTCCTCGCTCGACGTGCTGATCTCCGACCTCACCGGCCAGGTCATCGACGTACGCCGGGCGCCGGGCGAGCCGGCCCCGGTGCCGGCGCAGCCCACCGCCGCCGAGGCCGACCGGCTGGCCGGCGGCGTCGCGGCCGGCTGACCCCTGCGGCGAAACGGGCGAGCGACATGCGTGGTGACCTGGTCAGGAAGCTGATCGCACGGGGCCTGACCACCGGCCTGGCCGTGGTCGCGTTCCTGGTGGTGGCGCTCACCGGCGCGACCGTCGCCGGCCTGGCGCTGGCGGTGGCCGCGCTGGCGGCGGCGGCCGTGGAGCGCCGGGTCCGGGCCAACGCCGACATCACCGCCGAGACGGTGCTGCTCGCGGCCGGCATCCTGATCGGGTACGCCCGCCGGCTCGACGACGGCTTCGACCCGGTGCTGGCGGCGACCGCGCTGGTGCTGCTCGGGCTGGTGCTGCTCGTCGGTCCGCTGCGCGAGGCCGGCAACCTGGAGATCCGGGCGGCGAACCTGCCGGTGCGCACCTGGACGCCGGTGCTGGCCGCGCGGCTCGGCGGCGGGCTGCTGGCCCTGCTCGGGGCGGTGGCGGTCGCCGCCGCCCTCGCGCTGCCCGCCGTCGTCGCGCTGGCCGCCGCGCTGCTGGTGGCCGGCGGGTGCGCGGCGGTCGGCCTCGACCTGGCCCGGCGGCGGTTCCGCCCGAGCGCCGGGGGCGGGCCGGTGGCCCGGGCGCTGCGGGCGCACCGGCCGGAGTTCCTGCTGTACTTCTCCGCCCCGCCCGGGTCGGAGTACCAGGTGACCATGTGGCTGCCGTACCTGGAGCGGCTCGGCCGACCGTTCCTGGTGATGCTGCGCGAGCCGGAGTTCCTGCCGACCATCGCCGCGGCGACCTCCGCCCCGGTGGTCTACTGCCCCACCCTGAAGGCGATGGACGAGGCGCTGGCGCCGAGCCTGCGGGTGGCGTTCTACGTCAACCACGGCGCGAAGAACAGCCACTGCATCCGGTTCCACCAGCTCACCCACGTGCAGTTGCACCACGGCGACAGTGACAAGGCGCCCAGCGCCAACCCGGTCTCGGCGATCTTCGACCGGATCTTCGTGGCCGGCCCGGCCGCCATCGAGCGGTACGCCCGGGCCGGCGTGGAGATCCCGGCGGAGAAGTTCGTCGTGGTCGGCCGGCCCCAGGTCGAGGCGATCGAGGTACGCACCACGCCGGCGCGCGGCCTGACCGCCCCGACCGTGCTGTACACGCCGACCTGGACGGGGCACCACGCCGACGCCAACTACTGCTCGCTGCCGGTGGCCGAGACGCTGCTGCGCCGCCTGCTCGACCGGGGCGCCACGGTGATCCTGCGGGCGCACCCGTACACCACGCAGAACCCGGCGTCGGCGCGACAGCTCGCCCGGCTGACCGAACTGCTCGCCGCCGACCGCGCCCGCACCGGTCGGGCGCACCTGTGGGGTGCGGCGGCCAGCCGGGAGCTGACCCTGACCGACTGCGTCAACCGCGCCGACGCGCTGGTCTCCGACGTGTCCGGGGTGATCTCCGACTTCCTCTACTCCGGCAAGCCGTACGCGGTGACCGACATGGGGGTGGACGGCGACGACTTCGTGGCCCGGTTCCCGCTGGCCGGCTCGGGCTACGTGCTGCGCCGGGACATGTCCGACGTGGACGACGTGCTGACCCGGCTGCTGGACACCGACCCGCTGGCCGAGGCCCGCTGGGAGACCCGCCGCCGGTACCTCGGCGACTTCCCGGCCGCCTCGTACGCCGAGGGCTTCCTGGAGGCGGCCCGGCGCGAGCTGGACGGCGACTGGACGCCACCGTCGCCGCGCGGCGCGGACGCGCTGCCGGACGCCTCGCCGCTCTCCCCCACCGCCTGACCGGTCGCGCCCGCCCGGCACGGCCCGGGTCAGTCGGCCTCGTCGGGCCCGGCGCACAGGACGGGGCCGAGCGCGGCGGCGAGCCGGGCGAGCACCTCCTCGTCGTGCGGATGGTCGGGTTCGTACTCGGTCATCCCGACGCCGGCGAGCCGGAACCGGCCGGCCAGGGCCGCCACGGCGGCGACCAGCCGCTGCGGGGTGAGCCCGCCCGGCTCGGGGCAACCGACGGCGGCGAACTCCCCGGGGTCGAGCACGTCGAGGTCGATGTGCACGTAGACGGTGCGGGCGCCGGTGGCGGCCACGGCGGCGACCAGTTCGGCGGGTTCGGCGAGCCGTCCGGCGTCGAGCAGGGTGACCGCGTTGTCCCGGACGTAGGCGCGCTCGCCCGGGTCGAGGGCCCGTACGCCGGCCAGGACCAGCCGTGCCGCGGACAGCGTCCGGGCCGGCGTCAGCGCGGCCGGCCCCTCGCCGAGCAGGGCCCGCAGGACCATGCCGTGGAACGCGTGGGACGGCGACGAGGTCGCCGTGTTCAGATCGGCGTGGGCGTCGAACCAGACCAGCGCGAGGTCGTCGCCGTGCCCGGCGAGCGCGGCCTCGACCGGGGCCAACTCCACGCCGCAGTCACCACCGACGGTGACCACCAGTCCCCCGGCGACCCGGGCGAGCGCCGCGCGACAGGCGGCCAGGTTGTCGGCCAGGACGTCCAGCGCCGCCACCCCGCCGGACGGCCGGCCCGGCCGCTGGTCGACCGCCGCCACCACACGCTCGTCCGCCGGGAGCATCCGGGCGAGGGCGGCGCTGCCACGTCGGAGCCGGTGGGCGGTGCGGGAGCTGGAGCCCTGCCACTGCGGCACCTCCAGGACGGTCAGGCGCATCGGCCCGCTCACCGGTACGCGTCGAGCAGCGCGAGCACCGCCGCCGGGTCCTCGACGTGCGCGTTGTGGCCCAGGCCGGGCAGGGTCGCCACCGGCACACCGAGCGTGGCGAGTTGAGCGTCGGTGACCATCGGGTCGTGCTCGCCCCGGGCCAGCAGCACCGGCACGTCGGTGCCCGACAGCAGCGCCGGCAGGTCGGGGGCGCCGACCGCGAACGCCCCCGGGTCCATGGCCAGGCACCACCGCCCGTCCTCCCGCCGCAGTCCCGCCTCGACGACCGGGTGGTCGGGTGCGAACAGGCCGGTCAGCCCGGCCACCCGCAGGTAGCGGCGGGCCGCCTCGTCCCGGGTGGCGAACCAGGTCACCGGGCGTCGGGCCAGCTCACCGGCCTTGTCCAGCTCGGCCGGGGACCACACCGCCTTGATGCCGAGCCCGACGACCGCGTCGACCGGCAGCCCACCGGCGCGGGCGGCCAGCGCCAGCGCGACCACGCCGCCGAGGGAGTGACCGAGCAGCACCAGCCGCCGTGGCGACCGGTCGCCGAGCCGGGCGAGCCCGTCGGCGACCCGGTCGGCCAGGCCGGTGAAGGAGTACCGCGGCAGCGGTGGGGCGTACCCGTGGCCGGCCAGGTCGGGCGCCAGCCAGCGACCGGCCCAGCGCTGCTGGAGCAGCGGCGCCCAGGGCAGCCACACCTCGCCGGTCGCGCCCATGCCGTGCAGCAGCACGAGGACCCGTCCGGATCCCGCGTCGTCGTCCATGCGCCGCAGTGTGCCATCGCCGGGACAGCCGGCGCGAGTGCCGCAGACGCCCGACCCCGCACGCCCGGCCGTCGCCCCGCAGGGACCACCCGTGCACGAAGATGACGATAGAGTTCGATCTTCCGTGGGGTGGGGCGGCCACCCCCGCGAACCGGACGGGAGCGTGCCGTGCGTTCGAGGCACTGGACAGCGTCGATGGCAGCACTCGCGGTGGTCGCGTCCACCGCACTCACGGGCGGGTCGGTCATGGCGAAGGCCACCGCCCCGGACAGCGGCGTGGCGGCGGCGGGCGGCGTCCTGCGGGTCTACAACAACAACATCGAGAACCTCGTGATCAACAACCCGGACGGCACCTGCACCCGGGTCTCCGGGCCGGACCACCTGACCTCGATGCTGGTGGACGACGCCGGCCGGCCGGCCACCGCGGGGGTGGCCGCGCCGGACATCCTGATCGTGCAGCAGGTGCGCGGGACCGGGCAGGCCGAGGCGTACGCCGACCAGTTGTCGGCCAAGTTCGGCTACCCGGCCGGCACCTACGGGGCGATCGTGGCGTGGAGCGACCCCGAGCCGTGGGGGTCCAGCCACCACTGCAGCGACCAGAGCCTCGGTGACCTGAAGAAGAAGCAGACCAACGCCATCATCTGGAACACCCGCACGCTCAGCCTCGCCGACGGCGACATCTCCAAGTACTGGAGCGCGGGCTGGTTGAAGCCGGGCACGGCGTACGCCGGCGGCGCCGGCTGCACCCTCTACAAGCCGCCGAACAACGACACCGGCACCACCAACTACTACAAGTGGAAGCGCACCAGCGCCATCGCGGCCCGCTTCACCATCAAGGCGACCGGCACCTCGGTGTTCGCGGCCACCATGCACCTGCCGCAGGAGAACCGGCAGAACGCCTGCGCGGGCGACGGCTACACCGGGATCGCCGGCACCGGCATCCACCTCGGCGCGGACGCCACCAGCCTGATGAACGCCTCGACGATCCGGGTGGTGGGGATCGACGCCAACCGGACCGGCATCGCGGCGGGCACGCTGGGCGGGTACGGCATGACCGGCTACGGCGCGACGGCCACGCACGGCTCCAGCAAGATCGACTACCTCTTCGTCCGGGGCAGCGTGCAGTCGTCCCCCGTCGACCACACGGTGACCGGGACGAAGTCCAACCACCGGGCCCTGTACGCCTTCGTCACGTACTGACGCCGTCGCACGCGCACCGGGCGCCGGTCCCCTTCCGGGGGCCGGCGCCCGTGGCGTACGTGCGGGGATCAGGCGGAGTAACCGCGGGTGGCGATCCAGTTCGCGAGGTCGGTCGTGCTCAGCCAGTACTCCGGCAGGTTCGGGTCCGCCGAGTCGGCGATCCGGACCAGCTCACCGCCGTCGCGGTAGCCGACCACCGCCACGTAGTGGCCGCCCGGGAAGGAGTGCCAGCCGCCGTCGGTGTCGGTGACCGTGCCGGCCACGTTGGCCACCACGCCCCGCTCGGCGGTGACCGCGGCGACGATGTCGGCCCGGAGCCGGTCGATCTGGGCCGCGCTCGGGGTGCCGGCGAACATCCGGGTCCGGTACGGGTCGCCCTTGACGACCTGGTTCAGCACCCGGGTGGTGTCCTGCGCTGAGTTGGTGCCCATCTCGGTGGTGCCCAGCGGCCCGGCCAGCTCGTCCTGGGTCCGCTCGATGCCGGCCGCGCTGAGCGCGTTGCGCACCGCCGCCGGGCCGCAGGTGTAGTAGGTGAACTGGGCCTCGTAGTCGTAGTCGAGGATCTTCGACGACGGGGGCTTCGGGGCCGCCTTGCGGGTCACGTCCGGGTCGGCCTTGGCCTTCGTGGGGCTGGCCGCCGGGGTGGCGCTCGCCGAGGGCGAGGGGCTGGCCGCCGGGGTGGTGGCGACGCGGGCCTGGGCGCGGGTGGCCACGTCGGCCAGGCGCGGAGCGGCCTCGGCGACGGCGGCCGGGGTCTGCTGGCGGGCCGGCGACTCGTCGGCGCCGACGAACAGCGCACCGGTGCCGGTGGCCAGCAGGAGGGCGGCGGCGGAGCCGGCGACGACCTGGTACGGGCGCTCGGTGGCCAGGCGCCGCAACTGCCGCTTCAGGTGGTGATTCAACGTGTCCTCCACGGTACGAGGGCGGGAGCGGCACGCCGGACCGGCGCGTGACGGGACGTCACGCGCGGAACGGGATCTCGGGCCGCTCGGCGGGGGGAGCGCCCGGGCGTGGCCGGGCGTCGGGGCGGATGCCGGATGTCAGGACGCGACGGCGCGACCTATCGGCGGATGCACCCCGGTACCGAGGCAGGGATGGCGTGGTGCTGCACGAGGATGGAACTCCTTCCGATGCCGCCGACCGGGTTAGCTGACGGATTCGGGCGGGAAGATCGCCCTACCACGGGCCGTGGCCCGCGGATTCACCCCAGTGGTGCATGGGTCCCCGGTTCGTGGAATCCACGATTGAGCGGGTCGACACGGCGTCGCCTTGTGCGATCGGGAACCGCGCCGGACCGAGGTGACACTACTGGCCGGTATGCGCCGCGCCAAGCGCTGCGAGCTGCGTAAACGTGATCAAGGCGAGCAATTTCCGGGGCAGTCGCACACTGACGTCACTCAATGGGACGAGCGGTTTTCCGGGAACCGACGGGCGACAACCGGACAGCCGTGGCGACACGTCCCCGATTCGCCGCCACCACTGTCACGCCCTGTCACGCACGTCCGGTTCCCGCCGGCCGTGACCGGGCTCACCGAAATCCCGGTAACGATTTCGGCGCGGTCCGCCGCTCACCCGACCCGGGCCGGTCGCCACCGTGCCGCCGAGGCCGCGCGCGGCGCCGTCGCGGCGGCCCGGGACGCGGCGGGCGCCCGGCCGGGGCGCGACCGCTGCGCCGCCGCGTACGCCTCGACGGCGAGGGCACGGGCGGCGTCGGCCGCCAGTTCGGCGTCGCGCCAGGCCGACCGCTCCCGGGCGGCCGCCCGCCGGTAGGCGTCCCGCCGGCTGTCGCGTACCGCCCGGGCGAGCAGCACCTCCTGCTCGACCGGGTGCCGCCGGGGATCCCAGCCGTCGCGGTGGGCGAAGACGTCCCGCAGCCGCTCCACCGGCAGTTCGCCCCGCCAGTGGGCGGCCACCGCCGCCTGGTGCAGCCAGCGCTCCCGGGCGGCGTACTCGGCCGGGGTACGCGGGGTGCGCGGGGTGGGCAGCGCGTTGGCGACGGCGAACCGGCGGGCGGCGGCCTCCGCCTCGTCGTACGCCGACCAGGCCCGGTCCACCTCCTCCTGGGCGGCCAGCCACACCTCGCGCCGGCGGCGGGCGGTCTGCGCCGCGCCGGACGCGGCGACGGCGACCTCCTCGGCGTACCGGCGCAGGTCGGCCGCGTCGACGGCGGCCTCGGCCGGGGTCGGCCCGCCGGGCGTCGCCTCCTCGGCCGGGCGGTCCCGCTCGGGGCGGGCCACCAGCACGGTGAGCACGGTCAGGGCGAGCACGAGCAGCGCCGACCAGATGGCGGCGGCGGTCGGGACCTCGATCAGGAACTGGTAGAGGACGGTGTTCACGGTGCGGCACCTCCCGGGGAGCGGGACGCGGAAGAGGAGCCCGCACGCGCCACGGACGAGAGGGCCAGGGGCGCGTACGGGGGGTGAGGTCGGAGAGCGTGGTCGCGGGTCGCCCCCGCGCGGCGGTCAGCCGGCGGGCGGGGCGCGCGGGCCGGCCCCGGACGGGGTCGGCCCGCTCGGGACGGGCGGCGCGTCGGGCCGCGGGGCGGGCAGGGCGTCCGGCGCGACGGCCGCCTCGGCGGCGCAGGGCGCGGCCGGCGGGGCGTCGGCGAGGGCCTCCGGCGCACCCGGGACGCTCCCGGCGGGCGCGACGACCGGCGACGCGCACCCGGCGGTCACGACGGCGGGCCGGGCGGGAACCACCCGGTCGGCGGACGGCGGCGGGCCGGCACGGAAGCCGGACGCGGACGACGGCGGGCCGGCGAGGAACGCGGGGGCGGACGGGACCACGGCGGACCGCTGGGGCACCTCGTCCGGTACGACGGAGCCGCCGAGGGAGAGCGCGACGGCCACGGCGAGGCCGGTCAGCAGGCGGGAACTCCAGCACGCGACCCACCACAGAGGACTGGTGAGCGCGACCGGGAGCACGGCCCCACGCTACCGCCGATGCCACCGGCGCGCAGCGCCGCCGGGCGTGTCGTGGCACCTCGACGACCCTGGCGCGGCGGCCGGCGTGGCACGGGCGTGGGGAGCCACCGGGCGCGGTCGGCGCGCCAAGCGGTTGCCGACCGGGCGGATGCCGACGGCGAGCAGTCCGGACGGTGCCCGTCGGTCGGCCCCCGGCGGGCGGTCGCGGCGCGCGGGCCGCGCGGCGGGCGCTGCGGGTGACGGTGGGCCACGGCGGCCGCACCGGCCACCGTGGACACCGTTCAGGCCGGGTCGCGCCGGTGCGCGTACTCGACGGGTCGGCCGGCGGACGACTCGCCGGCGGCCGGACGCGGCGACGGGGCGGGCACGGACCGGGGCCGGGCGGTGGCGTCCTCCCGCGCGGCCGGCATCGCGGCGCCGCCCGGACCGGCGACGGCGGCGGGCGACGGACCACCGAGAGCGACGGTGGCCGGCGACCCGGCGGAGACGACCGGGTCCGGCGACCCGGCGGAGACGACCCCGTCCGGCGACCCGGCGGGGGCGACAGTGGCCGGCGGGCCGGCGGGAGCCGGGCGGCGGCGGGGCGCGAGGCGGCGCATCATCGGCGTCTCGACCCAGCGGTGCATCAGCCCGGCGAGCAGCAGGTTGACCGCCAGGAAGCCGAGCACCACCAGCGGCCCCCACCAGCCGGGCAGCCCGACCCCGAGGTACCCGGCGGCCCGCAGCACGGTGACCATCACCAGCACGTGCACCAGGTAGAAGGCGAAGGACACCTCACCGAGCCAGACCAGCCGGGGATGCCGCCACGGCGAGCGCCGGCCGCGCACGTCGGCGTCCGCGGCGGCGGCGATCACCAGGACGTACGCGGCGGAGAGGATGGCCGCCCACAGTTCGGCCCGGATCCACTGCCCCGCGACCACCCAGGTGGCCACGAAGATGACGCTGGCCAGCGGCAGCGCCGGCCCGCGCCACCGGCCGCGCCGCAGCAGCTCGGCGGCGGCCACGCCCAGCCAGAACTCGGTCGAGCGGACCAGCGGGAAGATCTGGGTGAACCACCAGGTGCTCTCCTTCGGCACCAGGAGCTGCCCCGGCCAGAGCGCCACGATCACCAGCGGCACCGCCACCACCACCGCCCAGAGCAGGCCGGCGGGGGCCCGGCGCAGCGCCGGCAGCACCAGCGGCAGGCAGAGGTAGAAGAACAGCTCGCAGGAGAGCGACCAGCTCACCGAGTTGATGCTGTAGAAGTAGCCCGGCGTCGGGTCCCACGCCTGCACGAGGAAGAGGTTCTCCAGGGCCGCGCGGGGCACCACCGGGTCGGCGAACCACCACATCACCAGCAGGGCCGCCGCCCAGGTCAGCACATGGTTCGGGTAGATCTTGGCGAGCCGCCGCCGCCAGAAGTCGCGCCGCCGCTCGCCGTCGCGGGCCGACCAGACCAGCACGAAGCCGCTGAGGATGAAGAAGAACTGCACCCCGGACAGCCCGAGGGTGAACAGCCCGTCGACCACCGCCTTGGCGTCGGGGTCGCCGACGATCCGCATGGTGCCGGCGTGGTAGCCGAAGACCAGCATCGCGGCCACCCAGCGCAGCCCGGTCAGCGACGGCAACCGGCTCGCCGGCACGGTGGCGGCGGGGGCGCCGCCGTCGGCACGGATCAACAACACCTACGTCCCTCCTCGGCCGCGTCGTCGCCACGGCCAGGACGACGTCCACCACGGTCCCGGGTGGGGACCGCCGCCGGGCACCCTACCCGCTCGTCACGGGCGGGCACATCGCTCCGGTACGCCGACGGGCCGGCCCCCGCGCTCGGAGGCCGACCCGCGTACGGCGGTGCGGATCAGACGGTGGCCATCACGTTGAGGATCCAGTCCCGGCTCTCCGGGACGGTCGCGTAGAAGGCCTGGTTGTCGCAGTTGGCACTGTTGACCGCCGACAGCACGCCCACCTGGTAGCGCAGCCCGTCGACCAGCTTGAACAGCGGGCCGCCCGAGTCACCGAAGCAGACGTCACCGTTGAGGCCCGTGGTCCGGATGCCCCGGCCGCCGTAGTAGTCGGTGTCGTCGATCGACTGCACGTACTGGGTCGCCCGTCGAAGGGTGGTCGACGGGGCGCAGCCGGCGCAGGTACGACCCCAGCCGAAGACGTAGGTGGTGGCGCCGACCTTGGTGGTGGCGGTGGGCAGCCGCACCGGCTGGGCGTTGGCCGACCGGTTCAGCTTGAGCATGGCGATGTCGTGGCTGGTCCGCACCCGCGAGGTGGAGATGTAGACGACGCCGCCCCCGCTGTTCCAGTAGATGCTCTTGACCCGGACCGAGAGGCGGGAGTCCGCGATCCGGCCGTTGCCGTCGTACAGGCAGTGCTTCGCGGTCAGCACCCAGTAGTTGCTGACGATCGAGCCGCTGCACTGGTAGCGGCCGTCCACCATCAGGGCGGCCAGGCCGTCCGCGTCGGACTGGAGCTCGCCGCCGACGATGGGCTGCGGCGCGGCCGAGGCCGGCCCGGTGAGCCCCGCGGTGAGCGACAGCCCGGCGAGCAGCGCGACGAGCGCGCGCGCCCACCGCCCCCGGGTGCGGTGCAAGGAGATCCCCCGTGCCATGTGCTACCTCCATCGAGGTCGACAATTTTCACGATCATCCATGTTTGACGATCGTCCCGCCGCCCCATCCCGTCGACGGTGGGTCACCAGCCGTGTTCGCCCTGCTGATCGCCGGGATGGTCGGATCCGCCACTTCCCACATGCCGGGACACGCCGTGCGGACGGGTCGTTAACCTGCCGGCCGGACGCTGTTCAGTGAAGCCATCTCTGCCGGATACGTCAGGTTCCGTGCCCGTCCACCCGGGTGCACCAGGGTGGCGGCGTGGTCAACCAGCCCGCGCCCGTCCCGCTGCTCAGCGTCGTCGTGCCCGTCCACGGGGTCGAGGCGTACCTGCACCAGTGCCTCGACTCGATCCGCACGGACGTCCCGGCGGGTGAGCGGGACGCGGTCGAGATCGTCGCCGTCGACGACGCCTCGCCGGACCGCTGCGGTGAGCTGCTGCGCGCGTACGCCGCCACCCACCCCGGGGTCCGCACGGTGCACCTGAGCAGCAACGTCGGCCTCGGCCCCGCCCGCAACGCCGGCCTGGAGGTGGCCGCCGGGGAGTACGTCTGGTTCGTCGACAGTGACGACTGGCTGCCCTCCGGCACGCTGCCCGCCGTGCTGGACCGGCTGCGCGCGCACCACCCCGACGTGCTGCTCCTGGATCACCTGCGGGTGCACGAGGACGGCCGGCGGGAGGTCGACGCGAGCAGCCCGCTGCTGCGCGGGACGCCGGACGTGGTGCGGCTGGCCGACCGGCCGCAACTGCTGCGGGTGCAGCACACCGCGTGGAACAAGGTGGTCCGCCGGGCCTTCCTGGACGAGCTGGAGCTGCGCTTCCACCCGGGCTGGTACGAGGACATCCCGTTCAGCCACCCACTGCTGATCGGCGCGGAGAAGATCTCCGTGCTGGACCGGGTCTGCTACCTCTACCGGCAGGGTCGGCAGGGCGCGATCACCTCCACCCGCAGCGGCCGGCACTTCGACGCCTTCGACCAGTACGACCGGCTGCTCGACTGGGTCCGGCGGCGGCACCCGGACCCGCGGCTGCACGCCGAGCTGTTCGGGCTGATGGTCAACCACATGCTGGTCGTGGTGGGCAACGACGACCGGCTGCACCCGCACCTGCGCCGGGACTTCTTCCGCCGGGTGGCCGAGCAGTACCGTAAGCACCTGCCGGAGGGCGGCTACCCGCTCCCGGGCGGGGTGGCGGGGCTCAAGCACCGGCTGGTCGGCCGGAACAGCTACCTCGCGTACGCGGCGCTGCGGCGGGCCCACCGGCTGGCCGGCGCGGCCCGGCGGGCGAGCGCCGCCGCCCCCGCGAGCACGGCGCAGCCGCCCAC
The DNA here is from genome assembly GCF_900090295.1 of Micromonospora coxensis. Taxonomy (NCBI): domain Bacteria; kingdom Bacillati; phylum Actinomycetota; class Actinomycetes; order Micromonosporales; family Micromonosporaceae; genus Micromonospora; species Micromonospora coxensis. The sequence continues at coordinate 5,482,456 of NZ_LT607753.1, read as the reverse complement.
CCCGGAAGCCACCCCGGCGACCCGGCCGGACGCACCGGCCACCCGCCCCACGCGGTGACCCGTCGGCGCACCCCGACGCCGGGAGCCGGACCGGCTCCCGACGCCCTGGTTTTCCCGTCGTCCCCGGACGGCACCGGTAGGACCGCGCCCCGGCGCGGACGCACAGCGAACAGAGGTCGGGCATGACGTCGACAGTGAAGATCGGACCACACCTCGTCGGAGGCGGGGAGCGACCGTTCGTGGTCGCCGAGATGTCCGGCAACCACAACGGGGACCTGGACCGGGCGCTGGCGATCGTGGACGCCGTCGCCGCCAGCGGCGCCCACGCGCTGAAGCTGCAGACGTACCGGCCGGACACGATCACCATCGACGTCGACACGCCCGCCTTCCGCATCTCCGGCGGGCACGAGCTGTGGGGCGGGCAGAACCTGTACCGCCTCTACGAGAAGGCGCACACCCCGTACGAGTGGCACGGGCCGATCTTCGCGCGGGCCCGCGAGCGCGGGTTGACCGTCTTCTCGTCGCCGTTCGACCCGACGGCCGTCGACCTGCTGGAGGAGCTGGACGCGCCGGCGTACAAGATCGCCTCGTCGGAGCTGGTCGACCTGCCGCTGATCCGGCTGGTGGCCGGCACCGGCAAGCCGCTGGTGATCTCCACCGGGATGGCGACGGTCGCCGAGATCGACGCGGCGGTGCGCACCGCGCGGGAGGCCGGCGCGGGTGGCATCGTCCTGCTGGCCTGCACCGCCTCCTACCCGGCGCCGCCGGCGGACAGCAACCTGCGCCGGATCCCGGTGCTGGCCGACCTGTTCGGCGTGCCGGTGGGCCTGTCCGACCACACCCCGGGGATCGGGGTGCCGGTCGCCTCGGTGGCGCTGGGCGCCTGCTTCATCGAGAAGCACGTGACGCTGGACCGCGCCGACGGCGGGGTGGACTCGGACTTCTCACTGGACCCGGCGGAGCTGGCCGCCCTGGTCGTGGAGTCGGAGCGGGCGCACGCGGCGCTCGGCGGCACCCGGGTCGGCCCGACCCCGGCCGAGCGGGAGGGACTGCGCTTCCGCCGGTCGCTCTGGGTCGTCGAGGACGTCCGGGCCGGCGACCCGGTGACCGCGCGCAACGTCCGCTCGATCCGCCCGGCCGGTGGCCTGCCGCCGGCGCAGATCGACACGGTGCTCGGTCGTACCTTCACCGTCGACGTCCCGCGCGGCACCCCGCTGGGCTGGGACCTGATCTGAACAGCGCCGTCGGGCCCGCTCGCACCGCGGGCCCGACGGCGCCTCACGGGGCGAAGGCCACCGTCACCACCAGGTCGTCGACGCGCAGCGTCCGCCACACCGCCGGGGTGTCCGGGGGTACGGCCAACCCGTGCCGCCGCCACCAGGCCGCCACCGGCACGGCGGCCAACTTGCAGAGGCTCTCCGCACGGGTCCACCGGGCCCAGAAGTCGGCCGGCCCGAAGCGCCGGGCCAGCGCCGGCGGGATCTCCGCGTCCGCCCGCTCGGCGTCGATCGCCACCCGCCAGCCCGGCGCGGCCGGGCCGTACCAGCCGACGCAGCGTCCGTCGTCGAGGTGGCTGCGGGTCACCGCGTACGCCAGCTCGGCCGGCGTGCCGACGCGCAGGTGCCGTTCGGCGGCGCCCAGCAGGGCCGGCACCGGACGCGTACCGGAGACGGCCAGGCGGCCGGCGGCGGCCGTCGACGCCGGGCCGGCGGTGGCGGGGTCGATGGGCCCGGCGGGGCCGGCGGCGGCGCCCGGCCCCGGCTCCGCGATGGGCCCCGGGCCGATGGCACCCGGGCCGATGTCGACTCCCGACCCCGGCCCGGGGACGGCACCCGGCCGGCGCGCGGCGAGCGCCGGCTCAGACGGAGGCCGCACCGTCCACCACGATCACCTGGCCGTTGATGTTGGTCTGCTCGCGCAGCAGCATCCGCACCACCGGCACCACCTCCTCCGGCTCGGTCAGGTGGCCGGTCGGCGTGCGCCGGACGATCTGGTCGAGCTGGGTGCTGCCCAGCACGGCCGACATCTCCGAGGCGAAGAAGCCCGGCGCGACCGCGTTGACCAGCATCCGGCCGCCCAGCTCCCGGGCCAGCGAGCGGGTGGCCGCGTCCATGCCCCCCTTGGTGGCCGAGTACGCGACCAGCCCGGGGAAGCCGCGCTGCGCGCAGATCGAGGTGACGTTGACGATCCGCCCGCGCCGCCCCTGCGCCAGCATCCGCCGCACGACCAGGCGGGTGAGCTGCAACGGCGCGGTCAGGTTGGTCTCCACGATCCGGGCGACGTCCGTCGTGGAGGTGTGCGTGTGCATCGAGTCCTGCCCGACGGCGGCGTTGTTGACCAGCCCGTCGACCGGGCCGAGCCGCCGCTCCACCTCCCGTACGAACGTCTGGACGGCGGGCAGGTCGGTGACGTCGACCGCGCCGACGTGCACCCGGTCGGGGTGCTCGACGGCCAGCTTCTCCAGCTCCGGCGTGACGGTACGGGCGAACGCCGCCACCTTCACGCCGGCGGCGAGCAGGTCGGTGACGATGGCCAGCCCCAGCCCCCGGGACCCGCCGGAGACGAGGACCACGGTGCTGGGTGCGACGACAGGGGTGTCAGACATCGCTCTTCAACGTCTCCTTGACGGGGATCTCGGGCAGCAGGCGGACCCGGCGGGGCACCGCGTGCTCGGGGAGCCGGTCGGCGCACCAGCGGACCAGGGTGGCCTCGTCGGGCGTCGAGCCGGCGGTAGGCACCACCTCGGCGACCACCATCCGGCCGAGGAGCGGGGCACGACGGCCGGTGACCCGCGCCCAGGCCACCTGCGGGTGGGCGGACAGCACGTCGCGGACCAGGCCGGCGGAGACCTTGCTGCCGCCGACGTTGATCTCGTCGGAGTCGAGCCGGCCGGTGATCAGCACCCGGCCGTCGACGACCTGCACCCGGTCGCCGGTGCGGACCGGGCCGTCGAGCCCGGCGCCGTGGTGCGGCGAGGTGACCACCAGCTCCTCGCCGTCCACGGCGAGCGTCGGCCGGCCGGGCGTGGCCCGGTCGAGCCACTCGACCGGGAAGCCGGCCCGGCCGTCGTGCACCACGATGGACGCCCCGACCTCGGAGGAGGCGTAGATCCAGGAGATCCGGGCGGTCGGGAAGACCTCCCGGAGCCGGTCGAGGACGGCCTGGTCGACCGGCTCACCGCCGAGGGTGAGCTGACGCAGCGGCACCCGGGCCAGCGCCGCGCCGTCGCGGTGCAGGGTGCGACGCCAGAACGTCGGCGTGCCGGAGACGGCGTCCACCCCGTGCGCGGCGGCGAGCGCCGGCCAGTCGTCCAGCTCCTCGGGGTCGACGACCACCAGGTGCTGCCCCGGCTGGGTCAGCGACAGCGTCACCACCTGCCACCAGGCGTACGTGCCGGGGGCGTACGGGCAGAGCCAGGTGCGTGCCGGCTGCCCGCCGCGCACGGTGGTCAGCGAGTCGAGGGTGTGCCCGACCCGCTTGGGCCGCCCGGTGGAGCCGGAGGTGAGCAGCCAGAGCCGGCCCGGCTCGGCGGGACGCGCCCGCTCCGGCGCGGTGGCGCGGGCCTCCCCCGCCGCCAGCTCGGCCACCGTGAAGCCGGCCCCGCGCAGCTCGTCGCGCATCGCCGGGTCCACCCGGCCGGCGGAGGTGAGCAGCAGCTCGGTGCCGTACGTGGCGTGGTGCCGGGCGGCGGCCAGGGCGTCGGCGGCGCCGTGCGCGAGCACCGCGCCCGGCGACGGCAGCACCGGCTCGGCCAGCTCCCGCCAGGTCAGCGCCGTCCCGGCGACGACGAGCCGGTTGTCCCGCCCGGCGAGACGCGCGCCGGGGGCGGCCGGACCGTTGGTCGCGACGGTCACTGGCGCTGCAGGGTCACGAGGAAATCGAGGACGTCCCCGACCGTGGCGATGCGGCGCAGCCCGGGGGCGTCGAAGTTGAGCTCCTCCCCCGTCTCGTCCTCCACCCGCAGGGCCAGCTCCGAGAAGTCCAACGACCGGAAGCCGATCTCGCGCAGGTCGGTGGCGTCGTCGTCGGGCAGCGCCTTGCCCTGGTTGGCCAGCACCTGCGCCATGAGGTCGCGGATCTGCGCGCGACTCAATTCGTCCATGCCGCGGAGTGTAGCGCCCGGAAATTGTCCACGACATTTCCCGGGTAGGGTTCCGGGGCCACCCGGAATCGAACGGAAAGGGAGCCGGCATGCTCCGCGAAGCGACCGACGACGACGTTCACCTGATGTTGTCCTGGCGTAATCAGGACGTCAACCGGCAGGTCAGCAGGACCAGTCACGAGATCACCCCCGCCGAGCACGCCGCCTGGTGGGCACAGGTCCGCGACGACCCGGCCCGGCAGGTCCTGGTGTACGTCCGCGAGCAGGTGCCCTGCGGTGTGGTGACCTTCTTCGACCTGCGGCTGGACGGCCCGCGTACCGCCGGGTGGGGGTTCTACCTCGACGCCGAGGGGCTGGCCGCGCGGGGCGAGACGCTGCCCGCCTGGCTGGAGGTGATGCGCGAGGCGGTCGACCACGCCTTCGACGTGCTCGCCCTCGACCGGCTCGACGGTGAGGTGCTGGCGCACAACACCGTCGTACGGCAGATGAACCGGCGGTTCCGATTCGTCGAGGGAACGCCGCGACGGGAGGAGGTCGACGGCCGGCAAATCGAGATCCTCCCCATTTCCCTGGACCGGGGCAATCGTCGTCGGCGTTGATTTCGACAATTGTCCGCCGGGCGGCCACCGAATTGTCATCCGCCGTTCACCCACTTCCTGCGGCCCGGCCGCGCCGGGCCGGCGGCGCGGTCGATCCAGCCGCGCCGTGGCCCGCGTTGCGCTCGGCTCAGCCACGCCAGGGCGCGCGGTCGGCTCAGCCACGCCGGGGCCGGCGGCGCGGTCGGCTCAGCCGGGCCGGGCCGGCGGTGCGGTCGGCTCAGCCGGGCCGGGCCGGCGGTGCGGTCGGCTCAGCCACGCCGAGGCCGGCGGTTCAGCCGCGCCGCCAGGCGGCCCAGTGCTGCTCCGGGTTGCCGCCGAGGCGGACGAAGCCGTACCGGGTGCCGTCCCAGTCGTCCGGCTCGCCGGGTGCCCACCGGGTGAAGACCACGTCGGCGGCGGCCGGCGGCCGGTCGGTGAACCACCGCACGTCGGTCCAGGTCACCTGGTGGCTGAGGTTGAAGCGCAGGACGTAGTGCACGCCGAGGGCGGCGTACACCCGCTCACCGGGACGGACGCCGAGGTCGGCGACGCGCGGCGTGGGGGCGGTGGCCGCCGACATCGGCCGGACCAGCCGGTCGGTGATCACCGCCATGGTGGCGACGTTCACCAGCACCAGCGCGGCGAGGAACGGCGCGCCGAGGCGGGGCCGGCGGGCCGCGGCGACCAGCAGCAGGCAGCCGGCGACGCCCACCGCCGCACCGGTGAACGGGCGGAACTCCCGCCACCCGCCGGTCAGCGCCATCAGGTCGGGCGCGCCGAACCCGCCGTAGCGCAGTTCGTGGCCCCGGCTCGCCACGTACGCCAACCGGGCCGCGATCAGCGCCGCGCCCGCCGCCAGCAGCCCCACCGCGACGGCGGCGCGGCGCAGCAGCACCCGCGCGGTCGCGGTGAGCAGCACCCCCGCCCCCACCAGCAGCCAGAACGGGGCGAGCATCTGCACGTACCGGCCGTAGATGGCGTCCAACGGCTTCGCGGTGATGCCGGCGAGGATCACCGACGCCCCGCCGGCCACCCCGACGCTGGTGACCAGCGCGACGCCGAGCGTCCAGCGCACGGCCGCGTCGCGCTGCGGGTGGCGCAGCTCGCGCACGGCGGTCGCCCAGGCGATCCCGGCCAGCCCGAACGTGATCACCACCAGGTACCAGAGCTGGGTGGCGACCGCCGCGCCGAGTCGCAGCAGGCCCGGCCCGGAGGCGACCGCCCGTACCGTGCCGCCGCCCGGCGGGTTCCCGAGCAGGTAGACCCGGTCGCCGAGCCAGCGGATGCCGGCCTCGTTCACCAACGCCAGGGCCAGCACCGGCAGCACCGCGGCGAGCACCTGCCCGGCGTCGGCCCGGCGGCGGGCGAACAGCAGCAGGACCAGCCCGGCGTGCACCGCCACGATCACCAGACCACGCGAGTGCAGCAGGTGGAACGCGCCGACCAGCGTCCCGACCGCCACGGCGGCCAGCGGGCCGGGGCGGGACACCCAGCGGTGCACGGCGAGCAGCCAGGCCAGCACCAGCGGGGCCAGCACCGCGTCGATCATCGCGACCTGGGCGTAGAAGGCGGTGGCCGGCAGGGTCGCCGCGACGGCGGCGGCGACCAGGGCGTACGACCGGCGCAACCCGAGCAGCCGACGGCCGAGCAGGTACGCCAGCGGCAGCGCGGCGGCGTTCACCACCGCGTTGATCAGCTGCACCAGCCGGTAGCTGTCGGTGAAGTCCCGCTCGCCGAGGAACGCCGGCGAGATCAGCATCGGGTAGCCGACCCGGCGCAGCGGACCGTTCTCGCTGCTGAAGCCGCCCGGGCCACCGGCCAGTGCGCGGGCGGTGTTGAGGTAGCTGTCCTCGTCGGTGTGCGCGATCGGCAGCGCGACGTGCCGGGCCAGCCACATCCGCCAGGCCACCCCGGCCAGCCAGCCCGTCACCAGCAGCGCCGGCACCAGCCAGCGCCGCCTCGGGGTGGCCGGCGGCCGGGCCGCCTCGGCGGCCGGTGCTCTCACGTCGGTGCCGGACGCCATCGTCGCCTCCTGCTCGCTGGGCCCCCGGCGGTCGCCGGGGACGGGTGTCGTGTCCCGGCCCGGCAACCGGCGCAAGATCTTGGCGAGTTTCCGTTCGGACGGAACGGAAACTCGCCAAGATCTCCGGCTCACCCCGCGAGGTGGCGACGGTGACCGGCCGGCAGCAGGGCCGGTGGGACGTGGGGCCGCCGGGTGGCGGGTGGATCCGGGACCCGGTCACGGGTGGGTCGGGCCTGCGGTGGCACCTGTCGGGAGGGCTCGGACGGCGACGTCGCCACCGCGAGACGCTCGGCGACACGCCGCACGAGCCCCGCGCACGAGCGGGTCGCACGGGTGCGACGTACGGCCGTGCCGAGCACCGCGCGGGCCACTGTAGTCGGACGGATCCGCGCAGGTCAGCCGCCTGACGGGCACGGTGGAAGTGTTCGCCTGCCGGGCGTTCGGCATTCACGCGAGCAGCGCGGGCGGTTCACCCGCAGGCGTCGGTGCGTTAACCCGCCGTGGCTAGCGTCCGTCCGGTCGCGTGGCCCCGGGCCGCCGGCGCAGAACCTGCGATCATGGGAGCACCACATTGAGTGAGCTGACGGGATCCTCCATCCTGGTCACCGGCGGCACCGGTTCCTTCGGGAAGACCTTCCTCCGGCACATCCTCGCCGAGGCCGACCCGGCCCGGGTGGTGGTGTTCTCCCGCGACGAGCTGAAGCAGTACGAGCTGCGCCAGCACCTGGGCGACGACCCCCGGCTGCGCTGGTTCATCGGCGACATCCGGGACCGGCACCGGCTCACCCGGGCGATGCACGGCGTCGACCACGTGGTGCACGCCGCCGCGCTGAAGCAGGTGGACACCGCCGAGTACAACCCGTCGGAGTTCATCGCCACCAACATCACCGGCTCGCAGCACGTGGTGGACGCCGCGATCGAGGCCGGGGTGAAGAAGGTCATCGCCCTCTCCACCGACAAGGCGTCCAGCCCGATCAACCTGTACGGCGCGACCAAGCTCGTCGGCGACAAGCTCTTCGTCTCCGCCAACCACTACGCCGCCCAGCACCCCACCCGCTTCGCCGTGGTGCGCTACGGCAACGTGGTGGGCAGCCGCGGCTCGGTCGTCCCGCTGTTCCGCCGGCTTGCCGCCGAGGGCAGGAGCCTGCCCATCACCGACAAGCGGATGACCCGTTTCTGGATCACCCTGGAGCAGGCCGTCCAGTTCGTCATGGACTCGTTCGACCAGATGCAGGGCGGCGAGCTGTTCGTGCCGCGCATCCCCAGCATGCGCATCCTCGACCTGGTCGAGGCGGTCGCCCCGGACGCCACCACCCACGAGATCGGCATCCGCCCCGGCGAGAAGCTGCACGAGGAGATGATCGCGCCGGACGACAGCCGGCGGACGCTGCGCGCCGCGGACCGGTTCATCGTCCAGCCCACCATCGCCACCTGGGGCTACCAGCCGCCGGTCGGCTGCGAGCCGGTGCCGGACGGGTTCGCGTACCAGTCGGACACCAACGACGAGTGGCTGAGCGTCGAGCAGTTGCGCGACATGCTCGGCATCACCGCGTGATGGCGATGCTCCCGTACGGGCGGCAGTCGGTCACCGAGGACGACGTCGCCGCCGTGGTCGCGGCGCTGCGCAGCGACTGGCTCACCACCGGCCCGCAGGTGGACGGCTTCGAGGCCGACCTGGCCGGGTGGACCGGCGGGGCCGGCTGCGCGGCGGTCTCCAACGGCACCGCCGCGCTGCACGTGGCGTACGCGGCGGCCGGCGTCGGTCCCGGCGACGAGGTGGTCGTCCCGCCGATGACCTTCGTGGCGACGGCGAGCAGCGCGGTCGCCCTCGGCGCGCGGGTGGTCTTCGCCGACGTCGAGGAGGAGACGTACACCCTCGACCCGGCGGCGGCCGCCGCCGCGACGACCGCCCGGACCCGGGTGGTGGCGGCGGTCGACTACGCCGGCCACCCGGCCGACTACGACGCCCTGCGCGCGGCGCTGGCCGGACGCGACACGCTGCTGCTCGCCGACGCCGCGCACTCGATCGGCGCGACCTACCGGGGGCGGCCGGTCGGGTCGCTGGCCGACCTGACCACCTTCTCGTTCTTCCCCACCAAGAACCTGACCACCGCCGAGGGCGGCGCGGTCGCCACCACCGACCCGGAGCTGCTGGAGCGGGCCCGCCGGTTCCGCAACATCGGGCTGGTCCGGGACCGCGACGAGCTGCGCGCGCCCGACGAGGGCGGCTGGCACCAGGAGGTGCACGAGTTCGGGCTGAACTACCGGCTGCCCGACGTGCTCTGCGCGCTGGGCCGCAGCCAGCTGCGCCGGCTCGGCGACTTCCTCGCCGCCCGGGCCCGGCTGGTCGCCCGCTACGACGAGGCGCTGGCCGACGTCGACGGCGTGGCGATCCCGGGCCGCCGCTCCTGGGCCGCGCCGGCCTGGCACCTCTACCCGATCCGGGTTCGCGACGGCCGCCGCCGCGAGGTGTACGACCGGATGCGTGCCGCCGGCATCGGGGTGCAGGTCAACTACCTGCCGGCGCACTGGCACCCGGCCTTCGCCGACCTGGGCTACCGGCGCGGGTCCTGCCCGGTCGCCGAGGCGTTCTACGCCGAGCAGCTCTCCCTGCCGCTCTTCCCCACCCTGACCGACGCCGACCAGGACCGCGTGATCGACGCGCTCCGCGCCGCCCTGCGCGGCGCTCCCGTGCGTCCCGCCGCCTGACCGGGGGACCGATGCACCACGCGAACCACTTCTACGGCCACGCCCACGTGCTGGCCCGCTACTGCGGGCTGGCCGACGGGCACCCGCCCCGGATCAACGGGTACGTCCAGCACGGCTGGAACATCGGCGACGGGCTGGCGCCCGGCCACCCGTACGCGGAGTTCACCCCGAGCCTGCTCTGGTCCGAGCAGACCCGGCGGCGGGCCTGGTCGGTGGGGCGGCGCAACGTCGTCACCATCGGTGCGCCCTTCGCGTACCTGCTGGACCTGCGCGCCGACGACCCGCCGCAGCCGCAGCGGGAGGGCACCATCTGGTACCCGTTCCACGGCTGGGAGGGCCAGCACGTCAAGGGCGACCACAAGGAGCTGATCGCCCGGATCCGGGACACCGAACCCGGCCCGGTCACGGTCTGCCTCTACTGGCACGAGTACGGCATGCGCCGGGTGCGCCGGCTCTACGAGAACGCCGGCTTCCGGGTGATCTGCCACGGCTACCGGGGGCACTGGTGGAAGGACACCGACCCGCTCTTCCTCGACAAGCAGCTCACCGAGCTGCGCCGGCACGCCCGGGTCGCCTCCAACCGGCTGACCAGCGCCATCTTCTACGGCATCGCCGCCGGCTGCGAACCGGCCGTCTACGGCGACCCGATGATCCTCTCCGACGAGGACCCCACCTTCGGCGGCACCGCGCGCATCCGCCGCCAGTGGCCGGAACTGCACGGCGAGCAGGTCGACCTGGCCACCGCCGTCGAGATCGCCCGCGCCGAACTGGGCACCGACCACCGCTGTACGCCGGCCGAGCTGCGCGAGCTGCTCGGATGGGCGAACCTCCAGGAGGACGACGTTGACGACTGAGACCGCGCCCCGGATCGCGCTGCCCGGCGGGGAGATGCTCGCCTGGTCCGACCTGCCGGAGCAGCGGCGGGCCGAGGGCGGTCCGCTGGGCGCGCTGCTGGCCCGGGTCGTGCCGGCCGGGGCCCGGGTGCTGCTCGCCGGCCCGCACGACCCGGCGCTGCTGGACCGGCTGGCGCACGCCGAGGTGACCTGCCTGCTGCGCAGCCACCCGGACGGGGTGGCGCTGGCCGAGCGGGGCGCCCGGGTGGTGGTGGGCGGCCCGACCGGCCTGCCCACCGGCGAGCACTGGGACGTGGTGGTGGCCGCCGCCGGCCCGGACGCCATCGAGTCGGTGGAGGGACCCCGGCTGGGCTGGGAGGGGGTGCTGGCCCGGCTCGCCGACGCGGTCGCCCCGGGCGGGACGCTGCTGCTGCGGGTGGGCAACCCGCTCGGCGTGCACCGGCTCGTCGCCACCACCCCGTGGTACGCCGACCGGGCCGACTCGGCGTGGTCGGTCGGCGGGGTGCTGGACACCGGCCGCCCGGCCAACCCGGAGCAGGCGCGGGTCCGGCTCACCGGCGTCGGGCTGCGGGCGGGGGCGTGCTTCGCCGCGTACCCCGACCCGAACGCCCCGACGGTGCTGGTGGCCGCCGACGAGCTGGACCGGCGGCCCACCTCGGCGCTGTTCGACGCGGTGCTGCACGGCGCCTGCGCGGGCGGCTTCGCCGGCACGGCGGTGCTCCAGGACCCGGCCCGGCTGGCCGTCGACGCGCTGCACGCCGGGCTCGGCTCGGCCCTGGCCCCGGGCTGGCTGCTGCTCGCCCACCGCCCCGACCCGCAGCCGTCCCCCCTGGCCGAGGCGGGCGCGCTGCCGGTGGCGCTGGTGCAGACCGGGCCGCCGGGAGTCGGCGTGGTCGAGGTGGTGGACGGGCCGGACGGCTGGCGGTGGCGGGCGACCGGCGGGAGCGCCCGGCCCGCGCCGGCGCCCTTCGCCACCCGGGAGGTGGCCCACCGGGACGCCGCCGCGCTGGACGGGCCGGTGCCCGAGGGGCGGCTGCTGCGCACCCTGCTGCTCGACGCCTGCCTGCGCCGCGACCGGGACACCCTGCGCCACCTGCTGCGCGGGTACGCGGGCTGGCTCGCCGGCCGGGCCGACGCCGACGGCCGGCTGGCCGGCGCGACCGCGCTCGCCGGCACCGACAACGTGGTGGTGACCGACGCCGGGACGCCGGACGGCGCACCCGCGTTCGCCGTGCTCGACCCGAGCTGGCGGGCCAGCACCCCGCTGGACCTGGACGTGGCGCTGGCCCGCAGCCTGTGGCGCTTCGCCGCCGCGCTGCTGACCGCCGGATACGCCCACCCCTGGACGTCCACCCTGGACGTGGCCGGGCTGACCGTGGTGCTCGGCGGCCTCGCCGGCCGGGACCTGTCCCGGGCCACGGTCGACGAGGCGGTCGAGGCCGAGGCGGCGGTCACCGCCGCGCTGCGCGGCCTCGACGCCGACGGACGGGTCCGCCTCGCCGACGAGCTGCGCGGGGTCACCCCCACCGACCCGCCGGCCGGGCCCCGCAGCTACCAGCAGCTGCGCGAGGCGTGGGTGCGCCAGCGCGAGGAGATGACCCGACTCGCCGCGCTGCTGAAGTGGACCGAGGACCTGCTGACCTCCCGGGAGCGGGCGCTGCGCCGGGCCGACGCCACCATCAACCTGCTCAGCGGCTCGCTCAGCTACCGGGTGGGCCGGCTCGCGATCACCCCGGCCCGGCTGGCCAAGCGCGGCGCCCGCGCCGCCAAGCGCCGGGCCACCGCCGCGCTGAGCCAGCGCCGGCCCAGGGAGGAACAGCAGTGAGCGAGGGTACGGCCGGCACCGCTGCCGGGGCGGCGGGGCCGGGACCCGGGTGGGACGGTCCGGCGGCGGGCGGTGGTGGCACGAGCGATCCGCGGATGGTGGGGATCGTGCAGGCCCGGATGGGCTCGTCCCGGCTGCCCGGCAAGGTGCTGCGTCCGTTGGCCGGGCGCAGCGTGCTCGGCCGGGTGGTCCGGGCCGCCCGGGACAGCGGGGCGCTGGCCGAGCTGGTCGTGGCGACCAGCACCGACCCGGTGGACGACGCGGTGGTGGACGAGTGCCGCCGGCTGGACGTGCCGTGGCACCGGGGCCCGGTCGACGACGTGCTGGCCCGGTTCGTCGGCGCGCTCGACGCCCACCCCGGCGACGCGGTCCTGCGTTTCACCGCCGACTGCCCCCTGCTCGACCCGGAGATCGTCGCGCTGGTCGCGGCGGTGTACCGGGCGGTGCCCGGACTCGACTACGCCAGCACCTCGATCGCCCGTACGCTGCCCCGGGGGCTGGACGTGGAGATCGTCCGGGCGGACGTGCTGCGGACCCTGGACCGGCTCGCCACCGGGCACCACCGGGTGCACGTGACCTCGTACGCGTACACCCACCCGGAGCTGTTCCGGGTGCTCGGGGTGACCCTCACCCCGGACCGTTCCGACCTGCGGCTGACCCTGGACACCGAACAGGACTGGGCGCTGGTCCGCGCGGTGACCGACCATTTCGGCGACGTCAGCGTGCCGCTGGCCGAGCTCGCCGACTGGCTCGACGGGCAGCCCGCGCTGCGCGCCCTCAACGCCGGCGTACGACAGAAACGGTTGGAGGAGTCCTGAGCACGCCACGGATCGGGCTGCGCTGCGACGCCGGGCCCCGGCGCGGCGTCGGGCACCTGGTGCGCTGCCTGGCCCTCGGCGAGGAGTTCCTGGCCCGGGGCGCCACCGTCGAGCTGTTCGGCACCGTCGAGCGGGTCGGTTGGGCGGCGGCGCAGCTCACCGCCCGGGGCATCCCCCTGCACCCCGGGCCGGACACCCCGCGCGGGTTGGTCGAGGCGGCCCGCGCGCACCGGCTGGACGCGATGGTGCTCGACTCGTACGACCTGGACCCGGCCGGGGCGGGGGCGCTGCGCGCGGCCGGAGTGACCACCCTGGCCGTCGTCGACGGGGACACCCGGGGTCAGGACGCCGACCTCTACCTCGACCAGAACTTCGGCGCCGACACGGACACGGCGACCGGCCCGGACACGTCCGGCGGCACGGTAGCCGGCACGGGCACGGGCACGGCGGCCGGGCGGCTGCTCGCCGGCACCCGGTACGCGCTGCTGCGCGACTCCGTGATCGCGGCCCGGCCCGCCGCGCCCCGCATGGCGACGGCGGTGGGGCGGCCCCGGGTGCTCGCCTTCTTCGGCGGCACCGACGCCGTCGGCGCGGCCCCGGTGCTGACCCGGGTGCTGCTCGGCACCGGGCACCCGATGGAGCTGACCGTGGTGGTCGGGCGGCCGGAGATCGAGGCGGACCTGGAGGAGGTCACCCCGGGGCGCGGGCAGACGCTGCGCCCGGTGCCGCCCACCGACGCGCTGCCCGCGCTGATCGGCGCGGCGGACCTGGTGGTCAGCGCCGCCGGCACCTCCACCTGGGAACTCTGCTGCCTGGGGGCGCCGTCCGCACTGGTCTGCGTGGTGGACAACCAACGCGAGTCGTACCACCGGGTGGTGGCCCACGGGCTCGCCGCCGGCCTCGGCGAGCTGCCGGAGCTGGCGGCGGCCGGGGTGGCCGGGCGGGCGGCCCGCGCGGCGGCGGCGGGGACCCTGCGCGGGCTGCTCACCTCTCCCCGGCGGCGGGCCGCGCTCTCCGCCCGCGGCTGGGCCACCGTCGACGGGCAGGGCCGGGCCCGCGTCGCCGACGCCGTCCTGTCTCGTACGGGTGTGCTAAACCGCTGATAGGGTGGCGGCATGACGCGGGCCGCCTACCAGCCGTCGATGTTCGACCTCGCCGACGCCGGGCCGGCGCCGGCCGCGCTGCCGGGCGCGCTGCGCCGGCACGTGCTCACCCGGGGCGCCTGGGTCGACCATCTCCCCGGTTGGGTACGCGGCTCCGACGCCGTGCTCGACACCCTGCTGACCGAGGTGCCCTGGCGGGCCGAACGCCGCACCATGTACGACACCGAGGTCGACGTCCCCCGGCTGCTCTGCTGGTACGGCGAGGGTCGGCCGCTGCCGCACCCGGTGCTGACCGAGGCGCGGGCGGCGCTGACCCGGCACTACGCCCCCGAGCTGGGCGAGCCGTTCGTGACCGCCGGCATGTGTCTCTACCGGGACGGCCGGGACAGCGTCGCCTGGCACGGCGACACCCTCGGCCGCTCCGCGCACGTCGACACCATGGTCGCCATCGTCTCGTTCGGCTCGCCCCGGGCGCTGCTGCTGCGCCCGCGCGGTGGCGGCGACAGCCTGCGCTTCCCGCTCGGCCACGGCGACCTGGTGGTGATGGGCGGCTCCTGCCAGCGCACCTGGGAGCACGCGATCCCGAAGACCGCCCGCCCGGTCGGCCCCCGGGTCAGCGTCCAGTTCCGCCCGACCGGCGTCGCCTGACCCCACCCGTCGCGTGCTACAAACAACTCTCAGGGTCGACCACGCCCCCGTCACCTGACGACGCGAAGGGCGCCTCATGACCCAGTCCCCCTCCTTCCGCCGGTCCCCGTGGACCGTGCACGGCGACGGCCGCTCGGTCACCCCGGGCGACGTGGTGCACCCGGGCGAGCGGCTCTCCTGGCCGCGTACGGTCGGCGTCGGCGTGCAGCACGTGGTGGCGATGTTCGGCGCCACGTTCACCGTCCCGCTGATCACCGGGTTCCCGCCGGCCACCACGCTCTTCTTCTCCGGCCTCGGCACCCTGCTGTTCCTGGTCGTCACCGGCAACCGGCTGCCGTCGTACCTCGGCTCGTCGTTCGCCTTCATCGCGCCGGTGCTGGCGGCGAAGGCCGGCGGTGACATCGGCCCGGCGCTCGGCGGGATCGTGGTGGCCGGCGTGGCGCTCGCCCTGGTCGGCCTGGTGGTGCAGCGGGCCGGGGCACGCTGGATCGACGCGCTGATGCCACCGGTGGTCACCGGCGCGATCGTCGCGCTGATCGGGCTCAACCTCGCCCCGGTGGCCTGGGACGGCGGGGGCAGCGGCACCGGGGTGCAGGCCCAGCCGCTGATCGCCATGGTCACCCTGGCCGCGATCCTGCTGGCCACCGTCGCGTTCCGGGGCTTCCTGGCCCGGCTGTCCATCCTGCTCGGCGTGGTGGTCGGCTGGGTGCTCGCCGCGCTCCTCGGTGACCTCGACCCGAAGGCCGTCGACGGGCTGCGCGACGCGGCCTGGGTGGGGCTGCCCGAGTTCCACGCGCCGAGCTTCAGCCTGCGCGCGGTGGTGCTGGTCATCCCGGTGATCCTGGTGCTGGTGGCGGAGAACGCCGGGCACGTCAAGGCGGTCGCCGCGATGACCGGACGCAACCTGGACAAGGACATGGGCCGGGCGTTCCTGGGCGACGGCCTGGCCACCGTGCTCGCCGGCTCCGGCGGCGGCTCCGGCACCACCACGTACGCGGAGAACATCGGCGTGATGGCGGCGACCCGGGTCTACTCGACCGCCGCGTACTGGGTGGCCGGGCTGGCGGCGGTGCTGCTCGGGCTCAGCCCGAAGTTCGGCGCGCTGATCCTCACCGTGCCGGCGGGGGTGCTCGGCGGCGCGACCACCGCGCTCTACGGCCTGATCGCCATCCTCGGCGCGCGGATCTGGATCGAGGCCCGGGTGGACTTCCACGACCCGGTCAACCTGTTGACCGCCGCCGTCGCGGTGATCGTCGGCGCGGCCAACTACACCCTCACCACCGGTGACCTGTCGTTCAACGGCATCGCCCTCGGCACCGCCGCCGCCCTGGTCATCTACCACGGCATGCGCCTCGTCGCCCGCCTGCGCGGCACCACCGCCGACACCCGCCGAGGCCCCGAACCCGAACTCTGACCCACCCTCACCCCGCCCCGCCCCGCCCCGCCCCGCCCCGGCCCGCCCCGCCCCGGCCCGCCCCGGCCCGGCCCGGTGATCATGAAGTTGTTGCCGCGACACGCCGATGGGGAGGGCAACAACTTCATGATCGACGGCTTCGGGCCCTGGGCGAGGGATGGGCGGACGGCGCAGGGCCCGGGAGCGGATGCTCCCGGGCCCTGCGCCGTCGACGGTCAGTCGCGTTCGATGAGGTGGCCGACGACGGTGGGGCCGAGCATCACGGCGAAGCCGCTGCCGTCGCGGCGCGGGTCCGCCGGGGGCAGCTCGACCGGGTCGCCGGTCGCCGTCGCGCCGACCGGTCGCGGCCCGACCCAGGCCACCACCAGGTCCTCCTCGCCCTTGAGGAACCGCTGTGCGCGCACGCCGCCGGTCGCCCGGCCCTTCGCCGGGTACGCCCCGAACGGCGTCACCTTCACCGTCGCGCCGGTGGAGGTGACCACCATCGGCTCACCGTGCACCGGGTCGTCGGTACGCACCGCACCGAAGAAGACCACCCTGGCCTGCCCCGGCAGGTTGACGCCGGCCATGCCGCCGCCCTTGAGCCCCTGCGGACGGACCAGTGACGCGGCGAAGCGCAGCAGCGACGCCTCGCTGGTGATGAACGCCAGCGTCTCCGCGCCGTCGGTCAGCCAGGTCGCCCCGACCACCTCGTCGCCGTCGCGCAGCGAGATGACCTCGAACTCGTCCGAGCGCACCGGCCACTCCGGGGAGCAGACCTTGACCACGCCCTGCCGGGTGCCGAGCGCCAGACCGGGCGAGCCCTGCGCGGTCGCGCCGAGCGGGGCCAGGCCGACCACCGTCTCCCCCGGCTCCAGCGGCACCAGCTCGGCGGCGGACATGCCGCCGCGCAGCGACACCGTGCCGGCCTGCTCGGGCAGCACCGGCAGCGGCAGCACGTCGATCTTGAAGGCCCGGCCGGCGCTGGTCACCAGGAGCACCCGCCCCCGGGCCGTGGTGTGCACCACCGCGCGGACGGTGTCGTGCTTGACCCGGCCGTTGCGCCGGCGCCCCTCGGCGGCCTCCTCCGACTCGGCCGCGGTCCGGGCGACCAGCCCCGTCGCGGAGAGGATCACCTGGCAGGGGTCGTCGGCGACCTCCAGCGGGCCGGCCGGCACCGACGCGGCCAGCACCTCCTTGAGGTCACCGTCGACCAGGGTGGTGCGGCGCGGCGCGCCGAACTGCTTCACCACCGCCGCCAGCTCGTCGGAGACGACCTTCTTGAGCACCTTGTCGTCGTCGAGGATCTTCGACAGCTCGGCGATCTCGCCGCGCAGCTTCTCCTGCTCGGCCTCCAGCTCGATCCGGTCGTACTTGGTCAGCCGGCGCAGCGGGGTGTCCAGGATGTAGGTGGCCTGGATCTCGGAGAGCTTGAACTTCTGCATCAGGCCGTCCTTGGCGGCCTGCGCGTCCTCGCTGGCCCGGATCAGCTTGACCACCTTGTCGATGTCGAGCAGGGCGATCAGCAGACCGTCGACCAGGTGCAGCCGCTCCTCGCGCTTGCGCCGCCGGTACGCGCTGCGCCGGGTGACCACCTCGTACCGGTGGGCCAGGAAGACGTCCAGCAGCGCCTTCAGCCCCAGGGTGCGCGGCTGGCCGTCGACCAGGACGAGGTTGTTGACGCCGAAGGACTGCTCCAGCGGGGTGAGCCGGTAGAGGTCGGCCAGCAGGGCCTGCGGGTTCACCCCGACCTTGCACTCGATGACCAGGCGGGTGCCGCTCTCCCGGTCGGTGAGGTCCTTGACGTCGGCGATGCCGGTGAGCCGCTTGGTCTTGGTGACCTCGTTGGTGATCGCCGCGATGACCTTCTCCGCGCCGACGCCGTACGGCAGCTCGACCACGGTGATCGCCTGCCGGCCGCGGCTGCCCTCCAGCGGGCCGATCTCGACCCGGCCGCGCATCCGCACCACGCCGCGCCCGGTCTCGTACGCCCGGCGCACCTCGTCCAGGCCGAGCAGCAGACCGCCGGTGGGCAGGTCCGGGCCGGGGACGAACTCCATCAGCTTGTCGAGGGTGGCGTCCGGGTGGTTGATCAGCCAGCGGGCGGCGGAGACCACCTCGCCGAGGTTGTGCGGGATCATGTTGGTCGCCATCCCGACCGCGATCCCGGACGCGCCGTTGACCAGCAGGTTCGGGAAGGCGGCGGGCAGCACGGTGGGCTGGGTCAGCGAGCCGTCGTAGTTCGGCTCGACGTCGACGGTGTCCTCGCCCAGCTCGCCGACGAGCAGCATCGCCTCGCGGGAGAGCCGGGCCTCGGTGTAGCGCGCCGCGGCGGGGCCGTCGTCCGGGGAGCCGAAGTTGCCGTGCCCGTCGATCAACGGCACGTTGAGCGAGAAGTCCTGGGCGAGGCGGACCATCGCGTCGTAGATCGCGGTGTCGCCGTGCGGGTGGTACTTGCCCATCACGTCGCCGACGACCCGGGCGGACTTCACGTGGCCCCGGTCGGGGCGGTGGCCGGCCTCGTGCATCGACCAGAGGATGCGCCGGTGCACCGGCTTGAGGCCGTCGCGGGCGTCGGGCAGGGCGCGGGAGTGGATGACCGAGAAGGCGTACTCCAGGTAGGAGTCGGAGACCTCGGTGACCAGCGGGTTGTCGAACACCCGCGCGCCGGCCTGGTCGAAGGCGGACAGGTCCACCTTGGCGCGGTCGTCCTTGCGGCGTGCCATCGTTCAGCTTCCTTCTGCGTGCGCGGCGGTCAGCGGGCTCATGCGTCGATCGCTTCCCGGTCGACCCGGTCGGAGGACTCGATCAGCCAGTTGCGGCGGGGCTCGACCTTCTCCCCCATCAGCAGTTCGAGGATCCGTTCGGCGGCGTCGACGTCGTCGAGGGTGATCCGGCGCACCGCCCGGGTGGCCGGGTTCATGGTGGTCTCCCACAGCTCGTCGGCGTCCATCTCACCGAGACCCTTGAAGCGCGGGATCGGGGTGACGATCTGCTTGCCGGCCTTCTCCAACTTGCGGACCGTCGCCTCCATCTCGGCCTGGGTGTAGGTGTAGACGGTCTGCGGGTTGCGCCCCTTCGTGGTGATCTTGTGCAGGGGCGGCATCGCGGCGTAGAGCCGGCCGGCCTCGATCAGCGGCCGCATGTACCGGGCGAAGAGCGTGATCAGCAGGGTACGGATGTGCGCGCCGTCCACGTCGGCGTCCGCCATGATCAGCACGCGGCCGTAGCGCATCGCCGACAGGTCGAAGGTCCGCCCCGAGCCGGCGCCGAGCACCTGCACGATCGCGGCGCACTCGGCGTTGTCCAGCACCTGCTGGAGGTTGGCCTTCTGCACGTTGAGGATCTTGCCGCGGATCGGCAGCAGCGCCTGGTACTCGGCGGACCGGGCCAGCCGCCCGGTGCCCAGGGCGCTGTCGCCCTCCACGATGAACAGCTCGCTGCGCTCGATCCCGGCCGCACGGCAGTCCACCAGCTTGGCCGGCATCGCCGCGCCCTCCAGGGCGGTCTTGCGCCGGGCCGCGTCCTTCTGCTGCTTCTGGGTCAGCCGTACCCGGGCCGCGTCGACGATCTTCTGCAGGACGGTGCGCGCCTCGGCCTTCGTCCGCCGGTCCTCCAGCCACGCCTTGACGTGCTGCTCGGTCAGCGACTGGATGACCTTGGTGATGCCGGCGGTGGAGAGCTCGTCCTTGGTCTGCGAGGTGAACTGCGGCTCGGGGATCCGCACGTGCACCACCGCCGTCATGCCCTCCAGCACGTCGTCCAGGGTGGGCGGCTCCTCCTTCGCCTTGAGCAGGCCGCGGGTGTTGCGCACGGCGTCGGCGAGGGTACGGGCCAGCGCCCGCTCGAAGCCCTTGCGGTGGGTGCCGCCGTGGGCGTTGCGGATGGTGTTGGTGAAGCACTCGACGGTGCGCTCGTAGCCGGTGCCCCAGCGGAAGGCCACCTCGACCTCGGCGCGGCGCTGCACGTTGGACTGCATCACGCCGTTGGCGTCGGCGGCGTTCTCCCGGTACGTCCCCTCGCCGGTGACCAGCAGGGTGCCGGAGACGGGGCGGTCGCCGGGCGGGGCCAGGAACTCCACCATGTCGGTGAGGCCGTTCGGGAAGTGGAAGCGCTCCTCGGCGGGCTGCTCACCGGTCTCGTCGCGCAGCCGGTAGTCGACGCCGGGCACCAGGAAGGCGGTGTTGCGCAGCTTCATCCGGACGGCCTCGACGTCGAGCGTCGCGCCGGTCTCGAAGTAGCGGGCGTCGTGCCAGTAGCGGATCGAGGTGCCGGTGCGCTGGCCGCGCTTCATCGCCCCGACGATCTGCAGGCCGGGGCCGGGAGTGAAGGGGGCGTCCGGGCCGTCGCCGTCGAAGACGCCGGGCACGCCGTGCCGGAACGACATCGCGTGGATCTTGCCGGCGCGCCGGACGGTGACGTCGAACCGCCGGGACAGCGCGTTGACCGCCGACGCGCCGACGCCGTGCAGGCCGCCGGAGGTCTTGTAGCCCGAGCCGCCGAACTTGCCGCCGGCGTGCAGCCGGGTCAGCACCAGCTCGACGCCGGAGATGCCGGACTTGGCGTGCACGTCGGTGGGGATGCCCCGGCCGTCGTCGTCGACCTGCACCGAGCCGTCGGCGTGCAGCACGACGGTGATCTTCGTGGCGTGACCGGCGACACCCTCGTCGGTCGAGTTGTCGAGGATCTCGTTGACGAGGTGACCCACGCCACGGCTGTCGGTGGAGCCGATGTACATGCCGGGACGCTTGCGGACGGCGTCCAGGCCCTCGAGGTGGGTGAGGTCGTCGGCCCCGTAGAGGGTCTCAGGCTGTGCGGTCAACTGGTCGTACTCCCCCGGTCTCGGCGGTGGTGGTGCCGCTCACCGTCTCGATCTCCACGCGCGGCGCGCCGCAGCGAGCCTAGCCGGACGGCCCGACACGACCATGAACCCCCGCGCGACCCGCCGCGCGGCGATGGTCGGGCGGGTGTCAGTGGGAGGCAACGCCGCAGGTCGCCGCCGTCTTCCCCGCCCGCCCCGCCGGAGGGCCACCACAGTCGGCCCGGGCGGGTCGCCGGACCCGCCACGGCGGGCCGTACGGGGCCACCGAGGGTCGCGGCGACCCCTATCGGGCGGATGTTTCACCCCTCGAACGATCAGGTTACGAGCCATTGACGTTCATCGCAGCAGATGATCTGATCGCGCCTCCAGAGGATCTTTCGCATTTGCATGGACAGATGGGGGACGTCATGTCCAGGTTCCGTCGTACCGCTCTCGCGGCGGCGCTGACCGTCGCCACCGCCGCCCTGTCGGCCGCCGTCGGATCCGCCGCTCCGGCCACGGCGGCGCCACCCACCGCCGCCGTCGCGCTCGGCGACAGCTTCATCAGCGGCGAGGGCGCCGGGGCGTACGCGCCGGTGGTCGACCTCAACGGCGTCGCGCAGTCCTTCCCCGGCTGGTCCGCCCCGAACGCCAACGCCTACTTCTGCCACCGCTCGTCGAACGCCTCGCTGTTCCAGGCGGACCTGCCCGGCATCCAGGCCCGGTTCAACCTCGCCTGCTCCGGCGGCCAGCCGTACGACATCGCCAACGCCTCCGCGAGCCGGGCCAAGGGACGGCAGGTGGCCGCGCAGCTCGACCAGCTCCGGGCGGTCGGGCAGACCCACGACATCGACCTGGTGCTGGTCGGCCTCGGCTCGAACAACAGCTCCTTCACCTTCGGCAGCGTGGCCGAGAAGTGCGCCAACCGGTTCATCGCCGACGCCTGGACCGGCTGGTGGGAGTTCTGGGCGTACCTGGGCGGGCCGGTGCCGCAGGAGCCCTGCTCGGACGCCGACCTGGCCACGGCCGCGCAGTTGAACGCCGCCACCGCGGAGACCACGGCGGCGGTCCGGCAGATCCTCGCCACGCTCGCCCAGATCGACGCCGACGGCCAGCACCGGGTCGTGCTCCAGGACTACACCAACCCGCTGCCGCCGGAGCTGGCGTCGAACTTCTGGACCGAGGACAGCCGCGACGACACCCGGGACAAGTTCCGCGCGCTGGGCGCCGAGCGGTACGCCGGCGGCTGCCCCATCCACCGGGCCAGCCTGGCCCCCGGCCACCGTTTCTCCCAGGGCCTGGGCACGCTGGTGACCTCCGTACGCACCACGCTCGCCGCCGAGTTCCCCACCGCCGACCTGGTCGGGCTCAACGTGCAGCGGGCCTTCGACGGCGCCCGGCTCTGCGAGCAGTCCGCCAGCCCCACCGGCGCGCTGGCCACCCCGATCCGGCTCCAGGACGGCCCCTCGGGCGTCTTCGTCACCAGCCTCTCCGGCTACGACAAGCTGGACATCCAGCGCATCGCGAACGCCTGCGGGACGTACTTCCAGACCTGCCAGGAGTCCTGGCACCCGAATGCGGCGGGGCACCGCGTGCTCGGCCGCTGCCTGAGCGGGGCGGCCGGCACGGCGAACCGCACGGTGGCCTGCGTCCGTGCCCCGGACGGCACCGTCACGGTGAGCTGACGACCCAGGCACCCCGGTGGGGGCGTCCGGCCCGGGCCGGACGCCCCCACCGACCGTTCACCGGACCCAGCCACCCCCCGTCAGGGGCGACGGGTGAGGCTGAGCAGCAGGGGCGCGGCCGGGTCGTCGACGAGGTCGCCGAGGCGTACGTCGTCGAGGACGGCGAGGAACGCGGCCTGGGCGCGGCGGAGGTGGCCGCGCAACCGGCAGCCGGCGCGCAGCGTGCAACCGGACTCCTCGCAGGCGACGACCTCCTCCTCGCCCTCGAACGCGCGCACCACCTGGCCGACGGTCAACTCCTCGGCACCCTCGGCGAAGGCGACGCCCCCGGAGCGTCCCCGGATGGTGACCAGCACGCCGACGCGTTGCAGCCGCTGCACCACCTTGGCGACGTGGCTGCGGGGCAGGTCCAGCCGCTCGGCCAACTCCTCGACGGTGCTGCGGGTCGACGCCGTGGCGGTCTGCATGGCGATCCGCAGCGCCATGTCGGTGGACCGGTTGAGCTTCACGCACCGACCCTAGCCAGCGCGGCGGAAGCGGCACAGGGGCCGACGGACCGTGACCTGGACGACACTCACCCGGGACTTTCGGCCCTGAAGTGGAATCGAAAATTCCTGTTTGAGTGGCGGACGTAGGCAACACACAAGGAGGAGCTGTGCTCTCGGAATCGTCAGCCGCCGTCGTCGCCGCGACCCTGCCCGTGGTACGGGCGCACGGGGAGGAGATCACCGGCCGGTTCTATCCGCGGATGTTCGCCGCCCACCCGGAGCTGCTCAACCTGTTCAACCGGGGCAACCAGGCCACCGGCCAGCAGAAGGCCGCCCTCGCCGCCGCCGTGGTCGCGTACGCGGAGCACCTGACCGGCGCCGGCGACACGCCCTGGGGGCCGATCCTCGACCGGATCGCCCACAAGCACGCCTCGCTCGGCATCACCGCCACCTCGTACACGATCGTCGGCCGACACCTGATGGGGGCGATCGGCGAGGTGCTCGGCGACGCCGTGACGCCCGAGGTCGCCGCCGCCTGGGACGAGGTGTACTGGCTGCTGGCCTGCGAGCTGATCGCCCGGGAGGCCCGCCTCTACACCGAGGCCGGGCTCGCCGAGGGCGAGTCGATCTGGCGCGACTGGCGGGTCACCGAGGTGACCACGGAGGCCACCGACGTGCGGTCGTTCACCCTCGTCCCGGTCGACGGCGGCGTCGTGCCCGACTTCGTCCCCGGCCAGTACGTCTCGGTGGCCGTGGACCTCGACGGCGACCTCGGTCAGCAGATCCGGCAGTACAGCCTCTCCGGCCGCCCGGGCGCCCCGCAGTGGCGGATCACCGTGAAGCGGGTCCGCGGCGAGGACGGCGCGCCCGACGGCACGGTCTCCACCGTCCTGCACGAGCGGGTCGCGGTCGGCGACACGCTGCGGCTCAGCCCGCCCTTCGGCGAGGTCAGCGCGATCGCCGGCGACGGGCCGTTGCTGCTGGTCAGCGCCGGCATCGGGCTCACCCCGGCGATGTCCGCGCTGGAGCACCTGGCGGAGACCGCGCCGGAGCGTCCGGTGGTGCTGGTGCACGCCGACCGGGACGGCGCCGCGCACGCGCACCGCGACGCGCTGCCCCGGCTGCACGCCCGGCTGCCCAACCTGCGCCTCAAGCTCTGGTACGAGCAGAACACCGACGGTGACGAGCTGGACGCGCTCACCGCCGAGGTGTCCCGCGGTCGGGTCGACCCGGAGCTGATCCCGCTCTCCCCCGACGCCCACGTGCACCTGTGCGGGCCGCTGCCGTTCATGAACCAGATCCGCGGCGGGCTGCTGCGCCGGGGCGTGCCGGTGGAGCGGATCGCCTACGAGGTGTTCGGTCCGGGGATGCTGCGCGGCGGCGTCTGAGCCGGATCCGGGGCCGCGAATCTCCACGGTGGAGATCCGCGGCCCCGTCGAGAAGTCGATGATCTACAGGTTAGGAGGAGAGGGCCAGGGTAGGGACGACTCATGCGCGTCCTCGGAATCAATGCCATCTTCCACGACCCGGCCGCCGCCCTGGTGGTCGACGGACAGGTGGTGGCCGCCGCCGAGGAGGAACGGTTCAGCCGTCGGAAACACGGCAAGCGGCCCGTCCCGTTCTCCGCCTGGGAGCTGCCCGAACTCTCCGCCGCCTGGTGCCTGAGCAGCGCCGGCATCGACGTCGACAGCCTCGACGCGGTGGCCTACTCCTTCGATCCGGGTCTCTGCCGGGACGTCGCCGACCTGGGACTCAGCGATCCCTGGGACTGGCTGCGCGTCGACTACGCCCGCCGCGCCCCGCAGTTCCTCGCCGCCGCGCTGCCCGGCCTGGACCCGGACAAGGTGCGCTTCGTCCCGCACCACGTGGCGCATGCCGCCTCGGCCGGGTTGGCCGCCCCGCCGGCCGGCGACGACACCGCCGTGCTGGTCCTCGACGGCCGCGGCGAGGTCGCCAGCCACCTGGCCGGTGTCTACCGCGACGGCGCGCTCACCCCGCTGTTCTCGCAGCAGTTGCCGCACTCGCTCGGCCTGCTCTACGAGGACCTCACCCGACACCTCGGGTTCATGCACTCCAGCGACGAGTACAAGGTGATGGCGCTGGCCTCGTACGGCGAGCCGAAGCACCTCGGCCTGCTGCGTGAGCTGGTACGGGTCACCGACGACGGCGGCTTCCACGTCGACCGGATCGACTGGGCCGGCATGGCCAAGGCGGTCGGCGCGGGTGGCGAGCCGACCGACGAGCACGCCGACCTGGCCGCCAGCGTGCAGCAGCGGCTGGAGGAGGTCGTCCTCGACCTGTCCCGCTGGCTGTACGACGCCTCCGGCGGGGCCTCGACGCTGGCCATGGCCGGCGGGGTGGCGCTGAACTGCGTGGCCAACGCCCGGATCGCCGCCGAGGGGCCGTACCGCGACGTCTGGGTGCAGCCGGCGGCCGGCGACTCCGGCACCGCGCTCGGCGCGGCCCTGCACGTGGCCGGCGAGCTGGGCGACCGGAGCACCCCGATGACCGGGGCGGACCTCGGGCGCGGCTGGTCCGACGAGGAGTTGGAGGCGGAGCTGCGCCGCGCGGCGCTGCCGTACTCCCGGCCCGACTCGATCGCCGCCGAGGCCGCCCGGGTGCTCGCCGGCAACGGCATCGTCGCCTGGTACCAGGGCCGCAGCGAGTACGGCCCGCGCGCCCTGGGCCACCGCTCGCTGCTGGCCCACCCCGGCGACCCGGACACCACCCGCCGGATGAACGACGTGAAGGGCCGCGAGCAGTTCCGCCCGATCGCGCCGATGGTGCGCGCCGAGCGCTTCGCCGACATCTTCGACGGCGTGTACCCCAGCCGGTACATGCTCTTCGTGCACCGGGTCCGGCCGCAGTGGCGCGAGCGGATCCCCGCGGTCACCCACGTCGACGGCACCGCCCGGGTGCAGACGGTGCACACCGACACCGAACCGCTGGTGGCCGAGATGCTGGCCGAGTTCGAGCGGCTCACCGGGCTGCCGGTGGTGGTGAACACGTCGCTGAACACCGCCGGCCGGCCGATGGTGGACACCCCGCGCGAGGCGATGGAGCTGTTCGGCTCGGCGCCGGTGGACCTGCTGGCCCTCGGCCCGTTCGCGGTGCGCCGCGACGCGCTCGGCGGTGACCGGTGATCAGCATCGTGGTGCCGACCGTCGGCCGGCCCAGCCTCACCGTGCTGCTCGACGCCCTCGCCCGGCAGCTCGCCGAGCTGCCCGACGCGGAGATCCTGCTGGTCGACGACCGCCGGGACCCGACCGGCGAGCCGGCCGTGCCGGCGACGTCGTCCGGGTACGCGAAGGTGCTCACCGGGCGCGGCGCGGGCCCGGCGGCGGCCCGCAACGTCGGCTGGCGGGCGGCCCGGCAGCCGTGGGTGGTCTTCCTCGACGACGACGTGGTGCCGGCGCCGGACTGGGCCCGACGGCTGCGCGACGACCTCACGGTCGGCGACCGGGTCGGCGGGGTGCAGGGCGTGGTCGAGGTGCCGCTGCCGGCCGACCGCCGCCCGACCGACTGGGAGCGGAGCACCGCCGGCCTGGCCGAGGGTGAGTGGATCACCGCCGACATGGCCTACCGGCGGGCCGCGCTGGAGCAGGTCGGCGGCTTCGACGAGCGGTTCCCCCGCGCCTACCGGGAGGACGCCGAACTGGCCCACCGGGTCCGGCTCGCCGGCTGGGAGCTGGTGCGCGGCCGTCGCGTGGTCGCCCACCCGGTGCGTCCCGAGGGCCGCTGGGTCAGCCTGCTGGTGCAGCGCGGCAACGCCGACGACGCGCTGCTGCGCCGCCGCTACGGCCCGAACTGGCGGCAGGAGCTGCGGCTGCCACCGGGCCGCCGCCCCCGGCACGTCGCGGTCACCACCGCCGGCGCGCTCGCCCTGACGGCCGTCGCGCTGCGGGCCGGGCTGCCGCGCGACGCGGCGTCGCGCCGGGTGCTCGGCGCGCTCGCCGCGACCGGCGCGCTGGGCTGGGCGGCGGGCACCGCCGAGTTCGCCCGGGCCCGCATCGCCCCCGGGCCCCGGACCCGCGACGAGGTGCTCACCATGCTGGCCACCAGCGCGCTGATCCCCCCGGTCGCGGTCACCCACTGGGTACGCGGCTGGTGGCGCACCCGCAGTTCCACGACGGACGGTGACGTCGCCGGGGCGCAGAGGTGATGTTTACTCCTCTTGCCCGGGGCAACTGCTTGCCCATGAACGGGGGCCTCTTCGACGCCGTGCTGCTGGACCGCGACGGCACCCTGATCGAGGACGTGCCGTACAACGGCGATCCGGACAAGGTGCGCCCGATGCCGGGCGCCCGGGAGGCGCTGGACCGGCTGCGCGCGGCCGGGCTGCGCCTGGGCGTGGTGACCAACCAGTCCGGGCTGGCGAAGGGGCTGTTCACCGCCGAGGCGATGCGGGCGGTGCACGCCCGGGTCGAGGAGCTGCTCGGTCCCTTCGACACCTGGCAGATCTGCCCGCACGACGACGGCGACGGCTGCGGCTGCCGCAAGCCGGCCCCCGGCATGGTCCACGCCGGCGCCGCCGCGCTCGGCACCCGGCCCGCCCGCTGCGTCATGGTCGGCGACATCGGCCGGGACATGACCGCCGCCCTGGCCGCCGGCGCCACCGGCTTCCTGGTGCCCACCCCGGTCACCCGGCCCGAGGAGATCGCCGCCGCCCCGCACGTCGCCCGTGACCTGCCCACCGCTGTCGACGAGATCCTGCGCCGGCAGGCGGCCGTCCGCCCGGCCGCGACCAGGCGGGCCGGCACCGTGCTGGTGGTCCGCAGCGACTCGGCCGGGGACGTGCTGGTGACCGGCCCGGCGATCCGGGCCGTGGCGGCCAACGCCGACCGGGTGGTGCTGCTCTGCGGCCCCCGGGGACGCGCCGCGGCCGGCCTGCTGCCCGGCGTCGACGAGCTGATCGAGTGGCCGCTGCCGTGGATCGACGGCGAGCCCGCCCCGGTCGACCCGGACGACATGCGCCGCCTCACCGACCGGCTCGCCGCCGTCGGCGCCGACGAGGCGGTCGTCTTCACCTCCTTCCACCAGTCCGCCCTCCCCCTCGCGCTGCTGCTGCGGATGGCCGGCGTGGCGCGGATCAGCGCGATCAGCGACGACTACCCCGGCGCCCTGCTCGACGTCCGGCACCGCGTGCCGGTCGGCGTCCCCGAGCCGGAGCGGGCCCTCTCCCTGGCCGCCGCGGCCGGGTTCGGCCTGCCCGCCGGGGACGAGCCGACGTTGCGGGTGCGCGCCACCCGCCCCGCCGTCGTCCCGGACGCCGAGCCGTACGTCGTGGTGCACCCCGGCGCGTCGGTGCCGGCGCGGGCCTGCCCGCCGTGGCGGTGCGCGGAGATCGTCGCCGCGATTGCCGCGGCCGGCCATCGGGTAGTGGTGACCGGGGGGCCGGTCGAGACCGCGCTGACCTCCCGGGTCGCCGCAGCCGGTGGCACCGACCTCGGCGGACGCACCGACCTCGCGGGCCTGGCCGGAGTCATCGCCGGGGCGCAGTGCGTGGTGGTCGGCAACACCGGACCGGCCCACCTCGCCGCCGCCGTCGGCACCCCGGTCGTCAGCCTCTTCGCGCCCACCGTTTCGTTCGGCCAGTGGGCGCCCTACCGGGTGCCGCTGGTCCGCCTCGGCGACGCCACCGCCGCCTGCCGGGACAGCCGCGCCACCCGCTGCCCGGTGCCCGAGCACCCCTGCCTGACCGCCGGGATCGACCCGGCCGAGGTCGTCGCGGCGGTGCGCCTGCTCACCACCAGATCCGACAGCTGAAGGAGGGTCATGAACGTCCTGCTCTGGCACGTGCACGGCTCCTGGACCACGTCCTTCGTGCACGGACGGCACCGCTACCTGGTGCCCGTCACGCCCGACCGCGGCCCGTACGGGCGGGGCCGGGCGCGTACCTACCCATGGCCGGAGACCGTGGTCGAGGTGACCCCCGAGCAGCTCGCCGACGCGGACGTCGACGTGGTCGTGCTGCAACGTCCCGAGGAGCTGGAGCTGGCCGAGCGCTGGTCGCGCCGCCGCCCCGGCCGGGACGTACCGGCCGTCTACGTCGAGCACAACACCCCCAAGGGCGACGTGCCGAACACCCGCCACCCGATGGCCGACCGTGACGACCTGCTGCTCACCCACGTCACCCACTTCAACGAGCTGTTCTACGACAACGGCGGCACCCGCACCGCCGTCGTCGAGCACGGCATCGTGCCGCCCCGGGTGGAGTGGACCGGCGAGCTGGACCGGCTCGCCGTGGTGACCAACGAGCCGGTACGGCGGGCCCGGGTCACCGGCACCGACCTGATGCCCCGCTTCGCGGCCGTCGCCCCGCTGGACGTGTTCGGGATGGGGGTGACCGGGCTGGCCGACCACCTGGGCCTGCCGTCGGAGCGGCTGACCGCCCACGAGGACCTGCCGCAGGACGTCATGCACACCGAGATGGCCCGGCGGCGGGCGTACCTGCACCTGTGCCGGTGGACCTCGCTCGGGCTGAGCCTGATCGAGGCGATGACGATCGGCATGCCCGTCGTCGCGCTGGCCACCACCGAGGCCGTCGACGCGGTGCCGCCCGACGCCGGCGTGCTCTCCACCCGGGTCGACACGCTCGTCGAGGCGGCCCGGTGGCTCGCGGAGGACCGCGACGCCGCGTACCGGCTCGGTGCGCGGGCGCGGGAGGTGTCGAAAGAACGCTTCGGGCTCGACCGGTTCCTCGCCGACTGGGACCGGATCTTGGAGGAGGAAACATGCGCATCGCGATGATCTCGGAGCACGCCAGCCCGCTCGCCGTCCTCGGCGAGGAGGACGCCGGTGGTCAGAACACGCACGTCGCCGAACTGGCGGCGGCGTTGGTCGGCGAAGGCCACGACGTGCGGGTCTACACCCGCCGTGACTCGTCGGAGCTGCCCGATGTGGTGGACGCCTCCGCCGGGTACCAGGTGCTGCACGTGCCGGCCGGGCCGGCGCTGCGGGTGCCGAAGGACGAGCTGCTGCCGTACATGGGCGAGTTCGGCCGTTGGTTGGCCGACCAGTGGCGGCACGGGGGCTGGCGTCCCGACGTGGCGCACGCCCACTTCTGGATGAGCGGCCTGGCCACCCTGCACGCGGGTCGGCGCACCAACACGCCGGTGGTGCTGACGTACCACGCGCTCGGCGCGGTGAAGCGGCGGCACCAGGGGACGAAGGACACCAGCCCACCGGGCCGGATCGGCTACGAGCGGGCGCTGGGACGCGCCGCCGACCGGGTGATCGTGCAGTGCCAGGACGAGGTCGGCGAGCTGGTCCGGCTCGGCGTGCCCCGCGCGAAGATGGCGCTGGTCCCGTCCGGGGTCAACGAGCAGATGTTCCGCCCGGAGGGGCCGGTCGCCCCGCGCGACCCGGCCCGGCACCGGATCCTCACCGTCGGCCGGATGGTCGAGCGCAAGGGCTTCCAGGACGTCATCCGCGCGCTGCCCGCCGTGCCGGACGCCGAGTGCGTGGTGGTCGGTGGGCCGCCCGCCGAGCTGCTGCCGGCCGACGGCTTCGCCCGCCGGCTCACCGCGCTCGCCGAGTCCTGCGGCGTCGCCGACCGGGTCAAGCTCGTCGGCGCGGTGCCGCGCGAGGAGATGGGCGCCTGGTACCGCTCGGCCGACGTGCTGGTCGCCGCCCCCTGGTACGAGCCGTTCGGGCTCACCCCGCTGGAGGGCATGGCCTGCGGCGTCCCGGTGATCGGCACGAACGTCGGCGGGATCGCCGACACCGTCGTGGACGGGCTCACCGGTGACCTCGTGCCGCCGCGCGACCCCCGCGCGCTGGGCACCGCGCTGCGCCGGCTGTTCGCCGACAAGGTCCGCCGCTTCGCGTACGCCACGGCGGCGCTGGACCGCATCCGCAGCCGGTACTCCTGGAAGCGGTGCGCCCAGCAGCTCGGCGCGGTCTACGCCAGCGTCGCCCAGGTCGGCCGCGTCGCCCCGGCGGTGGCTTGATGAGCGCTCCGCTGTCCACCCTGGACACGCATCTGGCCGGGCTCGCCGCCGCGCTGCTGCCGTACCGGCAGGCCGCCGGACGCCTCGCCGACTGGGGCACCGAGCTGGCCTGGACCCTCGCGGGTGGCGGCCGGTTGCTGGCCGCCGGCAACGGCGGCAGCGCCGCCGAGGCCCAGCACCTCACCGCCGAACTGGTCGGCAAGCTGCGCGACGACCGGGAGCCGTACTCGGCGATCGCCCTGCACGCGGAGACCTCCTCGATGACCGCGATCGGCAACGACTACGGCTACGACGAGGTCTTCGCCCGGCAGGTGCGCGCCCACGGGCGGGACGGCGACGTGCTGCTGCTGCTGTCGACCAGCGGCAGCAGCGTCAACCTGCTGCGGGCGGTCGAGGCGGCCCGGGAGACCGGGGTGCGCTGCTGGGCGTTCACCGGCCCCGCCCCCAACCCCCTCGCGGAGGTCTGTGACGAGGTGCTTGCCGTCCCGTCCCCGGACAGCCAGGTGGTGCAGGAGCTGCACCTGGTCTCGCTGCACCTGCTCTGCGAGTACGTCGACGAGGCGCTGCCGCTGGTCCGCCGGCTCCCCCGGACGACGACCGTGCCGCGGCAGCGCGGCGTCGCGGTCGCCGGCCGGCTGCCGGCCGGCCGGGGTGACCGGGCGCTGGCCGTGGTCAACGGCTACCCGCTCAACGGCCACGGCGCGAACGGCCACGGCCTCAACGGCCACGGCGCGAACGGGCACGGCAGCAACGGACACGGCGTCAACGGACACGACACGAACGGGCACCGCCCCGACCGGCGGGGGTGTCCGTCGTGAGCGGGCCGCTGGTCGTCGTCGGCGACGCCCTGCTCGACCGGGACGTCGACGGCACCGTCTCCCGGGTCTGCCCGGACGCGCCGGTGCCGGTGCTCGACGAGCGCGGGGCCACCGACCGGCCCGGCGGGGCCGGCCTGGCCGCGCTGCTCGCCGCCGCCCAGGGCGTCGAGGTGGCGCTGGTCACCGCGCTCGCCGACGACGCCGCCGGGGCCCGCATCGCCGAACTGCTCACCACCGCCGGGGTGCGCCTCTACCCGCTGCGGCTGCCCGGGGCGACGCCGGAGAAGATCCGGCTCCGCTCCGGCGGGCAGACGCTGCTGCGGCTGGACCGGGGCGGCGACCCGCAGGCCGCCGGCGAGCCGCCGGAGGCGGCGCTGGAGGTGCTCGCCGCCGCCGGCGCGATCCTGGTCAGCGACTACGGCCGAGGGCTGCTCCGGCAGCCGGCGCTGCGCGCCGCGCTCGCCGGGGCGGGCGCCCCGCTGGTCTGGGACCCGCACCCGAACGGGCCGGTGGCGGTGCCCGGCGCCCGGCTGGTCACCCCGAACCTCGGCGAGCTGCGCCGGCTCACCGGCGACGCCGGGGCCGGCACGGCGCTGTCCACGGCCACCCGCGCCGGGCACGAGCTGCGGCAGCGCTGGCGGGTCGGGGCGGTCGCGGTGACCATGGGCCCGGACGGCGCGGTGCTCTGCCACTCCGGCGGCACCCCGCTGGTGGTGCCGCCACCGTCCGGCGTGGACCACGTCGAGGACACCTGCGGCGCCGGCGACCGCTTCGCCGCCACCGCCGCCACCGCGCTCGCCGCCGGGGCGGTCACCTCCGAGGCGGTGCGGGAGGCGGTCGCCGCCGCGTCGGCGTACGTCGCCGCCGGTGGGGCCGCCGGACTGGCCCGGGCCGACCGCGTGTCGGCCGCACCGCGCCCGCCGGCCTCCGCCGTCGAGGAGCTGGTGTCCCGGGTACGCGCCGACGGCGGCACGGTGGTCGCCACCGGCGGCTGCTTCGACATCCTGCACGCCGGGCACGTCGCCACCCTGCAGGCCGCCCGCCGGCTCGGCGACTGCCTGGTGGTCTGCCTCAACTCCGACCGCAGCGTCCGCGCCCTCAAGGGTCCGGAGCGCCCGGTCAACGGCGAGGCGGACCGGGCCCGGCTGCTGGCGGCGCTGGACTGCGTGGACGCGGTGGTGGTCTTCGACGAGTCCACGCCGTCCACCGCGCTGGCCCGGCTGCGCCCCGACGTCTGGGTCAAGGGCGGCGACTACTCCGGCGACGGCGCCCCGGAGCTGCCCGAGGCCGACCTCGTCCGCGGCTGGGGCGGCCGGGTGGTGACGGTGCCGTACCTGGCGGGCCGCTCCACCACCGCCACGATCACCGCCGCGCGCTCGCGCGGCGCCCGACTGGTCAAGGGAGCACGATGAGCAGGGATCTGAACGGTTCGGCGGTACTCGTCACGGGCGGGTCGAGCGGCCTCGGCGCGGCGGTGGTGACCGCGGTGACCAAGGCCGGTGGACGGCCGTACGTGCTGGACCGGCAGGCGCCGGCCGACGGGGTGGAGTGGGTGGAGTGCGACCTGGCCGACACCCGGGCCGCCGAGGAGGCCACCCGGCGCGTCGCCGAGCAGGCCGGCGGGCTGACCGGCCTGGTCACCGCCGCCGGGATGGACGTGCCGGGGCGGCTGGCCGACGTCGACGGGGCCACCTGGGACCGGATCGTGGCGGTCAACCTGCTCGGCACCGCCGCGGTGGTGCGGGCCGCGCTGCCGCACCTGGAGCGCTCGCACGGCACGGTGGTGACGGTCGCGTCCACGCTCGGGATCAAGGCGGTCAGCGACGCCACCGCGTACTGCGCGGCGAAGTTCGGGGTGGTCGGCTTCACCCGGGCGCTCGCCGCCGAGCTGGCCGGGACGGTGGGGGTCACCCTGCTGATCCCCGGCGGCATGCGCACGGCGTTCTTCGACGACCGCGACGCGCAGTACAAGCCCGGTCCGGACGCGATCCTCAACGACCCGGCCGACACCGCCGCCGCGGTCATGTTCGCGCTCTCCCAGCCGCCCGGCTGTGCGGTACGGGAGCTGGTGGTCTGCGCCGAGCAGGAGTCGTCGTACCCGTGATCCTGGTGTTGCGGGCGCTGGGCGTCGGGGACCTCGCCACCGGGGTCCCCGCGCTGCGCGCGCTGCGCGCGGCGTACCCGGACGAGGAGCTGGCGCTGGTCGCGCCGCGCTGGACGGCGCCGCTGGTCGACCTGATCGGCGGCGTCGACCGGCTGGTCGAGGCCGACGGGCTCGGCGAACTGGCCTGGTCCGGCCCGCCGCCGCGGCTGGCGGTGAACCTGCACGGGCGGGGCCCGCAGTCGCACCGGATGCTCGCCGGCGCCCGTCCGCGCCGGCTGCTGGCCTTCGCCAACGCCGAGGCCGGCCACCACGACGGTCCGGCGTGGTACGCCGAGGAGCACGAGATCGACCGCTGGTGCCGGCTGCTGGCCTGGTACGGCGTGCCCGCCGACCGCACCGACCTGGCGCTGCGCCGGCCGGCGCCGGGGCGGCTGCCGACCGGAGTGAGCATCGTGCACCCGGGCGCCAAGGCGGCGCAACGCCGCTGGCCACCGGCCCGGTTCGCCCGGGTGGCCCGGGCGCTCACCGCCCGGGGTCACCGGGTGGTGGTGACCGGCAGCCCCGGCGAGCGGAGCATCGCCGAGCAGGTCCGCGTCCTGGCCGGGCTGCCGGCCCGGGCGGTGCTGGCCGGGGAGACCGACCTCGGGGAGCTGGCCGCGCTGGTGGCCCACGCCCGGCTGGTGGTCGGTGGGGACACCGGCATCGGGCACCTGGCCACCGCGTACGCCACCCCGTCCGTGCTGCTGTTCGGGCCGGTTCCGCCCGCGCAGTGGGGTCCGCCGCCGGACCGCCCCTGGCACCAGGCGCTCTGGGTCGGCCCGCGCGCCCCGGCCGACGCCGAGGCGGTGCACCCGGCGCTGGCGGCGCTGGACGTGCCGGCGGTGCTGGCCGCCGTCGACCGGGTCGAACAGGGCGCGACGGTCCGCCGCACCCCCTTGGTTACCGGCCGGTAGCTTCCGTCGTACGCTGGACGGATGAGCGGGGAGCCGGAGTACACGCAGGAACACGTCGAGGTCGACGGGGCACGCATCGGCGTGCAGGTGTACCCGGAGCCGGACGGCCCGCCCGGCGCGCCGATGGTGGTGATCTGGCCCGCGATGGGGGTCCGGGCCCGCTACTACCGTCCGTTCGCCGCCGCGCTGCGCGACGCGGGCCTCGCGGTGGCCGTGGCCGACCTGCGCGGCACCGGAGCCAGCACTCCCCCGCCCGGGCGCGCCTGCCGGTACGGCTACGCCGAGCTGGCCACCGACGTCGGCGCGGTCCTCGACGCGCTCAAGCCCCGGCTGGACGGGCGCACCCGGCTGCTGCTCGGGCACTCCCTCGGCGGGCAGGCGGCCCTGCTGCACCTGGCCGTGCACGGCGCGGACGCCGTCGACGGGCTGGCCCTGCTCACCGTCGGCGTGCCGTACTGGCGCAGCTACCCGGGCCTGCGCGGGTACGGCGTGCTGCCGTACACCCAGGGGATCGCGGCGGTGGCGCGCACGCTCGGGGTCTGGCCCGGGTGGGGTTTCGGCGGACGCCAGGCGCGCGGGGTGATCCGGGACTGGGCGTACACCGCCCGGACCGGGCGGTTCCCGGTGCTGGACGGGGTGGACGCCGAGGCGGCCGTGCGGCGGCTGACCACGCCGGTGCTCGCGGTCGGCGTGGACGACGACCAGTACACCCCGCACGCCACGCTGGACCACCTCTGCGCGAAGCTCACCGCCGCGCCGGTGACCCGGGACCGGTACACCGTCGCCGAGGCGGGCGCCCCGCTGGACCACTTCACCTGGGTCCGGGCCGGCGCGCCGCTGGCCCGGCGGGTGGCCGACTTCGCCGCCGGCCTGCCGCCACGCTGACCCACCGGCACGGCCGGCGACGGGTCAGCCGGTGACGCGCAGCGCCAGCAGGGCGATGTCGTCGCGGGGCGCGTCGACCAGGTCGGCCAGCACCGCGTCGCAGAGCCGCTCGACCGGCAGGTGGGCCAACCGGCCGGCGGTCACCCGCAGCCGGTGCAGCCCCTCGTCCAGCGGGCAGCCAGGGCGCTCGACCAGCCCGTCGGTGTAGAACAGCACGGTCGAGCCGGCCGCCAGCAGCAGTTCGTGGTCGTGGCGCTCCCGGGGTGGCCGCAGCCCGAGCAGCGGGTCGACGGGCGCCTCCAGCAGCCGCGCGTCGCCGTCCGGGCCGATCAGCACCGGCGGCGGGTGGCCGGCGTTGCACCAGAGCATGCGGGCCCCGTCCGGCGCCCCGCCCGGCTGGCCGGGCGCCCACACGTGCGCCAGCACCGCCGTGGCCAGGCTCGGCACCCGCAGGCCGGCCAGCACCCGTTCCAGGCCGGCCAGGATCGCCGCCGGGGGCGCCCCCATCAGGTACGCGACGCCGCGCAACGTGTTGCGGATCTGCGCCATCGCGGCGAGCGCCCGCCGGTCGTGCCCGGTCACGTCGCCGATCACCAGGGTCGTCGCGCCGTCGGCGGCCGGGAAGGCGTCGTACCAGTCCCCGCCGACCTGGTCGTGTGCCGTCGCCGGGTGGTACCGCACCGCGACGGCCAGCCCCGGGGTGTGCGGCGGCTCGGTGAGCAGGCTGCGTTGCAGCGTCTCCGAGGTCTGCCGCTGCGCCTGGTGCACCCGGATCCGGTCCAGGGTCTGCGCGCACTGGGCGGCGAACGCGCCCAGCAGTTCCACCTCACGGGGCGCGAAGGGGTGGCCGTCGCGCCAGCCCACCGTCAGCGAGCCGAGCAGCCGGTCACCCACCCGCAGCGGCAGCGAGGCCCAGCGGTGCAGGCCGGTGTCGGCGAGCACGTCCGCCATCGCGTCGGACCAGGCCAGCGCGGCGTCGCGGTCGGGCAGCAGCACGTTCTCGCCGCGCAGGGCCGCGACCGAGGCCGGCAGCGGGCCGTGCGACGGCAGGTCGGCGTACCGCTCCCGGGTGTGCCCGCCGAGGCTGTCGGTGAGCGTCAGACGCATCCGGTCGCCGTCCCGGACGGCGACCGCTCCCCCGTCGGCGCCCAGCGCGGCCAGCCCCCGGTCGATCACCACCTCGGTCAGCGCGGCGACGGTCTCGCATCCGGCGAGCTGGCCGGCCAGGTCGACCAGGGTGGTCAACCGCCGGGTGGCCAGCGCCTCCGACTCCAGGGCGGTACGCAGCTCACGGGCCCGCGCGTAGAGGTCGGCCTCGGCCTCGACCACGCGGCGCCGGTAGTCCTCGCCGCGGGCCCGTTCCGCCCGCCCCTGCTCCCGCTCCCGGACGAAGTCGGTGACGTCCTCCACCCGATGCAGCAGCAGCACGGTGCGGCCGTCGTCGTCCCGCACCGGCACGTTCACCGGGCTCCAGTACCGCACGGCGAAGGTGCCGGCGCCGTCCGGGATGTCGTAGCGTTGCAGCGCCATGGTGTCGGGTCGGCCGGTGTCCCGGACCCGCTCCAGCGAGGCCCGCAGGTTCGGCACCCCGCTGACGTCGGGCCCCTGCGGGTTGGTCGGGAACGCGTCGAAGAGGTAGCAGCCGAGCAGCTCCGCACGGGAGCGCCCGGTGGCCCGCAGGTAGGCGTCGTTCACCTCGACGATCACCAGGTCCGGGTCGAGCACCAGGTACGGCGTCGGGGTGGCCCGGAACAGGCGGGCGTGGTCCAGCCGCCCCGGCTCCCCCGCCGGGCTCCGTCCCCCGCTCATCGTCCTCCCGTCCACGACCCGCGATCATGCCCGGATCCCGGTCGCGCCAATCGCGACCGGGTGGCGCGGTCGGGCGACGCCCGTCACCCGACCGCGCGCCCGGTCACCCGTCCTGGTCGACGGGGACCATCCGGCCGTTCCGCTCGACGAGGGTCCGTCCCCGTTCGGGCGGCGGCTTCTCCTGCGCGGCCTCCCGGCGCGGATCGTTGCCCGGGTGCATCAGCACCGCGTCGGTCGAGCGGGTCTTCTCCCGGCTCTCGTCCGGCTGCGACATCGCGATCTCCTCCCTGTCGTCCGGTCGACGACGGCCTACCCGCCGTCCGCCCCGCGACTCCCCCTGCCCACCGGCGCGGACCGGACGAGCGACGCAACGGCGGACGGACCGGGCCCGGGTGCGTAGCCCCGTCGACGATGGGTAAGCCGCTGCGCCCGAATACGGTGGAGGGGGATCAGATGTCCGAACGGCACACCGCACTGCGCTCCATGCACGACCTGGGTCTGGCGGCCTGGTTCGGCGGCTCCCTGATGGGAGCGCTCGGCGTGAACGGGGCGGCGGCACGGATCAGCGACTCGACCCAGCGGCTGCCGGTCGCCTCGGCGGGGTGGTCCCGATGGACGCCGGTGAACGCGGCGGCGATCGGGGCCCACCTGGCCGGCGCGGCCGGTGAACTGGTCACCGAGAGCCCCCGGGTGCTCACCCAGCGGGGCGTGGGCCGGATGAGCGCGGTCAAGACGGCGCTCACCGTGGGCGCGCTCGCGGTGACCGGGTACAGCCGGCTGCTCGGGATGCGGCTGGAGAAGGCCGGCAACCAGCCGGTCGAGGGGACCACCGAGCCGAACTACCAGACGCCCAGCGACGTGGCGTCGTGCCAGCGGAAGATGAAGGTGCTCCAGTGGACGATCCCGGCGTTGACCGGGGCGTTGGTGGTGGTCACCTCGTACATGAGCGAGCAGCAGAAGCCCGGTCAGGTGTTCCGGGGCATGCTCGGGCGCGCGGGCGGGATGATGAGCGCGCCGAAGACGATGGGCAAGATCGCCGCGATGGGTACGGCGAAGCGCCGGATGGCGATGGCGGGCTGAGGTCGTACCCGACCGGGCCGGTCGGCGGCCGCGCGTCGCAGTGGCGACGGCGGCCGCCACGCCGGAGGTCGAGGCCGGACGCCACGACGAGCAGCGAGGTGACCATGACGGCGAACGAGGGACCGACGGGCGGCGGGCAGCGCGGACCGGAGTCCGCCGCTCCCTGGGGCACCACGGGTGGCTTCGACGCGGGCCCGCCCTGGGGCGCCGGCGAGGACGACCCGATGGGCGAGGGGAGCGAGGAGACCGCGGTGCCGCCGGGACGGCGCGGCGACCGGCGGGCCGGAGAACCGGCGGCGCCCACCGGACCGGCCGGGCGGCACGGCTTCGGCCCGGTCGAGCCGACCCGGGTCCCCGAGGCGGGCCCCGGCGCCCCACCCGATCCGGCGCCGGCCCGCCGCACCTTCCCGGACGACACGGCGGGCGGCGACCTGCCGGACAACGCCCTGGAGGAGGCCACCGGGATGCACCCGGAGGGGGTCAGCCGGGACTGACACGACGACGACGAGCGGGCCGTGCCCGGGGCGAGGAGCCCTGGGGCACGGCCCACGCGCGTCCGGACCCCACCGGCGCGCCGGATCGGGCACGCAGGGTCGTGAGCGGGCCGTCGAGGGCGGGGAGCAGGCCGCCGGGCGGGCGGCTCGCGCCGCCGTACGTCACCCGCCCCCGCCGCTGACCCGACGCACGGCCCGCAGCCCCGGAACCGGCGCCCCGGTCCGGCCACCGCGCGCTCCGCACCCTCGGCGGTGGAGGGTGCCCGGCATGGCGCTCGCACCGGCCGGCTGACGAACCACCGCGTCGACGCGTCACCCGGTGACGGCACGTCCGCGCCCGGCGGGCGCTCGCCGCACCGACCTGAGCCGTCTTCGTACGCGGCGGTCCGGATTCGTCCGGGCCGCCGCGTCGTGCGTGCCTCGGGAGCCGGCGGAGCGCGGCGTGCGCAGCCGATCGCCCGGCGTCACCGGGGACCACGGGCACAAACACATCCATGGTCTTCGATCAACGTGCGATCGGCAACCCCGATC
Source organism: Micromonospora coxensis (assembly GCF_900090295.1). NCBI lineage: Bacteria > Bacillati > Actinomycetota > Actinomycetes > Micromonosporales > Micromonosporaceae > Micromonospora > Micromonospora coxensis. Next base: position 5,442,803 of record NZ_LT607753.1, on the reverse strand, counting down.
CGCCAGCTTTTCGCCAGGCGCGGGATCGACCCGTCGAAATGTTACCAGCGAGTAGACGCCATGTTACGAAGTGGGCCCCCCTCACCACGGAGGTCCCTGAATGCGTCTCCGCCCCACCCCCGCGGTCGGCTCCCTCGTCGCCGGTCTGCTCCTCACCCTCGGGCTCGCCACCCCGGCCGCCGCCGCCGGCACCGACTACGCCGCGCTCGGCGACTCGTACTCCTCCGGCGTCGGCATCAACAGCTACGACGGGACCAGCGGCTCCTGCCTGCGCAGCCCCAAGGCTTACCCGCAACTGTGGGCCAACAGCCACACCGTGGCCACCTTCCGCTTCGTCGCCTGTTCCGGGGCCACCACCCGGGAGGTGCTGAACAACCAGCTGGGCGCGCTGAACTCCGGCACCGACCTGGTGACCATCTCCATCGGCGGCAACGACGCCGGCTTCGCCGACGTGGTCACCACCTGCCGGCTCGGCAGCGACAGCAGCTGCGCCGGCGCGGTCAACACCGCCAAGTCGTACATCACCAACACGCTGCCGGGACGCCTCGACGAGACGTACCGGGCGATCCGCAGCCGGGCGCCGGGGGCCCGGGTCGTGGTGCTCGGCTACCCGCGCCTGTTCGAGCTGGGCTCCTGCGGCTTCGGCAGCATCAGCGAGTACAAGCGCAGCCTGCTCAACGGCGGCTCGGACACGATGTCCGGCGTGATCTCCGCGCGCGCCGGGGCGGCCGGCTTCAGCTACGTCGACGTCCGGAGCCGGTTCGCCGGGCACGGGGTGTGCGCGTCCAGCCCGTGGATCAACGGGACCACCTGGCCGATCGTCGAGTCGTACCACCCGAACGCCAGTGGGCACTCCGCCGGCTACCTGCCGGCGCTGAGCGCCACCACCGGCTGACCGGCGGCGCGCCGTGCCGGCGACGCGTCCCCGTCGCCGGCACGCGTCGCGTCCGGGCACCGGGGTCCACACCGGACGCGCGCACGACGACGCCCGGGACCGCGAGGTGGCGGTCCCGGGCGTCGTCGTACCCGGTCAGGAGCCGGTGCCGTCCTCGTCGCCGGCCGGCGCCGGCGGCGGCTCGGCCACCGGCCGGCCGGTCTCGTCCACCACGCCCGGGGCCATGCTGCCGCCGTGCGCCTCCTCGGCCTCGCGGACCCGGCGGGCCTCCGCGTCGTCCGGCACGCCCGGCCGCTGCTGCTCGTGCGTCATCACCGCACCTCCCTGTCGTCCCTGCCGCGGTACCCGTCCCGCCGGGGCGCAAACGGCCATGATCAGACCTCGGCGGGCTCCGTCGCGGGGGTCACGCCGAGCAGCCCGGCCAGCCGGCCGGCGTCCCGCTGGGCCTGCCCCTCGCAGCAGTTGTTGAACAGCACGTGCAGCTCGTCGGTGGTGCCGGCCAGGTCGGTCAGCAGGTCCGCCCAGCGGCGCAGCTCTCCGTCGGAGTACGCGTACCGGAAGCGGTCCTCCTTGCCGCCGTCGGTCCAGTGCGGGCTGTGCCCGTGGAACCGGACCAGCCCCGGCTCGGCGGTGGCCACCATGATCGGCGGGACCGAGGAGGGATGCCCCTGCGGCATGTCCACGCAGACCATGCTCAGGTCGTGGTCGGCCAGGAAGGTCACCGTCTCGGCCGCCGCCGCGCCCTCGAACCAGGATCCGTGCCGCAGCTCGACCGCCACCCGCCAGGGCCGGCACCGGCGGGCCAGCTCGACGATGCGCCGCCGGGCGGCCGCGCCGCACACCAGCCACGGCGGGAACTGCAACAGCACCACGCCGAGCCGGTCGGCCGCCGCCAGCGGCTGCAGCGCCGCCCGGAACCGGCGCCACAACTCCTCGTACGACTCCTCCGGCAGGTCCCGGCGGCGGACCCGGGTTCCGCCGGTGGCCGGACGCAGGTCCCGGGGCAGCATCGCCGCCGGGGTCGGGTGCCCGGTGAAGAGGCTGAACGCCTTGACGTCGAAGGTGAACCCGGGCGGGGTGGCGGCCACCCAACCGGCGGTGGTCTCCGGCACCGGCACCGCGTAGTAGGAGGTGTCCACCTCGACCAGTCCGAAGTGGCGGGAGTAGTGGGCGAGCCGGTCGGCGGGGGTCCGCACCGATCGCGGGTACCAGCCCGCGCGCAGCAGCGTCCGGTCCGCCCAGGAGGAGGTGCCCACTCGAATCTCACCCATGTCGTTCAGTGCTACCCGCCACGGCCGCCACGACAACCCGCGACGGCGGAAAACTGTCGGTGGTCCCGCCTACGGTGAACCTCGACGACATCGACGGAGGGCGGACGGATGACCACTTCGGAGCGGGTTCTGACCGGTGAGCGGGCCGATCTGGCACAGACCCTCACCCTGCACCGCGGCTTCCTGCGGCAGACCGTGCAGGGGCTGACCGACGAGCAGGCCGCGACCCGCAGCACGGTCAGCGAGCTCTGCCTCGGCGGGCTCGTCAAGCACGTCGCGACCGTGGAGGAGCGGTGGGCGCGGTTCATGGTCGGGGGCGAGGAGGCGATGCAGGCCGAGCCGCTCGACTGGCAGAACGCGTTCCGGATGACCGAGGGTGAGACCTTGTCCGGCCTCCTCGACCGGTACGCCGAGGTCGCCGCCCGCACCGACGAGCTGATCGGCACCCTCGACCTCGACACCGCCTGGCCGCTGCCGCAGGCACCCTGGTTCGAGGCGGGCGCGACCTGGTCGGCGCGCCGGGTGCTGCTGCACCTGATCGCCGAGACCGCGCAGCACGCCGGGCACGCCGACATCCTGCGCGAGAGCATCGACGGGGCCAAGACGATGGGCTGACCCGGGCAGCCCCGGCGGGCCCGGGAACGGCCCGCCGGGAACGGCCCACCGCCCGTCCTTCGCCCGCGAGTCCGCGCCCGGGCCGGCCACGGTCCGACGCCTCCCCGACCCTCGGCGTGATCGACACCACCCCGATCCCGGTGGATGTGACGCCCCGCCGCCCGGCGGCGCTGAGGGACACGAGATGAACGCACATCGCATGGACCAGGAAACCGTCGAGCGCCTGCTCGTCGGTCCGGCCGTCGACCCCCAGGACGGCCCGGCGTCGCTGGTACGACTCCTGGCAGCGGTCCGCGCCGCGCCCCACCCCGCCGAACTGCGCGGGGAGGCCGCCGCCATGCAGGCGTTCCAGCGGGCACGCGCGGGAGCGCCGCTCCCCGTCCGTGCCCCCTCCACCCGAACCGGTGTCCTGGCCGGACTGGCCGGGTTGAAGGTCGCGCTGGCCGCCCTCGCCGTGGCGGCGACCGGTGGCGTCGCGCTCGCCGCCGTCACCGGCACGCTGCCCGGCCAGCCGGAGCGGGACGATCCCGGCACACGGCCGTCCGCCGCCCCGGTGCCCACCGCGTCCGCCACGGCCGGCGCCGACCCGTCGGGCAGCCCCGCGGCGACCGACGCGCCGCCCTCCTCCCCCACGGCGTCGATCCTCGGCCTGTGCCGCGCCTACCGGGCCGATGCCGGCGACAACCCCGGGCGGACCTTGGAGAACCCGGTCTTCACGGACCTCATCACCACGGCCGGGGGTCGCAACAAGGTCGCCGCCTACTGCGAGCGGGCGATCAGGGACGCACAGAGCCCGGGCGCGGCGACCGACCGGGGCGACGCCACGCCCACCGCCGGGTCGAGCAGGCGCCCTACGCAGCATGCCACCGGCGCTCCGACGGCCCCGCCCACCTCGGCGCCGCCGGTCCCGACCGAGCCACCCGTCCCGGCCGGCAAGCCGACCCTGCCCGCGCCGGACCGGACGGACCCGCCCCGCCCCGACTAGGGCGGCTGTCGACGTCCCCGGCCGGCCTGCGTCGAACCCGGGCTCGACCGACGACTCCGACGCACACCCCGGGCCCGGATCGCCCGCAGCCGGTCAGCCGTCGACGGCATGGTAGGCGCGGCGCACCCGGGGCTGGGCCCGCCGCCAGATGGGCCGCCACACCCGTCCGGGCAGGAAGCGGCTGCGCTCCTCCCGTCCCACCCGGGCCCGGGGGTGCCCGAGCCAGCCGGCCGAGCCGCCCTCGTGGTCGAGCAGGTAGTCGATCGCGCAGACGTGCCGGACGCTCTTGTAGCCGTACTGGCGCGGGGCGACGAGACGTACCGGGGCGCCGACCGGGCCGGTCAGCGGCGCGCCGTCGAAGGTGTCGGCGAGCAGCACGTCGTCGGCGAGCGCGTCGTCGAGCCGCAGGCAGGCCCGGTAGCCGTCGAGACCGGTCACCCCGATCCAGCGGGCCCGGGGGTGCGGGTGCACCAGGTCGGCGAGGTGCAGGTGCACGATGGCGAACGGCGTCCCGCCCCAGCGCAGGCCGGTCGCCGTCCAGGTGGTGACGCAGTGCAGGTCGGCGACGAGGTCGCGGCGCGGGCCCAGGGACGTCAACTCGGCGACCGGGACCTGGGTCGGCCGGCGGACCACCCCACCGATGGTGATCACCGGTGCGACGGGCGGGGCCGGGACCCGGCCGGCGAACCAGGGCAGCCCGAAGCGGCGCAGCGGCGCGACGCGCTGCCCCGGCGGCAACGGCCGGGCGGCCCCGGCGGAGGACCCATCGGTCAGCGGCACGGTCGGCTCCCGTCGTGGTCAGGCCGGGCACGGCACCCCGGGCCGGCGGCCCGGTCACCGGGCGGCGCCTCCGGTGACCGGAGAAGGGTGGCCGACGCGGGTACGGTACGCCGGCCACGGCCGCCGATGTGTCCCGCCGGGCGGCGCGGGCGTACCCGATCCGCCGGTCGACGACCCGGCGCGGGGCCGGCGTCGCCAGCGGATGACATGGGTGGACGTCGACATGGACCACCCGTGACCGAGCCGGGTGCTCCGGCACCCGGTGCGGCGCGCGCCACCGGCTCCGGAGGTCCGGGCCCGGTCCACGCCCGCACCGGCGGGAGCACGGCGGCGGCCCGGTCCGGGGTGGCCGGGCACCGTCGATCGACGCGGGCCGGTGGGCTGGTAGCTTGCCCCGATGAGTCTGCGGCGTCGACGTCTGGCGGTGCTCTTCCGCCTGGCGATCGTCATCAGTGTGCTGGCCGGGATCGTGCTCACCGCGCTCGGTCCGGCCACGGTCACCGGCCTGTTGCCGTACTTCACCATCCAGAGCAACGTGGCGGTGGGCCTCTTCGCCGGCTACGCGGCCTGGCGGGCCTGGCAGGAACTGCCGGAGCCGCCGTCGGCACTCAAGGGCGCGGTGACGCTCTACATCACCATCACCGGCGTGGTCTACCACCTGGTCCTGGCCAACCCGGCCAGCCCGTTCGCGATGCCCCAGCCGGACCGGGCGCTCGGCGAGGCGCTGGGCAACCAGTTCCTGCACACCGTCGTGCCGCTGCTGGCCATCGCCGACTGGGCGCTGTTCGACCAGCGCGGTCGGCTGCGGCTCCGCTACGCCGCCTGGTGGCTGGCGTTCCCGCTGGCGTACCTCGGTTTCGCCCTGGTGCGCGGGCTGGTCGTCCACCGGTATCCGTACCCGTTCATCGATGCCGGAGAACTCGGCTACGCCGGCGTCTCGCTCAGCGCGGTCTTCTTCGCCTTCGCGTTCTGGCTGCTCGGGCTCCTCTTCGTCGGCATCGACCGGGGGCTGTCCCGGCGTCCGGGCCGGGGGCCGGCGGTCGACCCGGCCGTGCCCGCCCCACGCGGCGACGCGGACGAGGTCGTGCAGGGCCGCCCCGCCGGCCGGCGCTGACCGGGGTCGTGCCGACACGCCGCTGGCGGGGGTGGGTCCGGATCACCCGCGGCGGGTGAACCGCCCGGTTCCGTGGTACGACAGGCAGGATGCGCGCACTGGACGACCCCCGGCTGGACCGGGCGCTCACGGCGCTGCTGACCATGCAGCGGCAGTCCTGGGAGCAGGGCGTGACCGCCCACGCCCTGCTCGACCTGGGGTGGGACGAGGAGGTCGTGCTGCTCGCCGACGCCGCGGTGACCCGGCAGCACCCGGACGGCCGGCTCGGTGACGTCTCCGGCGAGCAGGGCGCGGTCAACGGCGCGGCCTGCGGTGAGGCGGTCCGGCTCGCGGCCCGTCTGCACCCCGACCGGCGGTGGACCGTGGCGCTGCGGCGGCAGCTCGACTGGCTGCTGGCCGACGCGCCCCGGGCCGCCGACGGCACCCTGTTCCACCTGCTCGGCAACCGCCAGGTGTGGGCGGACACCGTGTACATGGTGGTGCCGCTGCTCGCCGTCTGCGGGCACCCGGAGCGGGCGGCGGCCCAGGTGGACGGGCACCGCCGCCGGCTGTACGACCCGGACGCCGGCCTCTACGCCGCCCGCTGGGACGCCGACACCGGTGCCCTGGTGCAGCCTCAGCTCTGGGGCACCGGCAACGGCTGGGTGGTCGCCGGGATCACCCGGGCGCTGCGGCTGCTGCCGCACTGGCCGGACGGCCTGCGTGCCGAGCTGGCCGGGCACGCCCGGCAGGTGCTCGACGCCTGCCTGGCGCACCGGCGTGCGGACGGGCTCTTCCACGACGTGCTCGACGACCGGGGCAGCCACGTGGAGACGAACCTCGCGCAGATGCTGGCGTACGCGGCCCTGACCGGCGCGGCCGACGGCTGGCTGCCGCCGTCGTACGCCGACGCCGGGCGGGACCTGCTCGCCACCGCCGACCGTCAGGTCGACCGGCACGGGCTGGTGCGGCCGGTCAGCGGCGCCCCGCACTTCGACCGCCCGGGCACCTCCGCCGAGGCGCAGGCGTTCCACCTGCTCGCCCACGCCGCCCTGCGCCGCGCGGGTCAGTCCGGGGCGAGCAGTCCCCGCACGTAGGCGGCCTGCCCGACGTGCTGGAGGTCGTCCTCGGCCACGCTGACCAGCCGTACGCCGAGGGTCACCGGCGGATCCCACGCCTCGTCGACCACCCGGTCCAGGTCCGCCGGGGTCAGCGTGGCCAGGAACGTCCGGGTCCGCGCGGCCACCGCCAGGTGGTAGTCGACGAGGGCCTGCGCGCTCTCCGGGCGTACGGCCGCGACCTGCTGCGGGGTGTGCCCGTAGCCGGTGTCGTCCGGGTCGGCGGGCAGCCCGAACCGGCCCGCCCAGTCGCCGGAGACCCAGACCTGCTCCTCGCCGCGCAGGTCCGCGACGTGGTGGTCCTGGATCCGGGTCAGGTGCCAGACCAGCCAGCCGACCGGGTTGGCCCCGGGCCCCGGGGCCCGACGCAGCTGGTCGGGGCTCAGCCCGTCCACCGCCGCGCGCACCAGGTCCGGCAGCCGGTCGTAGGTCTCGGTCAGCAGGTCGCTCACGTCCACGGGATGCTCCTCACGCCGTCCGGTCCCCGGCTCAGTACCGCCGCCGGGGGCGGACAAACCCCGACCTCTAGGGTGATCACGTGGTCGCGGCGCTCGAGCTGTATCTGGACACCGACGCCACCCGGCGCATCCGGGTGCTCTGGGACGCGCTGGAGGCCGAGGGGGTGCAGAGCATGCGCTCGCTGCTGGAGCAGCGGCACCGGCCGCACGTGTCGCTGGCGGTGGCGCCCCGCTTCGACCCGGACCGGGTCGCCGAGGCGCTGCACGGCACCCCGGTGGCCGCCCCGCTGCGGCTGAGCTTCCAGTACGCCGGCCAGTTCGTCGGCCGGGTGCTGTGGCTCGGCGTCACCCCCACCGCCGACCTGCTCGCCCACCACGCCCGGGTGCACGACCGGCTGGCCCGGGCCGGCATCGCCCTGTCGGAGCAGTACCTGCCGGGGCGGTGGGTGCCGCACTGCACCCTGTCGATGCGGGTGCCGAACACGCTGATGGCCGCCGCCGTACGCCGCTGCCTGGAGATGCTCCCGCTGGAGGCGACCGTCACCGCCGCCGCCGTCGCCGACCACGCCCGCCACATCGCCCACCCCCTGCCCTGACACGCGCCGCACCCGCGCGCCCCCTGCGCCGGGCCCGGCCGTCGTATCGTCGGACCATGGCCACCTGGGACGACGTACGCCGGCTCGCGCTCGCCCTGCCGGAGACGACGGAGCGGCCGTCGTACGACGGTCTGCCGGCCTGGCGGGTGCGGGACAAGTCGTTCGTCTGGGAACGGCCGCTGCGCCGGGCGGACCGTGAGGCCCTGGGCGACGCCGCCCCGGACGGGCCCGTCCTCGGCGTGCTGGTCGCGGACCTCGGCGTCAAGGAGGCCCTGCTCGCCGACGACCCCACGGTCCACTTCACCACGCCGCACTTCGACGGCCACCCGTCGGTGCTGGTCCGGCTGGACCGGATCAGCGAGTCGGAGCTGGCGGAGCTGATCCTCGACGCCTGGTACGCCCGCGCGCCGAAGCGGCTCGCCGCCGCGCACCGCGCCGCCACGGCCTGACGCCGCCGTCACCCCGTCGGGGATCAGCCCGCCATGGTGTCGTCGATCTCGGCCTGCAGCCGCCTCCGCTCGCCCCGGCCGAGCGAGTCCCCGTCCACGACGTGCAACGCCCACGGGGTGTCGCAGGGCCCCTCGTGGTTCGGGTCCGCGCAGATGAGGTCGACGATCCGGTCGCAGATCTCGTCCTTGCGGCGCTCGGTGGCGGACAGGGCGACCACCACCTTCCACAACCGTGGCTGTTCGCTGTCGCTCGCCACCCACCGTCTCCTCTCGCCGACCCGGCCGGCCCGGCCGGTGCTCAGAAGTCGATCCGCATCACGACGCGCCGTGGGGTCGGGTGGCTGACCTCGACGAAGCCGGCGTCGGCGAAGATGCTCCGGCTGCCGACGTGCAGCTCCCCCCAGACCACCTCCCGTCCCGGCTGCGTGATCATCGGGTAGCCCTCGACGGCGCGCGCGCCGCGCTCCCGGGCGAAGTCCACCGCCGCGCGGGCCAGGGCACGGCTGACGCCGCGACGCCGGAATCCCACCCGGGTGACGAAGCAGGTCACCGCCCAGACGCCCGGGTCGGCGCGGTCCTCGTCCCGGCCGCGCCAGGGGACGGGGGTACGCCCGCTCACCAGGCGCTCGTACGCGGTGCGCGGCTCGACGGCGCACCAGCCGACCGGCTCCCCGTCCAGGTACGCGACGATCCCGGTGGTCCGGTCCGCTCCGGGCTGACCGCAGTCGGTCTGCTCGCGCAGCCGCCCGGCGAGGACCTCGGGCGGCACCGACGGCAGCCACTCCCGGATCTTGTACCGCTGGCACTGGCAGTGGGCGGCGTCGCCACGACGGCCGAAGACGGTCTGCAGGTCGTCCCAGCTCACCTCGTTGGCGGGGAGCACGGTGATCGTCTCAGCCATCGGCACCGCCCCCGCCCGCTCTCCTCCGGCCCGGCCGCCGGATGCCACCCGCGGTCACGCTACCGCCTGCCCGTGGGTGTCACCGTCGACCGGTGCGGGGTCGGGTCCGGTCCCACCCGCCGCGCCGACGCACGCCTCGTTGCCCTCGGCGTCGGCCAGCACCCAGTACGACGGCGCGTACGCGTCGGTCACCAACCGGCCGCCCGCCGCGAGCGCCGCCGCGACCCGCTCCTCGGCCCGGTCGTACGGCACCCAGACGTCGACGTGGACCCGGTTGCGCTGCGGGCGGGGCGCGTCCATCCGCTGGAACCAGAACGACGGCCCCCGGCCGCCCGGGTCGATCAGGTCCTCGGGGCTGCCGGCGCGGTCGACGTACCCGAGCAGGGCGCGCCAGAACGGCGTCACCTCGGGGCCGACGAGCGCGTCGACGGTGACCTGGACGTGCTGCACGGCCGACGGGTCGGCGACGAGGCCCAGGTCGCGGGCGACCGCCGAGATCCGCCGGGCCAGCTCGACGTCGCGTCCGGTCAGCCCGAAGTGGTCGTCGGTGATCGTGACCAGCCGCACGGTCACGCCCGCGTGCCGCACGTCGACGTCGGGGTGGTGCTCGTCCAGGCCGGCCAGCTCGCCGATCGCCCGCACCAGCCGGGCGCCGGCGGCGAACGAGCCGGTACGGAAGTACGTGCTCACCCCGTCCCCCAGCACCCGCCAGTCCCGCACACCGGCGCTCTCGTGGAACTGCCGGGGCGTGACCCGTCCGGTCACCTGCGTCGCCCCCTCGGTCATGGCTCCTCCTCCCGTCGCGCGGCGCGCGATCGTGCCGCCGCCCGAGTCTCACCCGAGTTCCCGACACCTGCTGTCGGGTACGTGCGCCACCATGAGGGCGTGCGCGCCTCCCGGATGATGACCCTGCTGTTGCAGCTCCAGGTCCGTGGCCGGGCCACCGGCCCGGAGCTGGCCCGGCTGCTGGAGGTCAGCGAACGCACCGTGCAACGCGACGTCGAGGCGCTGGTCGCCGCCGGGATACCGGTGCGCTCGACCCGGGGACCGGCGGGCGGCTACCGGCTGGACCGTGGCTACCGCACCCGGCTGACCGGGGTCGGCCTCGACGAGGCGGGCGCGTTGACCTTCCTCGGCCTCGCCGGCCCGGCGCAGCAGTTGGGGCTCGGCGAGATGCTGGAGGGCGCCCGGATCAAGGTCTGGGCCAGCCTCACCGGCGAGGCCCGGGAACGGGCCGGCCGGACCGCCGAGCGGTTCCACCTCGACCCGTGGCGCTGGTTCGGCACGCCCGAGCCGGTGCCGTGCCTGACCGCGCTCGCCGACGCCGTGTGGCGCGACCGCCGGGTGCGGCTGGGGTACGTGCGCGACGGGCGGGAGACCACCCGGGAGGTCGACCCGCTCGGGCTCGTCCTCGCCGCCGGGGACTGGTACCTGATGGCCCTGCGCGACGGCCGGCGACGCACCTACCGGGTGTCCCGGGTGCGCACCGCGCAGCCCCTCGACGAGCCGGTCCGCCGCCCGGCCGGGTTCGACCTGGCCCGGTCCTGGGCCGAGTCGCGCCGCGAGTGGGAGCGGGAGCGGACGGCCGTCGAGGTGACCGTCCGGGTGGCGCCGGGGGCGTTGCCGCGCCTGCGGCGCCTGGTGCCGGTGCACGGGCAGGCCGAGGTGCCGGTCACCGCGACCGGATGGGTCGAGGTGACGGTCCCGTTCGAGAGCGACGCCTGGGCGGGTGAGGCCCTGCTGAGCCTGGGCGCCGCCGTGGAGGTGCTCCGGCCCGCCGGGATGCGCGAGCGGGTGGCGCGGGAACTGCGGGCCGCCGCCGCCCGCTACGAGCCGGCGTGACGCGGCGGCCGTCCGCCGCACGGATAGGGTCCGGACCATGACGCCTTCACTGGACGGGCGCCGCTTCGCCGCCGTGGCGGATGTCGTCGCGGGCGAGGTCGGCACCGAGACCGTCTTCACGTACCGCGAGGCCGACGGCGAGGTGTGGGCCGACTACGCCGGCGGTTCCATCCGGCGCGGCCATCTCGTCGGCACCCGGCACGGCGACCGGCTGGACTTCCGGTACGTCCAGCTCAACGCCGACGGACAGACCTCCTCGGGACACTGCGTCTCGGAGGTGTCCATGCTGCCCGACGGCCGGCTCCGGCTGCGCGAGACCTGGTGGTGGGAGTCGCGGCCGGGCAGCGGCGTCAGCGTCGTCGAGGAGTTGCCCGCGGTCACGACGACGGACGCGGGCACCGCGCGGCCGGGTCGGGGCGGGCCCGCCGCCCCGGGCTGACGACGCCTGACCCGGCGCGGGTCCGCCCCCTCGACCCGGTACGTCAGCCGACCGGGACCGGCTGGGCGGCGGCCAGCGCGGCGGCCTGGTACGGCGGCGGCGACGCACCGTCGACGACCACCTCCAGCGGCCACTTCTCCCGCAGCGCCGTCCACAGCCGTGACGACAGGCCCGAGTACGCCGAGAGCGGGTCGGCGCCCTCGGCGACCAGCAGCACGTACACCCAGCCCGCCGCGTCGCGCGCGCCGTCGTGGGGCTGCCGCCACGTGCGGAACAGCCGGTGACCGCCGTGGCGGGGGGCGTCGGCGGAGAGCAGGGCGTCCGCCCGGGTCGGGTCCGGCGCGTCCGCCGGGCCGGTCGGGCCGAACCGGTACGCGGGCGGCGGCGCCTCGGCGACGACCGGCACGTCGCGCAGCTCGGGACTGTCCGGATCGCCGAGGATGGAGCGGATCAGCTCCTGCTCCCCGGGGGTGATGCCGACGTTCTCGAACGCCAGGTTGAGCAGGAGCGTCGCGTCGGCCAGGTCCCACTCACCCGCGGCGTAGTGCTCGCGCACGGTGCCCAGGGTGTCGTCGGACAGCCGGCCCGCGAGCCGCGCGCACACGTCGGCGACCGCCGCGTAGGTCTTCGCATCCATGACGTTCATTTCTTCTTGTAGTCGCCGAGCACTGTCGTGGTGACGTTGCCCTGGGCGTCCTGGACCACTCTGATGATCTTGTTGCCCTTCGGGCCCTCCCACGTCCAACTGCCGTCGCCGCCGACGTCAGGGTGACTGTAACGGGGCGGGTTGCTCATCGGCACGCCCTTCGGAGCGGGGTTCGGGGCGGGCGGGTTGGTGATGACGCCCGGGTCGGCGCCGTTGGGCGGATAGGCGGTCCGGATCTCGCCGTTGGCGAGCACCGTCGTCTTGACCTCGACCCCGTCGACCGTGCCCTGGTAGTCGTAGGCCCACGCCGGCTTGCCGTCGGCGTCCTTGGTCAGGTACGGCCCCTTCGCCGGCGGCCCCTGCTGCGTCACCCGGTGCGCCGCGTCGAGGATCTTCGCCTCGTCCCAGTCCTTCGGGAACTCCGTCTTCTTCGAGAAGCCGGTGCCGGCGAGATGACCGCCCTGCCGGCCGCCGTCGCCCTCGATGATGTGCTGCCGCGACGCCTCGCTGTGGTGGATGTCGTCCATGTCCGGCGGCGCGGTCGGCCTGGTCGACGGGTCCAGCGTGGGCGGCTTCGACGGAGGCGTCGGGCCCTGTCCGGCGCCCCCGGGGTGACCCTTCTGCACGGCCTGGGCGATGGCGGCCTGGGCGCTGGAGATGCCGCTGCCCGCGTCGATGCCGCCGTACTTCGAGGGCGTGCCGGCGGTGCCGTCACCACCGTCCGGGCCGTCGGGCTTCTTGGGGGTCGCCATGGCTGCCCTATCCGTTGAGGAGCCGGGAGAGGTTGGTCAGGCTGGTGATCAGGGCGCCGACGTAGGTGAGGATGCGCCCGGCCCACTTGACGACGGCCGCGGCGATCTGCGCGGCGATCACCGGGATCGTGACGACGAAGATGGCCTCGACCGCCCAGACGACCACGCGCGCCACGAGGTCGGCGATGAGGTCGCGCACGATGTCGCGGGTGAAGGCCACCAGGTTCCCGGCGGCCTGGGTGGCCGCCGCCATCGCGGCGGAGACCGCGCCGAGACCGCCGATCGCCTCGACGTTGTGGGCCATCAACCCGTGGTACGCCTCGGCGGCCCGGCCCCGCCACTCGGGCAGGTCCCCGTCCAGGCGTGACCGCAGCTCGCCGGCCGTGCCGTGCAACTCGGCGGCCATGTTGTCCCAGGTGGCCGCGTGCGCGGCGACGACGTCGGGCATCCCGGTGAGGTCGTCGAGGATCTGGCGCAGCGGCTCGAAGTACTCCATCGCCCAGCCGAGCCCGTTGGCCAGCAACGCGCTGAACGGGTCCAGCGCCGAGGCCACCACCTCGATCCCGAGCCCGGCGCCGGCGAGCAGGTCGTCGACCCAGCCCTCACTCCTGATCGCGTCGACCAGGCCCTCGACACCGTCGGCGAGGGAAGCGCCGGTCCAGACCTCCCGGGAAGAGCGGACGTCGGCGACCAGCGACGTGTCGGTCATCGGGCCAACTGACTTCCCACCCTGTTGATCAGGGTGGCGTTGTCGGAGTCGGCGGAGTCGTAGCTGTCGGCGGTGCGGCGCAGCCCGCTCACGGCCAGCGACAGGTTCTCCTCGACGGCGGCGATCAGCTCGTCCTGCCGCGCGTGCCGGCCCTCGAGGACCCCGGAGATCCAGCCGCAGAGCAGCCCGTACGCCGCGTCGTCCCGGGTGATGTGCGCGCTGGCGGCCTTCACCGCGTCGAAGCGCGCCGTCAGCGCCTCGATCTGGTGCGCGTGCCTGCGGATCTCCTCCGCGTCGGCCGCGAATCCGTCACCCATCGGACTCACCGCCAGCCGCGGTGCTCGTCGGCGGTCCCCGCGACCGGGTCCGGGCCCCGCAACTGCTGCCCGACCCGTTCGGCGATCGCGCGCGCCGCCGCCGACCCGGTCCCCACGGTCTCGGCGATGATCTCCTGCGACCGGTCGGCCACCTGCCCCTTGGCGTCCCGGATCGTGTCCATGATCGTCCTGGCGACGACCTCGGGCGCGACCCGCTGGATCTGGCGGCCCAACCGCAGGTCCACCACCGCGCCGGCGGAATCGATCGTGACCTCGACCAGCCCGTTGTCGTCGGTCGCGGTCACCCGCAGCTGCTGGAGACGGTCGCTCATGGCCCTGGTGTCGGCCGCCATCTTGTCGATACGGCCCTTCCAGGCCGACAGCCGCTCCCTGGCGCCGTCCGGGTCCAGCACACCGCCCCCGCCCGCAACGCCGGCGTCCATGATCCCTCCCCCGTGATGATCGTGGAGGGCGGAGTCTAACAACCACCAGCCGTCGGGAGGTTCCCGTGATGTGCTCGCCCCCGCACCCGAGGGCGGGACGTGGGCCGGCGGGATTCCTCGGTGCGGGTCCGGTGGGGACCACTTTGGACTGCCGATCGCGCGCCACGCCGTGCGACCCGTCCCGAAGGTCGCCTCGTGACCCTCCACCGGTTTCGACCGTCGCCGGCCTCGGCGCCCCGCGGCGCCCGTCGTCGGAACGCCCCAGATCCTCGCACCGCCCCTCGCCCAACCTCCACCGCTTTTCCGCAGCCGCACCGGCTCACCGGCGCGCGACGCGGCCCGGCGGAGCAGCCCGGCACTCCGGGCGCGCGCGGCGGGTTTGAGTTGATCAACAGGTGGGTACGTCCCACCGGGTCAGCACCGGGTACGACCCGACAGACGTGGAGGAAGGCAGGTCAGTCAGTGGTGAACTCGTGCCGCAGGCCGACCATGTCCAGGACGGCGACGGTGATCCGCGACGGCTCGCGTACGACCAGCGCGGATCCGTCGGAGGCGACCCGCCGGCGCACCGTCAGCAGGGCCGTCACCCCGGCGGCGCAGAAGAAGTCCACCCCACTGAGGTCGAGCACCAGCACCGGCGGTGGTAGGCCGGACATCACGCCGTCGACGAGGTCCACCAGCGAGTCGACGGTGTCCATGTCGAGTGGCCCACGCACCGTCACCACCGTCGCCGGGCCGTCCCGGGCGACCGCGAGGGACAGGGTCGGCGGGCGGGTGGTCTCCGGCGTCGTCACGGGCGGTGCCTGATGGACGGACATGAGCTGCTCCTCGGTGAGGGAGTCGGGACCGGGTCGGCGCTCGGCCCGCCGTCGGCGGGCGGCACTGGTCCTGGGCTCATGTCCGAACCCACACCGACAGTAGCCGCCTCGCGCCCGATCCGCACCCTGCCCGTCGGCGAGGCCGCAGATCGGTGCGCGACCGCGCCCGCCGTCGGCCCCCGAGCGTGGGCCGGGGCGCTGCCCTCACCAGCGGTGCAACGACGACACGTGGTTCTCGGGAGGTAGCGGTGGTGTCCGATGCTGCGGAATCGCATCTGGCCTCGGCGTACGGCCGACTGTTGACCCTGCTGGCGGATTCGCTGCACGTCGACCAGTTCCTCGACCAGGTCGTCCGGGTCGCCGCGGACGTCGTGGCCCCGGCGGCGGCCTGCGGGCTGACCGTACGGCGGGACGGCGGCGTCTTCACCGTCGCCGGCAGCGGCGAACTCGCCGCGAAGGGCGACGAGATCCAGTACGGCACCGACGAGGGGCCCTGCCTCGACGCCCTGCGTCGGGGGCACGTCGTCGAGGTCGCCGACCTGCGCGACGACGAACGGTGGCGCCGCTACCGGGAACACGCGCTGCGGCTCGGCATCGTCAGCTCGCTGTCGCTGCCGATGACGGTCGACCACGAGACCGTCGGCGCGTTGAACCTCTACGCCACCCACCCGGCCGCCTTCGACGGACCCGCGCGCCGGCACGCCGAGGCGTTCACCGCCCAGGCGACGGCGGCGCTGACCGTCATCATCCGCCAGGCCGACCAGGCGCTCCTGCACCGGCAACTCACCGACGCGATGGCCTCCCGCAGCGTCATCGACCAGGCCCTCGGGGTGCTGATGGGCCAGCAACGGTGCACCGCCACGGAGGCGTTCGCCCTGCTCCGGCAGGCGTCACAGCACCGCAACCGCAAGCTGCGTGACGTCGCCACGGAGATCGTCACGCAGGTCAGCGGCCAGTCCCCGCAACCCGCCCCCGGATTCGTCGCGCCCCGCCAGCAGCCCTGACCGGGCGGCGCCGCCGGGAGCCGGCCGGCACCGCCCCACCGTCAGCACGCTGTCCGATGTTCGCGCGCCGCGTGACCGATCGACGTCATCCCGGCCGCCCGCGGATTCCTACCCTCGCGGCAGGACCCGACGACGACGGGAGACGGACATGACGAGCCGACGGTGGTACCGGGCGGTGGCGGCGACGACGGTGGGCCTCACCGTGCTGGCGCTCACGCCGGGCGTGGCCCAGGCCGCCCTCGCCCCTGACCAGTGGCACTGCACCCGGGCCCAGGGCGCCGACGTGCTCTGCGTCAAGATGAACCAGTTCCTCGGCTGGTGGACCGGCCTGGACGTGCGCTACCAGCACTACTCGTCGACCGGCCACCAGGTGCGGGTACAGCTGAGCTGGGAGAGCACCCGGGGACAGAGCGGCGACTTCGGCGTCCAGACCCTCAACCCCAACCAGGAGTGGACGCCCGGGTCGTGGGCCGACCTGCCGACCGGCACCTGCGTGACGGGCAAGGCGGTCGCCGTCGACCTGCCCTTCGACCCGAGCAACCCCGGGGGCACGTACCTGCAGACGGTCTGCCGGTGACGGACGCCCCGCCGCCCTCCCTCGCCGCGCGGCCCGGGCCGGAGCAGCGCGGCGAGGGAGGGCGGCGTCGCGTCGGGGTGGGGCACCGGTCCCGCGCGGGCCGCCGGCGGCGCGCCGGGTGAGCCGGTACGCCGCCGCTCGGCCACCCGGCGGGCCGACCCACCGTCGGATCCCGCGAGCCCGCGGCGGCGATGTCGGCCGTAGCGGCTAGCCTGTGCGCATGCAGGAGGCGGTGTCCCGGAGCAACCTCGATGGCTGACGCCGACGACGTCCGCCGCCTGGCGCTGGCGCTGCCCGACGTGGTCGAGATCGACAGCGAGGGCTTCGACTTCCGGGTCGGCGGCAAGGGCTTCGTCTGGTCCTATCCCGAGCGCACCCCCGGCACGCCACGCCGCATCCGTACCGACATCGCCGTGCTGTACGTCGGCGACGAGGCGGAGAAGCAGGCGCTGCTCCTCGGCGAGCCCGAGCTCTTCTTCACCACGTCCGGGTACGACGGGCTGCCCCTGGTCATGCTGCGGCTGGCCCAGGTGGACGTCGCGCGCCTGGAGGAACTCGTCACCGACGCGTGGCACATGCGCGTCCCGGACACCCTCGTCGGCGAGCCCGACGGCGCCGATCCGGTGAGCCCGGGCCTCAGCGGCGCCGAGCAGTAGGCCGGCCACCGGAAGCGTGTGACCCCGGTCACCGCACCTCACGATCCGTCCCCTCCCTCTCGTTCCGAGGTCGTCCTCCACGCGAGAAGGAGCAGGCACATGAACAGGATCGTGATCCTCGGCGCGGGGTACGCGGGCATGGCCGCGACGGTGAGCCTGGCCGCCCGCACCACGCGCCGCGACGACGTGCACATCACCCTCGTCAACGCGGACGAGCGGTTCACCGAGCGGCTGCGGCTGCACCAGACCGCGTCCGGGCAGCAACTGGCCGAGCTGCGCATCCCGCACCTGCTCGACGGCACCGGGGTGGACTTCGTACGCGGCTGGGTCACCGGCGTGGACGCCGCCGCGCGTACCGTCCGCGTCGACGACGAGCGGTCGCTGGAGTACGACCGGCTGGTCTACGCGCTCGGCTCGGTCACCGACACCGCCGCCGTACCCGGGGTGGACGACCACGCGTACACGCTGAACAGCGCCCCCGACGCCGAGCTGCTGGCGCGGCGGCTGGCCGGCCTGGGCAGCGGCACCGTGGCCGTCTGCGGCAGCGGGCTGACCGGGGTCGAGGCGGCGGCCGAGCTGGCCGAACGGCACCCCGCCCTGGACGTGGTGCTCATCGGCCGGCAGGAGCCGGGATCGACGATGGGGCCGAAGGCCAGGGCGTACCTGCACGGCGCGCTCGCCCTGCTGGGGGTGCGGGTGGTGAGCGGCGCGGAGATCGTCACGGTGCGGCCCGGGGCGGTGGACCTCGCCGGCGGCGACAGCGTCCCCGCCGACCTGGTGCTGTGGACCAGCGGGGTACGGGTGTCGCCGCTGGCGGCCGCGGCGGGTCTGCGGGTCGACGAGCGCGGCCGGGTCGTCACCGACCCCACGCTGCGCTCGGTGTCGCACCCGCAGGTGTACGCCGTCGGTGACGCCGCCGCCGTCCGGCAGGGCTACGGGATCGTGCACGGCACCTGCCAGAGCGGCATGCCGACCGGTGTGCACGCCGCGCAGTCGATCGCGCGTGAGCTGACCGGCCGACAGCCCGGTCGGTTCCGGTTCGGGTACCTGCACGCCCCGGTAAGCCTGGGCCGGCGCGACGCGGTCGTCCAGTTCACCCACCCCGACGACAGCCCCCGGCGGCTCTGTCTGACCGGCCGTCCCGCCGCCTGGTACAAGGAGACGGTGAGTTCGTCGCCGTGGCCGTCGTTCGCGCGGCTGAAGCGGTTCCCGTCGGTGGGCCTGCTCGCGTGG
The DNA here is from genome assembly GCF_900090295.1 of Micromonospora coxensis. Taxonomy (NCBI): domain Bacteria; kingdom Bacillati; phylum Actinomycetota; class Actinomycetes; order Micromonosporales; family Micromonosporaceae; genus Micromonospora; species Micromonospora coxensis. The sequence continues at coordinate 5,424,206 of NZ_LT607753.1, read as the reverse complement.
CGTCGCGGCGGCCGGTACACCCGATGACCCCCGACCCGCGCGGGCAGGTGTTCGACGAGTACCGGCACCTGCTGTTCTCCGTGGCGTACCGCATCCTCGGCAGCGCGGCCGACGCCGAGGACGCGGTGCAGGACGCCTGGTTGCGCTGGTCGGCGGCCGACCGGTCCCGGGTGGCCGACCCCAAGGGTTACCTGGCGCGGATCGTGTCGAACCTGGCGCTCGACCGGCTCCGCTCGGCCCGGGTCCGGCGCGAGACGTACGTCGGCCCGTGGCTGCCCGAGCCGATCCTGACCAGCACCGACACCGCCGACGACGTGGCCGCCACGGACGCGGTGTCGATGGCCCTGCTCGTGGTGCTGGAGACGTTGACCCCGCTGGAGCGCGCGGTGTTCGTCCTGAAGGAGGCCTTCGGCTTCAGCCACGCCGAGATCGCCGAGGCCGTCGACCGCTCGGAGGACGCCGTACGGCAGGCCGCGCACCGCGCGCGGGGGCACGTGCGGGCCCGGCGGCCCCGCTTCCCCGCCGATCGGGTACGCCAGCGGGAGGTCACCGAGCGCTTCGTCACCGCCGCCACCGGCGGCGACATCAACCTGCTGATGCAGTTGCTCGCACCGGACGTGACGCTGTGGACCGACGGTGGCGGCAAGGTCCGCCAGGCGATGCGCCCGGTCACCGGCGCGGACCGGGTCGGCGCCTGGTTCGCGGGCATCGCCACCCGCCCCTACCAGGGCGTCGAGCCCGCCGACATGACGGTCGAGCTGGTCGAGCTGAACGGCCAGGCGGGCATCGTGTTCAGCGGCGCTGGCCGTGTCATCGCCACGCTCACCCTCGACCTCGCCGAGGACGGCCGCATCGCGGGCATCCACAACGTCGCCAACCCCGACAAGCTCCACGCCGTCGGCGCCCGGACCGTCCACCGCATCGAGACCGGCCGCTGACCCACCGCGCGCCCGGATCGGACGCCGTCGACGTCCCCACGGTCGGCGGTGCGGGGAGCATGAGCGGACCGGAGGGGATTCGAACCCCCGATGGGGCATGGCACGCCAGTGGCCCCATGCGCCGTGAGCCGCCACGGGTGCGCAGCAGTCGGCGTCTCGGCGCTGCGATGACCCGGCTCTGCCACCGGTCCACCGACAGTCTGCCCCTGACCCGGTCGGTTCGGGAATCGCGTTGTTCGACCCACCGGTGCTCCTGGCGTGGCTCGCCCAGCTGTCCCTGCTCCCGGTCGGGGTCAAGCGGGGGTCGCCCACGACGCCTGCGAGGAGCGCCGCCGCCGGACCGCGACGACCACCGCCGACACGGTGCCGGCCAGCATGCCGAGGGATGCCAGCCCGGCGGCGGCCAGCACCGCCACCGCCTTGGACGGCGATCAGCGCCGCGACCAGGTACCAGGTACGGCGGGCCGTAGTGGCCCGGCAGCGACGGCCGCCGCAGCACGATCCGTGCGGGCATGCTCACCTGTCGCCGATGGCCGCGCCAGTGCCTGTTCGGCCACGTGATCTCCTCGCGGACATCCGCGACGAGCGGCCGTGCTGGTCGGTCGACGAGCACGGAGCGGTCGGTGTGCTGCCGCCGGCGAGGTCCTCCGCGAACAGGGGCGACACTCCCAGGCAGACGCCGAGCGACGGGGTCACGTGAGAGGTCCTCCTGGCATAGCGTCGATCCGGGCGAGTCGTTCGCGGAACAGGTGAGAGGCGGCCGGAGAAGGCCGCCGGGACAAGGGAGCGATGGGATGACGCGTTACTTGATCTCGTTCGACGCCGGCGCGATGGACCACATCCCCGACGAGGAGATGCCCGACGTGGGCAAGGCCGCGCACGCGGTCGTCCAGGAGGCCGTCGACGCCGGCGTGTTCGTGTTCGGCGCCGGACTGGAGAGGCAGCGGGCGAGCGTCGTGGCCACGGACGGGACGGTCACCGACGGCCCCTACCCGGAGACCAAGGCGGTCGTCGGCGGCTTCACGATCGTCGACGTGGCCTCCCGCGGGGAGGCGCTGGCGTGGGCCACCAGGATCGCTGCCGCGTGCCGCTGCGCGCAGGAGGTCCGGCAGCTCATGCCCGATCCCGAGACGGACGCGATGCTCCGCCAGGCTGACCGGCGCTGACCTCCCGACGACTGGTCGCGCAACTCAGGGATGCGCCGTCCGGCTCTCCCGCTTCGGGTCGGTGAGAGCCTTCCACTCCTCTGCGGTGGAGATCGTCTGCCAGTGAGGCAGGTAGAAGGCCCGCCGCCCGGGGTCGGCCACCGTGAACGGTGCGAACTCGGGGTCCGCGATCATCCGGTGGATGAATTCCGTCGTCGGCATGTCGAACCGATGCCATGGATCGCCGCACCTCCGGGCGACCACCGGCCACCGGTCGGGCTCCACCGAGGGATCCGCCAGCCAGTAGTACTGCCCCTCGACCTCGTCGTCACCCCATTGGATCAGCCCTGGCCCCTTCCCTGGCCCATAGATCCTGCACGGGGCGTACCCACTCGCGAAGGACTCGCTCCGGCAGAACGCCCATGCCGCGATCAGTTCCCGCGACATGTGCTCGTCAGTCGGCCGCAGCAGGTCCAGGTACGCGTAGAACGACCCGGGCACGAACCGCCGGCACAGTTCCTTGAAGTCCGTCGGCAGCGCCACGCCCAGCTCGGCCTCCGTCGCCTCCCAGCCGGCGCCGTCCTCGGGTTCCTGGTGCCATCCGGTCACGTCGATGATCCGGTCGATCCACGTCAGCTGATCGTCCACGGCCGGCAAGGTAACAGCACCGGCGGACATCCACCCGCCCCGTCGTCGCCCGCCCGCTGACCACTGCTGCACGAAAGGCCACCGGCGAAGCCGGAAAGTGGCCCTTTGACCTGCATGGGCGGCCGCCTGTCAGGGCAGACGGCACACAGTCGTCAGTCGGCGGCGATCTGCTCGGTGGATTGCGCGGCGATGGCGAGCAGGGCGGGATCACCGGAGCGGGTGTACGTGTCACTCACCGTATCGATGAACTTGATCGCGTGCGCATCTCCGGAGTCTGCCGCCCGGCGCATGACCTCATCGAGGCTCAGGTCGGTGCCAGCGGGCGGGACGGGCCGGGCCTCGGCCGGGGCGTAGGCCGCGGTGACCGCAGCCGACGCCGCCCAGGCGGCCGCAAGGCTCGGCGCCCAGAGCGTTGGCGGTAGCGCCGGCAAGGCCCGCAGGACCGCGTTCGGCGCGGTGGCGGCGTGGACGAGCATGACGGGGCTGGCGTACCCGTGGGTGCCGTGCCGGACGACCGCGGCGTCGACGATGCCGCCGAGCCGTGTCGGCACGTCGTCCTCGTTGGTGCCGGGCACTGCGCCGGCTACTGAGGGCCACCGGGGCAGGTCGGCCAGTTGAGCGAGGCGGGCTCGGATGCCGGACCGCTGGTCGGGTACGCGGGGTACCGCGTCGAGCGCGGACCGGGCGTCGGTCGTCGGGTACGGTCCGGCGCCGGGTGGTGCGAGGGGCTGCCACCGGGCGGCCCAGTAGGCCAGCCCCTGACCGAGTTCGGCGACGCGCGGCTGGGTCTCCTCGTCGAGCAGTGCGCGTACGGCGTGGCCGACCCGGATGACTCCGTGGGTCGCGCCGGCGGCTATGCCAGGTAGCAGGCGCGGCCACCACCGGACCAGCACCTCCCGCCAGGGTTCGCCGGCCAACTCGCGGTCGAAATGGTTGAGCCAGTCTCCGGTACGAACCGGGTCGCCGAGCGGGTCGCGCCACTCATCACTCGGGATGGGTCGGATACCCCGTGGCCGCTCCTCCAACTTGTCCGCGTAGCCGTCGATCCAGCGGTGAACTGCCCGCTCGTGGCCGTGGTGGACCAGGGCCTCCACCGCCATGGGGGCGTGGTTGGACAGCCAACCGTCCCGCTCCGGGCCAGTGTGGCGCACCCGTTCGTATGCCTCGTCGAGGACGGAACCCGTCATGCGCTCGAGTCTTCAAGCTGAAGTTCGGTTGAAGTCAAGCGAGAGTGGCTCGGGTCGACCACGAGGACATTTGCGAGGCAGACGGCGGCCGTCGCGCCCATCCAGGTGCCAGTATCGAGTACCCCGGACGGTCGCCAGGGGGCACGAACGGTCACGCCCGCTGCCCTGACCGGACCCGTTCGGGCCGTGTCGGTCGTGATCTTCGTGCTACCGAAGAGGTGTCCGTACGCTGCTGGGCGTGGCGGAGGACGAGGTGGTCGTGCGGCTCAGTCGCGATGAGGCGCTGGTTCTGTTCGAGTGGCTGTATCGCACCGACGAGCTGACCAACGACTTTGCCGACCTGGCCGAGGATCAGGCGGAGCAACGGGCGCTGTGGAATCTCACGTGCCTACTGGAACGGGAGCTGGTCGAGCCGTTCTCGCCGCAGTACGGCGAGCGGGTCCAGCAGGCACGAGCCCGGTTGCGGGATGAGGGTTCATGACCGGACCGCGTGCCCGTCGGGACGAGGACGCGGCTCTGATCCAGGACGGCAACCACCTCCTGCTGACCCGCACGTCGACAGCGCGTCTGGCTGCGGTTGGGCGCCTGTAGGGCTCGCCGCGCATCGGCGTCCACGCTGTTCTCGCCGTCATGCTTCTCAGCTACGCCGATCTCGGGGACGGACCCCCGGCTGCCCACCAACGCTGAATGCCAGCCGGTAGCCGGTCGGTGAGACGCCCACCTGCGCGGCGAAATGCCGGCGCAGGTTGTTCGCGGTGCCGAGCCCGCTGTGCTCGCTGACCTTGTCGATCGGCAGCTCGGTGGACTCCAGGAGCGCCTGCGCTCGGGCGATGCGCTGGCTGAGCAGCCACTTCATCGGCGTGAGCCCGGTCGCGGCGAGCAGCCGCCGGTGGAACGTGCGCGGGCTCATCCGCGCTCGCGCCGCCAGGGTGTCCACCGACAACGGACGGTCGAGGTTCTCCAGTGCCCAGTGCAGGACCGGGCCGAGGCTGTCGTCGTCGGCCGGCGCGACCGGGCGCTCGACGAACTGCGCCTGCCCGCCGGGCCGGTGAGCGGGCACCACCATCCGGCGGGCCAGCTGGTTCGCGACGTGCGCGCCGAAGTCGCAGCGGACCACGTGCAGGCACAGGTCCAGTCCGGCGCTGAGCCCGGCGCTGGTGAGCACCTGACCCTCGTCGACGTACAGCACCGAGTCGTCGACGTCGACGTCCGGATGGCGTTTCGCCAGCAGGCTGGTGTGCGACCAGTGGGCGGTGACTCGCCGGCCGTCGAGCAGCCCGGCGGCGGCGAGGGCGAACGCGCCGTTGCAGAGCGAGACGATGCGGGCGCCGGCGGCGTGTGCTTGGCGCAGCCCGTCGAGCAGCTCGGGCGGGAGCGGGCGGTCACCCAGGACGCAATCGTCGGGCACCGAGGGAACGACCACGGTGTCGGCTCCGGCCAGGTCCGCCATCCCGTAGCCGGTGTTCACCACGAAGCCCGGCGTACGGGGCGGGGCGCCTCGCCGGATGCCGCACAGGCGCAACTCGTACCAGGGGTCGGCCAGGTCGGTGTGCGCGCCGCCGAAGACCGCGCAGGCGATGCCGAGCTCGTACATGTCCCAAGGGCTGAGGGTCACGTCGTCGATCACCGCGACGGCGACGATGTGCCTGCCCACGGCCTCCATGCTAGTGGCAGGAAACTGGTGAATGTCGTCAGGCCTGCCACTGTTCGGTGCCCCTGCCCTGGTGCGAGCGTTGTCCCCGCACGGACCCGAGGCGGGGCCTGATGAACGAGGGGGACGACGATGAACGATGCGCGTGTGCCGGTGACGGTGCTCGGTCTGGGGATGATGGGCAGGGCCCTGGCCCGGGCTTTCCTGGCCGCCGGCCATCCGACGACGGTGTGGAACCGCACGCCCGGGCGGGCCGACGAGCTGGTGGCGGCCGGAGCGGTCGCCGTGGACACCGCCGCCGCCGCGATCGCGGCGAGTCCTCTGGTCGTGGTCTGTGTGCGCGACTACCCGGCTGCGGAGGAGATCCTCGGCACGGCGCGCGACGCGCTCGCCGGCCGGGTGCTGGTGAACCTGACGTCCGGCACCTCGGCGGAGGCCCGGGAGATGGCCGGCCGGGTCGCCGGGCGAGGAGCCGGATACCTCGACGGGGCGATCATGATGACGCCGCCGGGCATCGGTACCCCTGAGGCCGTCATCCTCTACGGCGGAGCGCCGGAGGACTTCACCGCCAATGAACCGGCACTGCGCGTCCTCGGTGGCGGCACCACGTTCCTGGGTGCCGACCCCGGCCTGCCGTCGGTGTACGACGTGGCACTGCTCGGGGTCATGTGGGGCACCCTCAACAGCTTCATGCATGCCGTGGCGCTGGTCGGCACGGAGGGGATCGCCGCGAGCACCTTTCTCCCGCTGGTGAAGGACTGGCTGTTGGGGGTCTCCTCGTTCCTCAGCCTGTACGCCGAGCAGATCGACAGCGGCGACTACGCGGCGAGCGACGCGACCTTGGAGACCCATCTCTCGCCGATCGGGCACCTCATCGAGGAGAGCCGGGCGCGGGGCGTCGACGCGTCGATCGCCGAGTACACCAGGACGCTCGTCGAGAAGGCGGTGTCCGACGGTCACGCCCGGGACAGTTACGCTCGGATCGTCGAGTACTTCGGCGCTCCGGCGGCGCGGGCGTGAGCGACTTCTGGCCCGGCCTGGTCACCTCAGCGGCCGACGAGAGCGTGCTCGTCCTGGAGAAAGCAGCCGACCAGGACTGGAACACCGGCGCCGCTGATCTGGACTGGACCTGCCGGCAGACGCTGGATCATCTCGCCCTCGGCATCGTCGGCTACGCCGGGCTGCTGATCGCCCGTCCGGCCGACCGGTACGTCACGCTCTTCGCCTCACTCGACGAGCACGCGCCGATACCGGCCTGTCTGGAGGGCATCCGGATCGCCGCGAGCATCCTCGCGTCCGCCGTACGGGAGGCGACTCCGGAGGTCCAGGCCTGGCATCCCTGGGGGCACTCCGACGGGCCCGGCTTCGCCGCGATGGGGATCGTCGAGCTGGCCGTGCACACGTACGACATCGCCCGCACGTTCGAGCTGGGCTGGCGGCCGCCGGACACGCTGTGCCGGGCTGCGCTCGAACGGCTGTTCCCGGATCGTCCCGCCGGCCACAGCCCCGCCGACACTCTGTTGTGGTGCACCGGCCGCGAACCGTTGCCCGGACTCGGCCGCCGGCGCCAATGGCAGTGGGACGGGACGGTGCGCTGACCGTGAGTCTGGTGCGGTCGGTTCAGCGGTGGTGAGCTGATGGCCGGCAGCGGTCGGCGTGACTCCTGCTCTGAACCGGCCTTCGTGCCTTTGAGTCTGTCCCGCCTGCTGCTGCCGGCGCCGACCCGGCGAGAGACGTGTGGCCTGATCAGGAGCATGACCGCCAGGTGGCGGCTGGCGTGTCTCATCAGTCCTGCCATCTCCGCACCGGACCTGGCCTTGCGTCTCCACGGTGAGGAGGGAACGCATGTCCGTGCTGGCAGAACTGGTCGAGGTCGCCATCGGCGTCGACACGCATCAAGACACTCACCGCCGCGATGCTGGATACCCGCACCGGCGCAGTGTTGGCCCGAGTCACGGTGAGCACCGACCCGGACGGCTATGCCGATCATGGTGGGCAACACTGGGATCAAACCAGTGACCTCTTCGGTGTGAACTCTCGGCGAGCGGGCCGGATCGGGCTCGATGCGAGGTCAGACGGCCTGGTGGTGCGCTTCTCGGCCCGGTTCGGCTGGTTCGGTTGCTGTACTTCGCTGCTGTACTGCAGGCATCAGACGAGGCGCTGGATGCGGATCTTCGGGCGTTCGTTCTTGAGGTGGCCCTGCTTGTGCTGGCGGACCTGCTCGTCCCAGACCTCCTGGTCGTAGTCCGGGTCCGGTGGGATCCACTTGTGGGAGCCGTCGCTGTAATGGAACTTCTCGTCGCCGGGTCGCAGGATGCTCACCGCAGCCAGCCGAGGAAGCGCCGGTGCAGTGCCCCCGCCGGCACCCAGGTCAGGTCCTCGGAGGCACGCACCAGCTGGGCACTCAGGTAGAGGGCCAGGGAAATGGGAGCGCCGTCGAATTCCGCGCGCAGCTCGCGCTGCCGGGTACGGCAGGGCCACGGCGCATCGCAGCCACCACAGCTCCAGATCGGCAGCACCGGGCCGTGCGTGGTCATGCGCGACCTCCGAGCACCGCCGCCGTCAGGGACCGCGCCTGCCGGCTGATCGCCCAATCCACCTGCCAGCACGGGTACGGCGTCAGCCGCGACCACCACGCCCGGCAACCGATGCACAGGCCGTCCCCGCCCGGCAGATGCACGACCAGGACCCGCCGCTCCGCCTCGTTGCTCATTGCTCCTCCTCGGCGGGCCAGTGCCCCCGGTTGATCGGGATGCGGTGCCGGCTACGACAGGGGCAGCTCCGCCCCACAGCGGCAGACCCAGTTCCACTTCCGCCACGACCATGTCGGGCGGTGTCGCCGTGCCAGGGTCATCGCGACGGCGATCAGGTACTGGTCGTAGGACACTCGTCGCCACGGTGGTGTCCTGTCCCGCATCACTGGCTCCCTCCGCCGGGCAGCACTGCATGGCCGACCCCGAACCACGGGACCGGATCTGGAACGTTCGGTAACTGCGACGCTACGATCACGACGACGGCGGTTGGACTCACCCGTGGTACGAGTGAGCAGGCCAGATGTGCTGCCGCAGCACTGGTTCACGGCGGAAACGTCGACTACCGGTCAACGTAGGGATGACGGATGACAGGTCGCGGACGATCAGCACCACATCGCGGCGAGGTAACCGGCTACCTGTTCAAGCTGATCCGGGAGTCCATCCCGCTCACGCAGGAGCAACTCGCCGTCGACCTGGACGTCGACCGCGTGACCGTGCAGAGCTGGGAATCCGGGCGCCGGCCATTCACTGCGGTGCCGCTCGGACACGTGATCGCCGTCCGGCACAGGCTCGGACGGCTCGGCGCGAACACAGTTCTGCTCGCCGCACTCGACGACGCCGCCGAAGCGGATCTCATCCTCGCCGCTGTCCTCGAAGGCCAGGTCGACCGCTGCGACATCGCCGAACAGCCGCTCGGCTGGTCCGTACTCACCCACCGTCTGACCGACTTGATCCTCTGGGCCGTCCTCGGGCAGACACCGACCTTCGCCAGAGAGCTACCCATCGCCCCTCCCCGGCGAGGTCCGGTCGCGTCCGGGCCGACCCTGACCGTCGACGAGCAACGCGCGTTCTTCGCTCACCTTCATGTGCTCGCCGATCGCGCCGCAGCCGGACGGCATCGGAACGTGCTGCTGCACCGGCAAGCCTGCTTCCTCGCCGGCATGGACCCCACCAAGACAGCGGCGGGATGGCTCACCCAGACCACCGCCCGAGCCCGCCGAGTGACCACCTTCAGCACCTGGTCGCCGCTGTGGCCCGACGCACGCTCCGTTGTCACGTCCCTCGCAAACCAGGGCGACCCGGAACCGTTGCGGGACTTCATCGCTCGCGCACATCCGGACGACGCCTGCGAGCGAGCAGCCCTCAATTACTCGGCCTACTGGGTGGGCGAGATCCCTTACCGCCACCGCGACGACTCCTTCATGCCCGGGACGCTCGCTGACTGGCATGGCTCGGTACTTCTTCGGCACTTGGTCCAACGCCTAGAACCTGGACATCCCTTCGTGGATCTCAACATCCACAACGTCTGGGCTCTCCTGGCCGCACGACGCGGTCTCGCTCTCGACAACCCCGCCGCGACTCGGGCACTCCTCGACCGCAGTGTCCCGCTCCTGGACAGTGACCGGATCTCCGCGCAGTCGCGGCAGGAACTAACCTCAATCGTCTACAGCCTGCGGGCGGACGGACTCACCGGCACAGGGACGGGCAGATGACCGACGACCACGACGCCGCCGGAGCGATGAGCTTCATCTTCGAAGCCGGCGTCCTCAAGCGGGCGGCGCGTACCGGCTGGTGGTTCGCCGGCGTGAAGCACCCCGAGTCCATCGCCGAACACTCCTTCCGCACGGCGCTCATCGGAATGGTGCTCGCTGCCATGGAAGGCGCCGACCCGGCCCAGGTGTCGATGCTGTGCGTGCTGCACGACACCCAGGAAACCCGGATCACCGACATCCCGCACATCGCCAAGCGTTACCTCACCGCCGTACCGAACACCGCCGTCACCGCCGACCAGGTCGCCACCTGTCCCCCAGCCGTCGCCGACGTCATCACCGCCGCCGTCGCCGAGTACGAAGCCGGCGAGACGCTGGAAGCCGTCGTGGCCCGCGACGCCGACAAGCTGGAATGCCTGGTCCAAGCCGTCGAATACCGCCACCAGGGCGCCGACAACGTCCAGCGCTGGATTGACAGCTCACGGGCGGCGCTCAAGACCGCCAGCGCCCATCGCCTCGCCGACGCCGCCCTCAGCGGACAACCCCTCGCCTGGCTCACTCCTCCCCCGCTTCAGGAGTAAGCCCCAAGAACATCCGTAGATCTACCTAGGGGCTCATGGCCCTCACCGACCTCGACCCCTCGCTTGTAAGTTCTGGGCGCTCCGTCCAGCAGCATCCATCCATGTACGCGGCCTCGGGCGATGGTTCGCGCTCGACTGCCGGCCGCTGCCCTCGTCCTGGCTCGTTTCTGTCAGCATTGCTGTCAGGGCTGTCGCCGCAGACGGTGCGGGAGGCTTGGGAGCCCCGCAACCAGCGGGGCTCCCCGGACTCGGCCCGACTCGAACGGGCTGCCACCCTCTCCATCTTGCGGGCGTGGTCATCCGGAGCCACCACGCCTTGGGCGAGGACAGACGGATTCAACCAAGCGACGCACGCGGACGGCAACGCTCAACTCAGACGTTGAAGCGGAACTTAGATGGGGCCTTCCGTGACCTGCATCGGCCTGGTCGACACACTGGTCACGCCCCGTCCTGGGCTCACGTCATTGGTGGCTGGTCGCCGACGTTTCACGTTGTCTTGTGCCCCATCTGTGCCCCAGCCGTTCCTACACTCGGCTCGTGCCGGAACCGAGCTTCGAGATGGTGATCTCCCAGGTTTTCAACGTCACGGGCCGCCCAGTGATCGTGTTCGGATCTTGTAGTCCGACCGGGCTGCGCCAAGGCGACATGGTGGAGGTGCTGTGTGACGGCAACGTCGTGGCCACAACCCGCGCCTTCGTTGAGCTGCACTCGCGTCCCGGCACCGCGTCCCTCGTACTGCCTGACGTAGCAGGGTCTGACGTAGAGCCAGGTCATGTCCTCCGAGCGGCGCGGGAGCACTGACGTTGGCAGCGACAGCCACGCCAAACCTCTTCGGTGTGAACGCCGCTACGGCGCACCGTCCGCTGCCATCTGCTGTCATTCCGTGCCGTTCGGCTCAGCCACTACGCCGCCCGCTGGCGGGATTTGTCGCTCTTAGGCGACCCATCCGCTGCCTCCTTGCTGCCCTAGCCAGTGGAAGTCGTCGTGGGCAGTAGCTCGGAGGGCCTGCGTGGTCAGGGTCGACGCCACGGCTGGTCAGCGGTCGCACCGAGGGCCGGGTCCGGGTCCAGCACTTGGCGGTACTCGGTCTCAGCCTCGTCGTAACGGCCCTGGCTGTCCAAGACGTTGGCGAGGTTGTGGCGGGTGCGCAGGGTGTCCGGGTGCTCCGTACCGAGGACCCGGGTCCGGGTGGCCAGCACCTCGCGGTACTCGGTCTCCGCCTCGCTGTAACGGCCCTGGCTGTCCAAGACGTTGGCGAGGTTGTGGCGGGTGCGCAGGGTGTCCGGGTGCTCCGCGCCGAGGACCCGGGTCCGGGTGGCCAGCACCTCGCGGTACTCGGTCTCCGCCTCGTCGTGACGGCCCTGGCTGTCCAAGACGTTGGCGAGGTTGTGGCGGGTGCGCAGGGTGTCCGGGTGCTCCGCGCCGAGGACCCGGGTCTGGATGGCCAGCACCTCGCGGTACTCGGTCTCCGCCTCGTCGTGACGGCCCCGCTCTTTCATGACGATCGCGAGGTTGTGGCGAGTGCCCAGGGTGTCGGGGTGGTCCGCGCCGAGGACCCGGGTTTGGATGGCCAGCACCTCGCGGTACTCGGTCTCCGCCTCATCGTGACGGCCCTGCACTTTCATGACGATCGCGAGGTTGTGGCGAGTGCCCAGGGTGTCGGGGTGGTCCGCGCCGAGGACCCGGGTCCGGGTGGCCAGCACCTCGCGGAACTCGGTCTCCGCCTCGTCGTAACGGCCCTGCTCTTTCATGACGATCGCGAGGTTGTGGCGAGTGCCCAGGGTGTCGAGGTGCTCCGCGCCGAGGACCCAGGTCTGGGTGGCCAGCACATCACGGTACTCGGTCTCCGCCTCGTCGTGACGGCCCTGGCTGTCCAAGACGATGCCGAGGTTGCGGCGGGCGCCCAAGGTGTGAGGGTGCTCCGCGCCGAGGACCCGGGTCTGGGTGGCGAGCAACTCGCGGAACTCGGTCTCCGCCTCGTCGTAACGGCCCTGGCTGTTCAAGACGTTGGCGAGGTTGTGGCGGGTGCGCAGGGTGTCCGGGTGCTCCGCGCCGAGGACCCGGGTCTGGATGGCCAGCACCTCGCGGTACTCGGTCTCCGCCTCGTCGTGACGGCCCTGCTCTTTCGCGGCGATCGCGAGGTTGTGGCGGGTGGTCAGGGTGTCGGGGTGCTCCGCGCCGAGGACCCGGGTCTGGGTGGCGAGCAACTCGCGCAACTCAGTCTCCGCCTCGTCGTAACGGCCCTGGCTGTGCAAGACGATCGCGAGGTCTTGGCGCATCTGCAGAGTTTGCAAATCGTTGGCATCAACGTCTGGATGATCCAGGTACAGGCACAGCAAACGTCTGGTGGTGGCAGCCAGGACGTGTTGCTTCGCATCGCTGGGAATCAGGTCGTACAGCTGCTGAATCTGCGCGGCGGTCAGCGCGGGTTTGCCATCGCCGGTCAGGTGTTCCGTGATTAACGCGTCGAAGGGTGTTTGCATCTCGCTCGCTACCCCGATCGCCGCGCTGAGCATCGGTACCGGGTCATGGCGCAGCAGCATGGCAACAGCCGGCAGTGCGGCACTCGTATGGGCCGACGCTCGACTAAGTAGGGTCAGGGCCCGCCTAACGCGGCTCTGGTCGCCACTCGTGGCTTCGCTCACGACCGCGGCCATGACCGGCGTACCGGTGAGCAGGTCGGCGACGTAGCGCTCCAACAACACCGCGGGTAGGCGCGGCGCCAGCCAGTCCGGCTCCTGCTGTCGGTATAGCCCACGCAGCCACTCAGCCAGCCGCCCCGCCTCCCGATCTGGTTCACCTGCGCGGGCAAGCCCCGGCAGCCGCATCAGCATCTGCCGCGCCGTCGCCGGATCCGGCGCACCGACTAGCGCTGCCAGCGCCACCGCCTGCCCGAGCACTTCCAGCGGCAACGCCTTGAGTCCCGCCCGCTCGGCCGTCGCCAGCCACCATTCCTGCTCCACCGCAAACACACCGGCCACGGTCTCGGCGGCATCGACCCGCCCGCTCGCGGTCGTCACCGCGGCCCACGCCGCGCCCGCATGCAACAACGCGATTGATGGCGACGGCAGCACCGGCACCCAGACCACCGACGGCACCGGCTCCCCCTCCGGCGTGAAGGATCGCAACGCCTGCGCAAACATCTGGCGTTGCGCCTTTTCGTCACCCACGATGGGCGGCACGGTTATCTGAGCCCGGAACGGTAGTTCCGACACCACCTCGCTGGGCAGCCCGCGCCGGATTGCCTGCCACCACACTGCATCGACCCGGCCGGCCAGCACCAGACGGACCTCTGACGCGCCGAGCGCCGCCCATGCCGTTACCGCCGCCGCCACGTCATCGCGTGTCTCGGCATCTTCCAACACCACCACCACCGAACCGCCCAGGCCCGCTGCCGCCGTTACCGCTGCCGCTCCACACCCCGGCCGAGCCCAGCCCCACCGAACAGAGCTGCGCCCTGCCGCCTCCACCAGCAGCCTCGTCTTGCCCACCCCCGCTGACCCATCGACGTACAGCACTCTCTCCACCATGTCACCCTGCCCGCCCGCCCAGCGCAACACCCGCCGCGCCAGCGGATCGTGCAACACGCTGTAGGGAACCAATGCCCGGCCGGCAGACACCATCGTGAGCACACCGCCGTCCTCGACGTCGGCTCGATCTGCGCCCTTGACGCCGGCCAGCGTCACAGCCCGCCACGCAGCCTCCCGCGCCAGGACCTCACCCCGACGCTGCCACAACACGCCCCCATACAAGCCAGCTGCACCAGAGAAAGCGCCTAGGGCCGCAGCCACAAACCACGTCACAAAGTTCGCCAACGCGGCGGTCACGCCAGCTGCGACCAGCAACCCGGCACCCACCATTACCAGGTCCCGCCGTCCCAGCCGATCCGCGCCCCGATCAACAGCCACAACAGCCTCCCAACGGGCAATCCGACAGCCACTACACTGCGGCCGTGCCGCTCGGGCGGACATCCGCCAACGCGCCACACATTTACCACCAGCACAGAACGCCGCGGCTTTCCAGACACGCTTAGCCGTACCGGCGGCTATACAGCCACCGTCTGATCCGTAGCTCCGGGCGGTTCGAGGTCTTACGGTTAGCACCGGAGCCGAGGAACGTCTGATCGCTCCGTGGTGACTCCTGCAGTCCGCTCGGTTGCTGTACTTCGTTGCTGTACCGCTAGCCAACGCCCCGGTCCGCGCCATCCCACTCTGGGGCTGTCTAGACGAGCGGGTAGCACGGACCGCACGATGCGGTGCCGGTGACACGACATCACCGGAGGGACCGAGCCCCGATCGGCGCACATTCGGGGGCGGCCCGCAGAGAGCGTTTCTACAGGCCGCCCAGCCGCGTCACCCCCGGCAGGCCACGACGAGTTGACCGAAGGTCAATACGATGGTCGCCACACCCAGGACCAGACCGACCAACTGGTAGTTGATGCGTCGACTGCAGCTTCGCAGTCGAGCCCACCAGCGCAGACCTCGCAGCCGCCGTTCCCGACCGCCGCCCTTTCTCGTTACCGACATGCCTGTGCCCTCCAACTAGAGCAGAGGCCGGGGCGGTGCCCGCTGCCATCGGCGCACCGCCCCTACTTGGCCCCGACCAGGCAGGGGCTGCCTGGTCGGTCGATCAAACGCACCACCCCTTGGCGGCGATCGGACCGCTTGTGTGATCGGTCCCCCGCTGTAGTCCCACAGACTGAACAAGAGCCCCGTTGAACTGGGCAAACGTTGGCGGGAATCGTCCCTACACGAGCCAATGTGACGTGCGTCTCCTACCCCGAGCGGTCGATCCTGAGCGCGAGGTTAGAAGAGGATCACGAATGGCTGGTCTGCGGGCTGCGTCCCTGGTGAGAACGTCGTCTGCTGTCGGGTCTCGTCGGGACAGGCGGGAGGGCTTGGCTGCTCGGATGGCTGTACAGGCAAGCCAACCTCTTCGGCCCAGATCAGCGCCTTCGGGACATGGCGGGAGTCGTTTACCCTGACGCAGTGCTGGCAGCCGAAGATCCAAAGATCACCGACTGGATGCAGGCGTGGGGCAGCATTGCCGGCTTAGCGATGTCGACGCTGGCAGTGCTGCTGACCGGCCTTTTGTTCCGTCACGAGATCCGCGTACGACGCGACGAAAAGGAAAGCTCGGAATCGGCCCAGGCCCAACTAATTGTTCTAGGCGTGGAGCGATACATGGGAAACGAGGACGAGGGGTGGACCGGGGCTTTTTGGTTTGTGCGAAATGAAAGCGCCGCTCCAATCTCGAATCTCATCGTCTCTCCTCGGCAGTCGGATGACTTGGAATATGAGCTGTTCGCAGGCCGTGGCAAGGTTCACAAGAGCCTGCAAATCCTTACGGCGGACTCACGAGTCACGGGATTATGGGAATTCGATGACCCAAGACCTTGGCGAAGTTGGGAATCGAAGGAACCTCGCCCCTTCGAGATGGAGATGTTGTTTCTTGACGCCGCTGGCGTCGGCTGGCTTAGGACTGGAAGCGGGCAGCCAGTCAGATCGTCCTTCAATGACACGAGAACGCCATCAATCCTTCAATTAGCTGCGGAGGCTTATGGCGTGCCCTTTTGGGCCAGAGAGCCAGTCCGCTGGATCAGGCGTCACTCGCAGGTGCGACGGCGCCGCATCGTGAAACGCCTAGAAGCGCGTATTGAGAGGCGCTGGAAGGACTGATGACCACGCCGCTCCCATGGAGAGGCGAGCCACCTCAAGCCTTCTGCTCCATCTGGGTCCTTGACACTAGCGCTTCCTTGATGCCCAAATCTTTGCGAACCGTTCTTGTCATCTGGTCATACCACTCTTGAATCTCATCGAGTAGTGGCACGCTCTCGCCAGCGGTTGTCGCGTTGGTTCGCTCATCAATGACGCTTTCCATCAGCAGACCTAGGTAACGCATACTCTCGCTGTAGATTCTCCATGCCTGCCAACGGACATCAACCGGGGCAAGGAACTCGACAGGAGCAATCGCTTGCCCGATCGCATGACACCCGTCCGCGAGATTCTTCCGATCCACGTCATCCAACTTGAATCTCTCGTCTGGCTCATTAGAATTTGGAGAGGCGTCCCGCGCCAGATAAATCCACTGATGAATTATACCGAGGAGGTGGGAGTAGGTAGACATGCGATCTTTGTGCCACCGAGATTCATCTTCTCTCTGCCATTGCTCTCGGCGCTCAGCCCGCTCTCGCTCCCAGCGTAAATCCTCTTTTTCGGCTTCACGTCGCCATCTAATTTCGTCCTGCTCTCGGTCTCTCTGCCACTTCTTGTCCTCGCGGCGAGCGGTGAGCCATTGCGTGACCAGCGCTGCGGAAAGCGTGCCGACAATACCGACAATGCCGACAACAAGGCTAAGAGTCGGATCTTGATTGCTTGACCCCGCCGGAGTGGTTGACGGGGTCGGAGCGACTGTGGCGGTAGCGGCAGTCGAGGGGGTGGCGGTCACTTCAGTTTCCGACGGCGTTGGCACGATCACCAACGTCGTCCGCGAAAGCATTGTCACCCACACAGAATGCCGGTTGCCCTAAGCCCGGCGCCGCCCGGGCTTGCGCTACAGCGGAAGCACTTGGCATCCCGTCTGCCGCCGACCCACACTCCGTGGAGCGGGCCAGGGCCAGGGCGACAAGGTGGAGCGCCCTACTGGACGTACGACCTTGTCGCCCTGGCCCTGGTCTGCTCGGCTTGCCTGGGTCGGCGGTGGACGGGATGGCATCCCACCCCCACCACCCACGAACCCGGAACCATTCGGCAACTCCATCCTGGAGTCGTCTGGCCCCCGCCGGAGGCAGCCCTAACCCCAACCCCGCCCCAACCCACCGTCCCTCCCTCACCTTCACCCCTTCCCCACCTCGGACCCGAAAGCGGCCGGCGGATACCGTTCGGCAACTCGCCACGCCCACCGCAGACCGGTCCGCGGTGAGACGTCACGAGGTGGGAAGAGACGGTAGGGAGACGTTGTCGTCCTGGTCCCGGTCGTACTCCGGGACTCGTCACCGGGTCACTTCACTGACCCAGGGGTGACGCGCGGGGCGGGGCGTGGGGTTCGGGCCGGCTGACTCTTCCGCCCCGGCGCCCTTGCGCCGGGGCGGCGGCTCCGTAGGAGCCGGTTGCCGCGCCCCGGCCCGCGCCGCGCGGAGCGCCTTGATCCAAGTACAGGCCAATTCGGCAACAGATCACAGGCAGCTCCGAGCCGACCAAGACCGAGCACGACACCACCAACCGCTGCGGCACCTTCCACCCGCAGAGGCACGGGAACTCCGGCACCGCATCGGCGTCCGTACGACACGAGCTGCCTCACGCGGCCCCGTCAGCCCGCTACGGATTCCTCCCGCTGTCCTGGTACGTCATCGGTCCGCGCGCTCTCCGCTCCTCGGCAGCCGACTCCGCCCTCTTCCCTGCTACTCCCCTACTGAGACCAGGGCTTACCAGTGCCCTTGTACTGCGACACGGGGATGGGAGACACACTGTCGCGCATCCTGGCTCGGTAGAGGAGGCCGTACACATGGTCGATCTCGTGCTGGACCAGACGGGCCACTCCCCCGGTGAACGCGGTGATCCGGGTGGTGCCGTCGACGTCCTGGTGCTCGACCTCGATGCCGTGGGGCCTGGGCACCATCCCTCGGACATCGAAGAAGCTCAGACATCCCTCGTACTGCTCGTCGGTGTCGGCAGTCTCTGCGATCACCCTCGCGTTGAGCAGCACGATGATCTGCCCGTCCGGCGTCCGTACCAGGCTGGCGTTGCGGCTGATGCCGATCTGGGGCGCCGCGATCCCCATGCCCTTGGCGAACTCGTGCACCTGCGCGGCCCGCTCCATCATCGAGGACATCTGCGCGATGACCCGGCGGGCATCCTCTGATTCGGCGGGAAGGTCGAAGCGGCGGGCTTCTGTCGTGAGGATCGGGTCGCCCTCCTGCACGATCCCGATCTGCTGCATCTGATCGCTCGGGGTGAGCGTGTCCACCTGGTCCTCCTTCGCGGTTGCTGCCTTGAAACGCCACGCGATGCGGAACCGCGTGTGCAGGGGCGGCTCACTCGTCGCCCAGGTGAACGTGACGTTCTCCCCGTCAGACTCCCTCGCGATCGGCGTACGGAAGGCAGACGGCTCAGCGGTCATCGACGTCTCGGTTCCCCACGCAACCGGATCGAGGTCTGCGGGCAGGGTGAGGGACAGGCTCAGCCGGCGGGTGGGCAGTCGAATGGCGCGCTGCCACCATGGCCCCCACTTGTGCGCCGGGACGGTGTAGACGTACTCGATCCAGCGCTCTTCGCCCGGGTAGAGCGGGAACCGGCCGTCCTGGTTCTCGAATTGCAACCAGACCTCTTTGAAGGCGTCCCGGTCGTGCATGATCGTCCAAGCCATCGGCTCGCCGGCGCACTGTGCGGTGAGGTTGACTTCCTCCCAGGTGAGCGGGTTGTTGCGGTAGAGCTGGTTCGACCGCTCGGGGTCGCCGGGGTATCGGTCGACCGCGATGCGCACCAGGTAGCGGGTGACGGGCTCGGTCCCGATGTTGCGGAGCAACCGCCGCACCCGTGTGCGGTAGACACCGTCGGCCAGTGTGAGTTCGGCGTGCTCGTGTTCCACGACCAGGGCGGTACCGGGTGCGGTCTGAGGGTCGGGTACCGCTGCCTCGGGCCGGCGCTGAGTGGGCGCCGGGTGAGCCTGGGTCGCGGCGTGCAGGTCGCGCCAACGCCGGATGAGTGCCTGCCCCGCTTTCAATCCTCGGTCGGCGCTCTCTGCGAAGTCCCGGCTCGGGACGATGGTGCCGCCTTCGACCTTGCTGATGTACGAGGGCGTGTAACCGACCAATCCCGCGAGGGCCTTCTGGGAGTAGCCGGCGACCTCGCGCCAGTGGCGCAGCTCAGCGACGAACGCGGCGTGCTCCTCGGACAGCTGCTCCCGGTCCTGATTCACCGGTGGTCCTCCCCGTAGCCCCTGTGAATGGAATGAACGGCGGTTGATCGCTGGTCACCCTGTCGGCAACCCGTTCTCACCGGCTGTCATGGCGACATGCCGAAAAGAGCAGGAGCTTCGCCTTTCCCGACGCGGTCGCCACCTTCCGCCTCCGACTCAGCAAAGAGGAACTCTCACCTCGGCCAGGCCGCCGCCTGTCTCTCATCCCGCCACAGGCCAACAGCCCGGGACGCACCTCTCCCACGGGCGCAGCTTATCGACACCCGCCTGTGAACGTCAGCAACGGACCGGCCCGACCGGCCTCTCGTACGAGCACTCACGTCTTCCCCCTCAGAGGTGACCCGATGACCCCTACCCGATCCACCCCGCCCACGCCCGCCGGTCACCGCTCTGCAGTGCTGGTCCGTCGCGTGGTCGGCACCCCGGCGGAGGTTGCCGCGACCATCGCCCTGGTGCGTAACTCAGGTCGGCTGCTCTCGTCGACTCCGCCTCGCGATGTCCCCGGCACCGGACACGTCACGGTGACAGTCCGCTTCCTCGACACCTCGACCGCGGCCCCGCTGGCGATGCGGCGATCCCGCCGGAGTCGCCTCATCGTTGCCGTGGCCGTCGTTGTCGTCGGTGCGCTGTTCGCGATGGGCTGTCTCGCAGCCCACCTCGTTGTCACCGATGCCCTCCACTCGGGCCTTCCGGTGGTCGCGGGCTTCGTCCTCGTGCTGCTGGCCCTCCTGCTCGCGCCGGGCAAGGCCGCCTCTGCGAGATCCCGATGCTCAACCTGCAACCACTGACCGGCGATCCGCTCTTCGTGCCCGTCGCCCCGATTCCTCAACGAGATCAGCAAGGGCATCCAGGGCACAGGGTCGAGGGATGAGGTGGTAGTGGTTCGTGATGAGCCCATCACCCGAGTCCGCAGCGCCGATCACGGCCGCCGTCCGGCAATACAAAGGCCACCTCCCGAAGCCGGGAAGTGGCCTTTGACCTGCGTGGGCGATACTGGGATCGAACCAGTGACCTCTTCGGTGTGAACGAAGCGCTCTCCCGCTGAGCTAATCGCCCTCAGCGCCGTTGACTCTACCTGATCGAGGGACCGGACCAAAAACCCGGGGTCCCGCGCGTCCCCGCCGAGTGGATCACGACGGGGTCAGTGCGTCGCCAGGTAGTGCAGCAGCCGCGCCACCAGGTCGATCCCGAGGCTGTACTTGAGCGACAGCCAGACCACGGTCGCCACGAAGACCAGGCCGATCGAGCCGAGCACGAAGCGGACCGGCAGTGATCGTGAGGTCACCCATCGCGTCCAGTTGTGCACGTGCCGCCGGGTGAAGCCGAGCAGTCGTCGCGCCCAGTGGAACTCGACCGCCCAGATGGCGAGGCCGGCGATCACGATCAGCCAGCCCGGGCCGGGCAGCGGGATGAGGGCGATGCCGACGGTCACCACCAGCGCCCCGGCCACCGCGATGAAGATCTTGAGGGTGACCCTGCCGGTGGGGTTGGACCGGATCAGTTCGAGGGTGGTGCGGACCCGCTGCCGCCAGCCGGCGCGCGGCCGCTCGGCCAGGGCGGTGCCGGAGCCACCCCTGACGGCGGGACGACCGGGGGCGCCACCTCGGGCCGGACGGCGGGAGCGCGAAGCGCCGGAACGACCGTCGGCGACCGTCCGTCCGTCCCGGTCGGGCTGATCCATCGGCACCGCGTTCCCCCGCCTTTCGGCTGCTCGGACCCCTACTTCTGGTGAGCCGGTCGCGGCGCGGACATCCATTGAGGATCGGTTCGTGACCATTTCACCCCTCAGTGTCGCCCCGGCCCGTCACTTGCGCAGACCACTGGACGTTACCGGAGTAAGTCGACGACTGAACCACCCGACTTCGGACGGGCTCCCGCACTGGGCAGAGCCGGAAATCCTACAAGAATTTTCGCATTCTGGAGGCGTTTCCGACCCCCTTCCCACCACTGGGTGAAGTCAGCGTATGGCGGAGCGTAGCCAGAGGTAGCACCTGAGTATGGGAAAAGCGGGACACGCGCGTTCCGCAGCGGTGCCGGGGGGAGAACGTCCATGAGTGTCATCCGACCGACGACCGTAGAGGTCGAGACGTCGCTAAGGCTCGTCGCGCCTGACGCCACCGCATTGCCGGTGCGTGCCAGCCTGCGCTACGACCCTGCTGACCCGTATGCGGTCCATGTCCTGTTCCACGCCGAATCCGCCGGTGGCGAGGCCGTGAGCTGGTCCTTCGCCCGAGAGCTGCTGGTCACCGGCCTCGACGAGCCGGCCGGGATCGGGGACGTCCGGGTCTGGCCGTGGGCCACACCGCGCGGCGACTTCGTCGCGCTGGCGCTGTCGTCGCCCGACGGCAACGCCCTGTTCGAGGTGCCGCGCAGCGTCCTGGTGCGCTTCCTGCGGCGGACGTACGTCGTCGTCCCGCGCGGTCGCGAGGCCGAGCACCTGGACGTCGACACCGCGGTGAACCGGCTGCTCGCCGGTCGCTGAACCACCCGATCGGAGCCGCGCGGATCTGCCGAGTCCGCGCGGCTCCGGCTCCCGTCCCCGGGTACGGCCACCGCCCGGCCCGGGACGGCCGGGTTCAGCCGTGGGTGGTGATGCCGCCGTCGACCGGGATCACCGCACCGGTGAGGTACGCCCCGGCCCGCGACGACAGGTAGATCGCGGTCCCGGCCATGTCCTCCGGCCGGCCGATCCGCCCCAGCGGCACCTGCTGCGCGATCGCCGCGCGCGACTGCGGGTCGTCCAGGGCGAAGGCCATCATCTTGCTCTCGAACGGCCCGGGCGCGATCGCGTTGACCGTGATGTGCTCGCCGGCGAGCTGGTGGGCGAGGCTGCGGGTGAGCATGTGCACGGCCGCCTTGGTGGCCGAGTACGCGTACACCTCCATGGACGGCACGCGCAGGCCGTCGACCGAGCCGATGGTGATCACGCGGGCGGGGTCGTCGGCGCTGGCAGCGGCGCGCAGCGCCGGCAGCAGCGCGGTGGTGAGCCGGAAGACGGCCTTGACGTTGACCGCCCAGAGCTTGTCGAACGCGGCCTCCGGGTACGCCTCCAGCGGCGCGCCCCAGGTGGCGCCGGCGTTGTTGACCAGCACGTCGAGCCGGTCGGTGCGCTCCCGGACGGCGGCGGCGAGCCCTTCGGCGCCCGCGTCGTGGCCGAGGTCGGCCGGGATGGCCTCGCAGCGGCCCTGGGCGGAGAGTTCCTCGGCCACCGCCCGGCAGACGTCGGCCTTGCGGGACGAGATGATCACGTGGGCGCCGGCCTGCACGAAGCCTCGGGCGATCATCAGCCCGATCCCGCGTGAGCCGCCCGTGACCAGGACCGTCTTGCCGGTGACCGAGAACAGTTCCGTCATGCCCGTCCCATCCCGAGTCGGTGGACCTACCGATCGGTAACGTAGCCCCGCCCCGGCCGCCGGACAACCCCGCGTACGCGACAGCAGTCCCGTCGCCGGGATGCGACCACGGCGGGCTCGGGCTACGGTCGAGGTGATGGTCCCTTCCGGTCAGCTCTCCCCATCAACCCGTCCCGACCTGTCCGAGATCGACCTGCTCGACCTCGGCGACCTGGCGCCCGAGCCCGCCTGGCGCCGCCCGGTCCTGCTCGACGCCGACCTGCTCGTGCTGGTCACCGGCGGTCACGGCACCGCCGAGCTGGACTTCCGCGTCCTGCCCTGCCGTCCCGGCACGCTGCTGCGGGCCCGCCCCGGGCAGGTGCTGCGCTGCTCCCCCGGCCTCGACGCGACGGTGGTGCGCTGGCGCGACGAGGCGCTGCACGGGCTGGACGTCGAGGTCGACGCGGTACCCACCCACCACCAGCTCGCCGGTGAGGACGAGGACGCGGTCATCAACGAGGTCAGCCAGTTGACGGTCGACGTCCGCCGGCACCGGGGAGACCCGGCCGCCCGCGCGCTGCTGCGCCACCAGCTCGCGGTGCTGCTGCTGCGCCTGGGCCTGCTGCCGGCGAAGGGCGGGCCGGAGGCGCACGGCGCGCACCGCTCGGAGGTGGCCACCTTCCGCCGGCTCTGCCGCGAGATCGAGCGCGGCTACCAGCACACCCGCCGGGTGGAGGACTACGCGGCCCGCCTGGGCTGCTCGGTGCGTACCCTCACCCGGGCCTGCCTGGCGGTGACCGGACGCAGCGCCAAGCAGGTCGTCGACGAGCGGGTGGCGTTGCAGGCCAGCCGGCTGCTCGCCGCCACCGACGAGCCGGTGGCCCGGATCGGTCGCCGGCTCGGCTTCCCCGAGCCGACCAACTTCGGCCGCTTCTTCACCCGGGAGGTCGGGGTGAGCCCGGGGGCCTTCCGGGCGGCGCGCGCCGAGCCGCCGCCGCGGATCGTCCGGCCGCGCCCGCCCGCCGAGCCGTCCACCGGCAACGGGCGGGCATGATGACAGGGTGCAGATCTCCGCGCGCGGCGACTACGCGGTCCGGGCGGCACTGAGCCTCGCCACCGCGTACCCTTCGCTGCTCTCCACCCAGGCGATCGCCACCGAGCAGGACATGCCGCGCAAGTTCCTGGAGGCGGTCCTGGCGGACCTGCGCCGGGCCGGCATCGTCCGGGCCCAGCGCGGTGCGGAGGGCGGCTACACCCTGGCCCGGCCGCCGCGTGAGGTCACCGTCGGCGCGATCCTGCGGGCCGTCGAGGGTCCCCTGGCGGGGGTACGCGGGCTGCGCCCCGAACAGACGAGGTACGAGGGCGCGGCGGAGAACCTGCCCCGGCTCTGGGTGGCCGTCCGGGCGGCCGTGCGGCAGGTCCTCGACGAGGTCAGCCTCGCGGAGATAATCAGTGGCCGCCTCCCGGCGCACGTCCGTAGGTTGACGGCCCTGCCCGACGCCTGGGAGCCGCGCTGATGCCCACCCCCGTGCTGCACACCGACCGGCTGCTGCTGCAGCCCTACCGTCCGGACGACGCGGAGGACTCCGTCGCCCTGCTCACCGACCCCGAGGTGGGCCGGTTCATGGGCGACGGGCCGCTCAGCCCGGCCGAGGCGGCGGCCCTGTTCGGGCGGCTGTTCGACACGGTCTACGCGAACGACCTCTTCGACGTGTGGGCGGTGCGCCGCGACGGCCGGTACGTCGGGCACGCCGAGATCAAGCGGACCGACCAGGTGGACGGCCACGAGATCATCTACGCCCTGGCGAAGCCGGCCTGGGGCGGTGGCCTCGGCACCGAACTGGCCCGCGCCCTGGTCCGGTACGGCTTCGACACCCTCGACCTGCCCCGGGTGTACGCCACCGTCGCGGCCGAGAACCACGCCTCGCTGGCGTTGCTGGCCAAGCTCGGCTTCGTCCACGAGCGGGACGTCACCGAGGACGACGGCAGCCTCACCCGGGTCCTCGCCGTCGACCGCGCCTGACCGCCCCAGGTCCCGACGCGCACCGTCACCCGTCGCGAGGCTCGGCCGGCGCGCCGCCACGTTCGGGCGCAGGTGTTGGCGCCCCGGCGGCCACCCGTGCACCCGCAATCGTCGTCCGTGCCGCTCCCGCCCACATGCGAGCGTGCGTACGTCGCAGCGCTCGTCGGCTCGATCGGGATCCCGGACCGTCCAGACCGGATTCGAGAGCGGGTTTCGAATTTCCGGCATCCGGGCATGTTCAGGGCCGAGACGGCAGGGAAATACAGGGAAGGCGAAGGGAGCCCACGATGGGTCTGATGTTCCGCAAGCGCAAGAAGTACGGGCCGATCATCCTGAACTTCACCGAGAACGGCTTCTCGTCGTGGAGCATCAAGATCGGTCGCTGGTCCTGGAACTCCCGCGCCAAGGCGCACCGTGTCGACCTGCCGGGCCCGCTCTCCTGGAAGCAGGACAAGACCCGGGCGTGACGTCCGGAGGCCGAGCGGGGCGCCGGTGGTTCACCGGCGTCCCGCTCGGCCCCCCGGGCCGGTGACGGCCCCGAACCCGGTCCCCGCCGACGTGCGGGGGCCGGGTTCGGCGTTCCCGGGGTACGTCCGCCGTCCGACCAGGAGAATCGCCGCATGGGTGGGGACGGGTCGTACCGGCGGGAGCAGCGGTTCGCGGTGGCGACCTGCGTGCTGCTGGTGCTCGCCTACTTCCTCGTGCCGGTCGAGCCGGACCCGAACGGGCTGCGGCTGGCCCTGCGCTCGGCGGGGACCCTGGCCCTCGTGGTCACCGTCGCCCTGCTGGTCACCGGTCAGGTCCGCCGGCAGCTCACCGGGCACGCCCCGACCGGGGACGCGGAGGTCCGGGCACTGATCCGGCTCGCCGTCGCCCTGGTGGCCGGGGTGCTGACCTTCGCGCTCGCCGACTACGTGGTGGCGAACACCAGGCCTGGGCAGTTCGTCAACATGGAGACCCGGGTCGACGCGCTCTACTTCGCCCTGGCCACCCTCACCACCATCGGCTACGGCGACGTGCACGCGCAGGGGCAGATCGCCCGGGTGGTGGTCTGCGCGCAGATGCTGTTCAGCATCGGGGTGATCACGACCGGGGCGTCCATCGTGGTCAGGCAGTTGGCCGGTCGGAACCGGCGCTGATCACCACGTCGCCGCCGAGGCGACCCTCGGCCGGGTCCCGGGCGACCGCGCCGGAGTGCAGCAGGCCGGTCAGCGCGACGACCGTGTCGGCGCCCCGGTACGCGGTCGCGGTGACGGTGTGCCGGCGCAGCTCGGTGACCGTGCGCGGGCCGGAGCGGGTCAGCTCGGCCAGCAGCTCACGGCGCAGTGGCGCCGGGTCGGGGTGCAGTGCGATGTCGAGCAGCGCGCCGGCCGGGTCGGCGGGGTCGCGGTAGCGGACCCCGGCGAACTCGTCCACGGCCCAGAGCGTGTCCTTGAACGCCTCCAGGCTCTTGTCCAGCCCGGTGCCGAAGGCGACCGTCCGGGTCGCCGAGCCGTCGGCGGGGACCAGCTCGACCTCGCTGACCAGCGGGAATCCGGCGCCCTCCAGCGCCGGCCGGAGGCTGCCCGGCGTCGCGGCGGTGAGCAGCAGCTCGGCCGGGCGACCACCGGCCGCGACGGCGCGCAGCGCCGCCTCGGGGACGGCGCCGTCGACGAGGGCCAGCAGCGGCGCGCCGGCCGCGCCGGCCGCCTTGAGGGTGACCGGCAGCCGGGCGGGGTCGCCGGGCACCACGTGCACGGCGACGTCGGCCGGCAGGGTCGCCTCGACCGCGCCCAGCCGGGCGGGCAGGTCGGGCCCGCCGCCGGCCAGCACCAGGACGGTCAGCCGCCGACCCCGGAACCGGTCGGCGAACTCGGCCACCACCCGCAGCGCCGCTTCGGCGGTGCCGGGGTCGCCGGCGTACGCCAGGGCGAGGGTGGCCCGCCGGGAGCGGTGCATCGCCCCCGGCAACCAGTGGTCGAGCTGCCGGACGAGCAGTTCACGCAGGACGGCGTCGGTGGACATCCTGCCGTTGTACCGTACGGGCGCTCAGGCCGGGACGGAGATCCCCACCCCGCCGCGGGTCTGGCCGCCGTAGCGCTGCCGCTCGCGGTCGATGTCGAGCCGGCCGATGCGCTTGCGGGCGGCCAGCGCGGCGTCGTCGAGCAGGTCGGCCGGGACGATCCAGACGATCTCGAACTCCAGCCCGTCCGGGTCCTGGCCGTAGAGGCTCTTCGTGGTGCCGTGGTCGGAGGTGCCGACCAGGGCGCCCGCGGCGGCCAGCCGCTCGGCGGTGCGGGCCAGTTCGTCGAGGGTGTCCAGCTCCCAGGCGAGGTGGTAGAGGCCGACGGTGGCGCGGCCGGCCTGAGAGCGGCCGGCGGAGGCGCCGATCTCGAAGAGGCCGAGGTCGTGGTCGTTGGTGGAGTCGGGGGCCTGGAGGAAGGCGGCGCCGGAGAACCCGTCCGGGGTCATCGCGACCGGGCGGAAGCCCAGCACGTCACGGTAGAAGGCGACGCTGCGCTCCAGGTCGCTGACGTAGAGGACGGCGTGGTTGAGGCGGTGGATTCCCATGGGCTCCACGGTAGCGCGAATTGATTGAGCCTTCAACTACCTACGCTATGATGGCCGTCATGACCCGGTGGCTGGACCACGACGAGCAGCAGACCTGGCGGGCCTTCCTGACCGCCTCCCGGGCGCTGATGGAGACCCTCGACCGCGAGCTGCAACGCGACGCCGGCATGCCGCACGCGTACTACGAGATCCTGGTCCGGCTCTCCGAGGCCCCGCAGCGGCGGCTGCGGATGAGCGAGCTGGCCGAGAGCACCGGCTCGTCGCGCAGCCGGCTCTCGCACGCCGCCGCCCGGCTGGAGGCCGCCGGCTGGATCCGGCGCGAGGAGTGCCCCACCGACCGGCGCGGCCAGATCGCCGTGCTCACCGACGACGGGTTCGCCACGCTCGCCGCCGCCGCGCCCGGCCACGTCGAGGGTGTGCGCCGGCACCTCTTCGACGCGCTCAGCCCCGCCCAGGTCGACCAGCTGCGCCGGATCAGCGAGACCCTGGTGGCGCACCTGACGCGTTGACGACGGATCAGATCACTTCCGGGTCTTGTACATTCCGTCGCCGGACCAGCACGATGGGGCGTGCCCTCCGGCTTCGGTGAACTGACCCTCCAGGCGCACCAGCTGGTGTCCGCCGGTGACCTGGCCGGCGCCCAGCGGCTGCTCGCCGACGCGCTGACCGACGCCGACCCGCGCCCCGACCACGCCTCGCCCGAACTGGCCGACGCGGCCGGCCTCCAGGCCCGGGTGCTGGTGGCGCTCGGCGAGCCGCACTCCGCGCGGGGGTGGGCGGCCTTCGCGTACGCCGCGGCGGCCCGCCTGCACGGGCGCTCCGACGAGCGCACCGTCTCCGCCGCGGCCACCCTGGCGGCGGTGCTGCACCGGGTCGGCAGCGACGCCCGCGCCGCCCGGCTCTACTCCGAGGTCATCCTGGAGCTGACCGCCCGCGACGGCCCCGAGTCGCTGCGGGTGCTCGCCGCGCACGCCGACCTGGCCACCGTCGAGTACGCCCGGGGCCAGTGCGCGCAGGCCCGGGAGCGCCTGCAGGACGCCTGGGAGCTGCACCGCGAGGTCTACGGCGACGGGCACCCCAGCGGCATCAAGATGCTCGCCCGGCTCGGGGCGATGCAGCGCGACTGCGGCCGGTTCACCGAGGCGCAGGACAACCTCGCGCTCGCCCGTGAACTGGCCCGCCAGCACCTGGACGCCGAGGACCCGTTGGCCCGCCAGGTCGCCACGCTGGCCCGCTCCGCCGCCGACCCGGACCACGTCTGCGACGACGAGCCGCCACCGGAGCCCCAGACGCCGGTGGTGCCCGCGGCGCGTACCGCCCCACCGGACGAGGGGCCGCCCGAACCGCCGTCCTGGCCGGTCGGGCCGGCCGCGAGCGACGAGACGTACCCGCCGACGGTGCCCGGCCAGCGCCTGCCCACCGAGGACGTCGACGGGGCGTACCCGTACGACCCGGACGCCGACCGGTGGCCCACGCCCGACCCCGCGTACGACCCGGTGGCCGCGTCCGCGCCGGCCGGGTACGCCGAGGAGGCCGACGGGGTGCACCGGGTGGAGCAGCGGGCCGATCCGTCCCGGCTGCTGCCGGTCGTGGTGCCGCGGCACGTCGCGCCGCCCCCGCGCCGCAACCTGGCGCTGCCGGCCGTGGTGGCCGGGGTGGCCGTGGTGCTGCTCGGCACCGTCGCGGTGATCGCCGGGGTGTCCGGCGTCGACGGCGGCGATCCCCCGGCCGCCCCGCCGACCGGGCCGACCGGCGTCGCGTCCACCGGCCCCGGCACGGCGTCGCCGAGCAGCGGGGCGCTCGCCGCGCCCGGCACGCCCCCGGACCGGGTGGCCCTGGACGACCGGCGCGGCGACATCGCCCTGTCGTGGCGGTATCCGGCCGGCGCGGAGGGCCCGGTGGTCGTCTCCGGCGGCCGGGCCGGCCAGCAGCCGCGCGCCTTCCAGGAACTGCCCGCCGGGACGGAGAGCTTCGTCGTGTACGGCCTGGACCGCACCAACGACTACTGCTTCACCGTCGCGGTGGTCTGGTCCACCGACAGCGTGGGCCGCTCCCGCGAGGTCTGCACGAAGCGCCGCTGACCCCGCCGCCCGGCACCGGTGTGACGTGGTCGCGCGGGGGCCCGGCACGCTTGGTGGGACGACTCGCCGCGCGGTATGTTTCTCAGTTCAGACACAAAAAAGGAATGGCGTCGAATGCCATTCCTGAAGCGATTTTAATTGACGAGGAGACGGCTTGTCAACGCACTCCGACGGTTCCGCCGGACAGCAGCCGGACGACGACGAGATCGGCCGCGAGCAGGAGTACGTCTCGATGCTCTACGGCCGGCTCGACGACATGCGCGAGCAGGCCGCCCAGCGGCTCACCGAGCAGCTGCGCACCACCGGCGGCACGTTGCAGGCCCGCTCCCAGCGGGACAGCTCCGTGCGGATGTACGCCGAGCAGGTCGAGCAGTTCTCGGCCGTGGAGAACGGCCTGTGCTTCGGCCGACTCGACGGCGCCGACGGCGCCCGGCACTACATCGGCCGGATCGGCATCTTCGACACCGGCGGCGACTTCGACCCGCTGCTGATGGACTGGCGCGCCCCCGCCGCCCGGCCGTTCTACCTCGCCACCGCCGCCAACCCGCAGGGGATGCGACGCCGGCGGCACCTGCGGACCCGCCAGCGCAAGGTCACCGGGCTCAACGACGAGGTGCTGGACATCGCCACCGCCTCCCCCACCGCCCACGAGGAGCTGACCGGCGAGGCGTCGCTGCTCGCCGCGCTCAACGCCGGACGCACCGGGCGGATGCGCGACATCGTGGAGACCATCCAGGTCGAGCAGGACCGGATCATCCGGGCCGACCTGCCGGGCGTGCTGGTGGTGCAGGGCGGCCCGGGCACCGGCAAGACGGCGGTGGCGCTGCACCGGGCGGCGTACCTGCTCTACACCCACCGGCGGGAACTCTCCACCCGGGGCGTGCTGCTGGTCGGCCCGAACGCCACCTTCCTGCGCTACATCTCGCAGGTGCTGCCGACGCTGGCCGAGACCGGCGTGCTGCTGCGTACCCCCGGCGACCTCTTCCCCGGGGTGAGCGCGCGGCGCGCGGAGCCGGCGCGCACCGCGGCGCTCAAGGGCCGCACGGTGATGACCGAGGTGCTCGCCGCCGCCGTACGCGACCGGCAGTGGGTGCCGGACGAGCCGCTGGAGATCGAGGTCGAGCGGGAGACGCTGCTGCTGGACCCGGCGACCGTCCGCGAGGCCCGGGAACGGGTCCGGCGCACCGGCCGCCCGCACAACCTGGCCCGCGCGCTCTTCGACGTCGAGATCGTGCACGCCCTCGCCGACCAGGTCGCCGAGCAGATCGGCGCGGACCCGCTGGGCGGGGAGAACCTGCTCTCCGAGGCCGACCGCGCCGAGATCCGCCGGGAGCTGCGCGAGGAGCCCGGGGTCCGGGCCGCGCTGGACGAGCTGTGGCCGGTGCTCACCCCGCAGCGCCTGCTCGCCGACCTGTACGCCTGCACCGACCGGATCGCCGTCGCGGCGCCGATGCTCACCGACGACGAGCGGGCGCTGCTGCACCGCGAGCCCGGTGGCGGCTGGACGCCGGCCGACGTGCCGCTGCTGGACGAGGCCGCCGAACTGCTCGGCGAGGACGAGCGGGCCGCCGCCGCGCGCCGCGAGCGGATCCGCGCCTCCCAACGCGAGTACGCCGAGGGCGTGCTGGAGATCTGGCGGGGTTCCCGCTCGATCGACGTCGAGGACGAGGCCGACGGCGGTGAGATCCTCGGCGTCACCGACCTGCTCGACGCCGACCGGCTGCTGGAGCGGCAGGAGGAGGCCGACCGGCTGACCACCGCCCAGCGGGCCGCCGCCGACCGGAGCTGGGCGTTCGGGCACGTCATCGTCGACGAGGCGCAGGAGTTGTCGCCGATGGCCTGGCGACTGCTGATGCGCCGCTGCCCGAGCCGGTCGATGACCATCGTGGGCGACGTGGCGCAGACCGGCGCGCTCGCCGGCACACCCTCCTGGGCCGACGCGCTGGAGCCGTACGTGGCCCAGCGCTGGCGGCTGGAGGAGCTGACCGTCAGCTACCGCACCCCCGCCGAGATCATGGCGGTCGCCGCCGACGTGCTCACCGGGATCGACCCGGCGCTGCGCCCGCCCCGCTCGGTACGCGCCACCGGCGTACCGCCGTGGGACCGCGCGGTCGCGGCCGGCGCGCTCGCCGACGAGCTGGTCGCGGCGACGGCGCGGGAGGCCGCCGGGCTGGCCGACGGTCGGCTCGGCGTGATCGTGCCGCAGGGACGCGCCGACGAGCTGGCCGCCGCCGTGGTGGCCGCGCTGCCCGAGGCGGCCGTCGGCGAGCAGCCGGAGCTGGAGAGCCGGGTGGTGGTGCTCACCGTCGACCAGGCCAAGGGCCTGGAGTTCGACAGCGTGCTGGTGGTCGACCCGGACGGCATCGTCGCCGAGTCCCCGCGCGGCCGCAGCGACCTCTACGTCGCCCTCACCCGCGCCACCCAACGCCTCGGCATCCTCCGCCCCACCCGCTAACCCCTCCTCCCTCCCCCACCCCCACCCGTTGATCATGAATTTGTTGTCGTCCACATCGGCGTGTCGCGACAACAACTTCATGATCGACGAGCGTGGCGGGAGCCGGGGGGAGCCCGGGGCGCGCGGGTGGGGCGGTGTCCCGGAGGGACACCGCCCCACCCGCGAGGGTGGCGGGTCAGTCCTCGGTGAAGTTGCCGACCTGGGCGCCGGTGGCGGAGGCGTCGCTGGTGGAGCCGCCGGCCGGGGTGCTCATGCCACCCGTCGTGGCGTCGCCGGTGGTGGTCGGGGCCACCACGCCCGGGTGCCGCTCGGGCTGCCGGGCCAGCCGGCGCACGCTGGCCGGGCCGGCGGTGCCGCCGGTGGTGGTGATCGCGCCCTGACCCCGGGTGGGGCCACCGTCGCGCAGCACCTGCGGATCGACCCGCACGTGGGCCGGGTCGTCCGGATCCTCGTCCTGGATCACCCGGTTCACATCGGTCTGCGGCGTCGTCACCTCGTCCAGGGCGCCCTCGCCGTACACACCGGCGGTGAGTCGATCCTCGGCACGGCGGGCGGACTCCCGCATCCTGTCGTCGTCACGCACGTCCATCACCTCGCAGAGATATCGCGGATCTTCCTGCGTGCCCGACGTCCGGCGGGCCAAACCGGCGGCCCCTCGGCGGGGTGGGACGGCCGTACCCCGGCCGGGGTACGGCGCGCGGGGCACGGCAGACGCACGCCGTGCGGGGCGGCAGACGCACGACACGCGGGGCACGGCAGACGCACGCCGCGCGGGGCGATGGCCGGGCCAGGGGATCCGCCAACTATCCGGGCTGCCGTGGGTGTTACCTCTCGCGACCCCTCGGGTAGACCCAGGGTGCCCCCGCCACAGAACGCGAACCGTGCCGTGGCCGATACGCGGTAGCGGGGCGAGGGAGTGCAGGTACTCATCAAATCCTGAGGAGGACCAGATGAGCACGCAGGCTGCATCCACCAGGGCCGCCAACCGGCCGATGCAGGACATGCCCAACCGCGCCGCCATGAACGAGGCGCCGACCCGTCCGATGCCGATGATGCACGACGGGCACCGGGAACAGGCGATGCAGGCACCGGGCACGGAAACCAAGCCGTCGTTCGCGACGACCGAATTCTGGGTCTACGTCGCGGGTGTGATCGGTGTGCTGGCGGCGTCGTACCTGGTCGGCAAGAACTCGGTCGGGGTGGACATCTTCCGCGCCCCGCAGGCCTGGTTCTTCATCACGCTGCTGACCATCGGCTACCTGGGCAGCCGGGGTCTGGCCAAGGCCGGCAGCAACTTCCGCAGCGGCGAGGAGCGCAAGGCCCGCCACTGACCGACGAGATCACCACAGTGAGCAACGGTGGCCCCCGGGATGCGTCCCGGGGGCCATCGTCGCGTCACTCGAAGTCGCCGCCCCAGTCCTCGGCGAAGTCGCCCTCGACGGCGTCCTCGATCATCTCACCGGCGACCATGCCGCCGACCATCCCGAGCGCCGCGCCGGCGACCATGCCGCCCATGCCGTGCCCCCGGTGGCCGTGGCCGTGGCCGTGCCCGGCGCCGAAGCCGGAGGCGCGCAGGCTGCCGTAGCGGGAGGTGGTCTCCCGCAGCCAGCCGTCGACGACCTGGGTCCAGTCGAGCCGGTCGGCGTCGGCGTGCGAGACCTGGTACCGGCCGAAGGTGTCGTGCCCGGCGCTGAGGAAGCCGCCGCGCTTGTCGCACTCCAGGACCACCTCGACGCCGTGCGGGGTGGTCACGAAGGTCAGCTCCACCTCGGTGATGGTCTGCGCGTACTGCGGCGCGGCGAAGAACTCGATCTCCTGGTAGAACGGCAGCGTCTGCTGGGTGCCACGGATGTGGCCGCGCTCCAGGTCGGCGACCTTGAACCGGAAGCCGAGCCGCTGGAACGCCTCCAGGATCCGTTCGTGCACCGGCAGCGGGTGGATGTTGACCTGGTCCAGGTCGCTCTTGTCGACCGCCCGGGCGATGGCCAGCTCGGTCCGCAGCCCCATCGTCATGCCGTGCAGGCGCTGGCCGTAGACGTCGGTGATCGGGGCCTCCCACGGCACCGACAGCTGGAACGGGATCGACAGCTGCTGCTTCGGCGCGAGCTGGAGCGCACCGCTGACCACCGTGCGCTGGAACTCCATGATGCCGGCGTACTCGGTGTCGCCGCCCTCGATCTCGACCCGGGTCACCAGGGCCACGCTGACCTGCTCGATCTGCGCCGCCGCGTCCCCGCCGACCAGGTTCACCTGGCCGTCCAGGGTCAGACCCGGGCGGGTGTTCGGGTTGGCCAGGACCGTGTCGACGCTGGGCCCACCCACGCCGAACGCGCTCAGCATCTTCTTGAAGACCATCGGAACTCCCGTTTCACGGTGGGCGTGCTCCACCGTGGAACACGCACGGTTTCCCCGGGCACCCTAGCCGGACCCGCTGGGAACTGCCTGGGAGGCGCGGCCGGGCCGGTCAGTCCACGTCGACGACGATCAGCTCACCGACCTGCTCGCCGATCTGGCGGCGTCCCTCCGCCGGCAGCCGACTGTCGGTGACGAGCACGTCCGCCGCCTCCAGGGGGGCGATGGTGGCGATGCCGATGGTCTCCCACTTGGTGTGGTCGGCGAGCACGACCAGCCGGCGGGCGGCGCCGATCAGCCGCCGGTTGACCGCCGCCTCCAGCAGGTTGGGGGTGGTGAAGCCGGTGCGCGGGCTCATCCCGTGCACGCCGAGGAAGAGCAGGTCGACGTTGAGCGTGCCGATCGCCGCCTCGGCCACCGGCCCGGTCAGCGCGTCCGACGGGGTGCGGATGCCGCCGGTCAGCACGACCGTCTGATCGGCGCGCGGGTTCTGGTAGAGCGCGTCGGCGACCGGGATCGAGTTGGTCACCACGGTCAGGCCCCGGACCTCGGCGAGCCGGGTGGCCAGGGCGGCGGTGGTCGTACCGGCGGAGAGGGCGACCGCCATCCCCGGCTCGACCAGATCCGCGGCCCGTTCCACGATGGCCCGCTTCTCCGCCTGCTGGCGGATCGACTTGGCCGCGAAGCCGGGCTCCTCGGCGGAGCCGGGGCCGACGAGGGTGGCGCCGCCGTGCACCTTGTCGACCAGCCCCCGCTCGGCCAGCACCTCCAGGTCCCGCCGGATCGTCATGTCGGAGACCCCGAACCGGCTGACCAGGTGGCTGACGCGCACGCCGCCGCGCTGCCGGATCAGCTCCAGGATGGCGCTCTGCCGTTGCTGGGCGAGCATCGAACCTCCTAACCGGGCGGACGAGGGAACAGTACGCAGCTCAGGCCGCCGTGGACGGGCGCGGCCCAGTCGCCGGGATCGCTCCCACGACGGCCCGCTCCTCCCGGACGACGGCCACCTCGCCGGCCGGCACCCGCAGCTCGCCGGCGCACGACGCTCCGGTGAGCAGCTCGGCGCCGGTGACGTCGAGGCGGACCTCCGCGTCGGTGTGGTTGACCACGAAGAGCCAGGAGCGGTCCCCGGCCCGGCGGCGCACCACCTCCACCCCGGACGGCGCCCCGGCCACCGGGGGACGTGCCCCGGACTCGGCGAGCAGCCGGGACACCAGCCGGTCGGTGGCCGCCTCGTCCAGCCGGGTGCCGACGTACCAGGCCGCGCCCGCGCCGACCCGGTGCCGGGTCAGGGCCGGCACGCCGGGCAGCGGCCCGTCGACGTACGAGGCGAGCACCTCGGCACCCTCCGGGTGCAGCCACTCCGTCCAGACGTCGGCGGTGGCGCCGTCGTCGAGACGTACCGTCTCACCCTGGCGCAGCGGGAAGAACTCCTCGGTCCGGATGCCCAGCAGCTCACGGAACGCCCCCGGGTACCCGCCGAGCCGGATGTGGTCGTGCTCGTCCACGATCCCGCTGAAGTACGTCACCAGCGCCGTGCCGCCGGCCTCGACGTACCGGTGCAGGGCCGCGGCGTCGGCGTCGCGCACCAGGTAGAGGGTGGGCGCCAGGACCAGCTTGTAGCCGCTGAGGTCGGTCGACGGGTGCACGACGTCGGTGGTGACGCCGGCCCGCCACAGCGCGCGGTACAGCGCCTCGACCCGGTCGGCGTAGGTGACGTCGACGCTGGGGTGCGAGTCCAGCTCGACGCCCCACCAGGCCTCCCAGTCGAACAGGATCGCCACCTCGGACTCGACCCGGCTGCCCCGCACCTCGGCGAGGGCCTTCAGGTCGGCGCCGAGCCGGCAGACCTCGCGGAAGACCTTGGTGTCCGGGCCGGCGTGCGGCACCAGTGCGGAGTGGAACTTCTCCGCCCCGGCCCGGGAGGCCCGCCACTGGAAGAAGAGCACTCCGTCGGCGCCGCGCGCGACGTGGGCGAGGCTGTTGCGGCGCAGCTGGCCGGGGGTCTTGGCGACGTTGCGGGGCTGCCAGTTCACCGCGCTGGTGGAGTGCTCCATGAGCAGCCACGGGTCGCCGCCGGCGACGCCTCGGGTGTGGTCGGCGGCCAGCGCCAGCCCGAGGTGCGACTGCGGGTCGGCGGCGGTCAGGTAGTGGTCGTTGGAGACCACGTCCACGTCGGCGGCCCAGGAGTGGTAGTCCATGTACTTGATCCCGGTGCCGATCATGAAGTTCGTGGTGACCGGCTGGTGGACCCGCCGCTTCAGCACGTCCCGCTCGGCGCGCAGCTGGGCGCGCTGCTCGTCGGAGGAGAAGCGCAGGAAGTCCAGCTGCTGCGTCGGGTTGGCGAAGGTCGGCGCGGTGCGCGGCGGGTTGATCTCGTCCCAGTCGTGGTACCGCTGGCTCCAGAACGTGGTGCCCCAGGCGTCGTTGAGCCGGTCCAGGTCGCCGTAGCGCTCGCGCAGCCAGCCGCGGAACGCCTGGGCGCTGACGTCGCAGTAGCAGTGCACGTTGTGGCAGCCCAGTTCGTTGGAGACGTGCCACATCACCACGGCGGGGTGGGCGGCGTACCGGTCGGCGACCGCCTCGACCAGGGCGAGCGAGCGCTCCCGGAAGACCGGCGAGCTGGGGCAGTACGCCTGCCGGCCGCCGGGCCACAGCACCGTCCCGTCGGCGGTGCGGGGCAGCGTCTCGGGGTGCCGGTGGGCCAGCCACGGCGGCGGGCTGGCGGTGGCGGTGGCCAGGTCGACGTGGACGCCGCCGTCGTGCAGGACGTCGAGGGCGCGGTCCAGCCAGCCGAACTCGTACCGGCCGGGGGCCGGTTCGAGCAACGCCCAGGAGAAGATCCCGACCGAGACCAGGTCCACGCCGGCCCGGCGCATCAGCGCCACGTCCTCGGCCCACACTTCCTCGGGCCACTGCTCGGGGTTGTAGTCCGCGCCGTAGAAGATGCCGTCGCCCTGCCAGGTGCCCTGCTGTCGCATGAGAGCAGAGCGTGCCCTCCACCTGCACCAAAGTCAACACGTTCGAACGTCAGCCAGGAATTTTGACGCCCAGCCGCCGGCGAAATTTGTGGAGCGTCGGTATCAATCCTGACCTGCCCTCTTGACACGGCGGCGGGGGCGGGTAGCTTCAACCGCCAACCGGCACTTTGTGTTTGGCAATGTTGGATCTCGGTGAGATCCGTGTTGGCATTCGCGACCACCGGCCCCCCGCCACCTCTGACGACCCTTGGGCGCAGCACCTCTTCATCCGCAGGAGGCACCATGTCCCGTCCCCGTACCGAGGCCGAGTACCTGGCCCGACTCGTTCCGCCGTCCGTCGCCGGCATCGGGCGCCGTCGCCTGCTCGCCGGCACGGCCGGCGCGGGCGCGCTGCTCGGCACCGGCCTGCTGGCCGGCTGCGGCTCCGACTCCGAGTCGGGCGGCTCGGAGTCGAAGACCGTCTCGCTCGGCTCCAACCAGTCCGACCCGACGCCGAAGAACGTCATCGCCAAGATCATGGACGGGTTCAAGACCTCGTCCGGCATCGAGGCGAAGATCAACACGGTCGACCACAACACGTACCAGGAGAACATCAACAACTACCTGCAGGGCAAGCCGGACGACGTGTTCATGTGGTTCGCCGGCTACCGGATGCGGTTCTTCGCCGCCAAGGGTCTCGCGGGCGACGTCAGCGACGTGTGGGGCAAGCTGTCCGGCCTCTCGGACGCCTTCAAGAAGGCGTCCACGGGCGACGACGGCAAGCAGTACTTCGTGCCGTCCTCCTACTACCCGTGGGCGGTCTTCTACCGCAAGTCGGTGTGGAAGCAGTACGGCTACGAGGTGCCGACCACACTGGACCAGTTCAACGCCCTCGGCGCGCAGATGAAGAAGGACGGCCTCAGCCCGATCGCCTTCGCCGACAAGGACGGCTGGCCGGCGATGGGTACCTTCGACATCCTCAACCTGCGGGTCAACGGTTACCAGTTCCACGTGGACCTGATGGCCGGCAAGGAGTCCTGGACCTCCGACAAGGTGAAGAAGGTCTTCGACACCTGGCGGGGGCTGCTGCCGCTGCACCAGCCCGACAGCCTGGGCCGGACCTGGCAGGAGGCCGCACAGTCGCTGCAGCAGAAGAAGTCCGGCATGTACCTGCTCGGCCTCTTCGTCGCCCAGCAGTTCAGCAACGACGAGCAGGACGACCTGGACTTCTTCACCTTCCCGGAGATCGACCCGGCGATCGGGGCGAAGGCCCTGGACGCCCCGATCGACGGGTACATGATGGCCCGCAAGCCGAAGTCCGAGGCGAACGCCAAGAAGCTGCTGGAGTTCGTCGGGTCGAAGGAGGCCGCGGAGATCGGCGTGAAGATCGACCCGGCCACCCTGGTCGCCAACAGCCAGGCCGACACCAGCGGCTACACCGCGCTGCAGAAGAAGGCCGCCGAACTGGTCGGCTCGGCCACCGAGATCGCCCAGTTCCTGGACCGGGACACCCGCCCGGACTTCGCCTCCACTGTGATCATCCCGGCGCTCCAGCAGTTCATCAAGAACCCGAACGACGTCGACGGGCTGGTCAACAGCATCGAGAACCAGAAGAAGTCGATCTTCACCAGCTGACGGCGAGAGGGGGAGGACCGCCGTGTCCGACCTGCCCCTGATCCAAGCGGATCGCGCCGTGCCGTCGCCGGCTGCGACCACCACCTCCACGGGTGGTGGTCGCGGCCGCCGGCTACGGCTCCTGTCCCGCACCGACCGCGTGGTGATCACGCTGATGGTGCTCGTACCACTGCTGCTGGTGGTCGGCCTGGTCTGGCTGCCGGCACTGGCCACCGTGGCGCTGTCCGGCACCAACTGGGACGGCATCGGCCCGCTGAGCGAGATCGAGTGGGTGGGCGGCCGCAACTACTCCGACGTGGTCAACATCTACCCGCCCTTCGTGCCGGCGATCCAGAACAACCTGCTGTGGCTGGCGGCGCTCTTCGTGGTCGCCACCCCGATCGGCATGTTCCTGGCCGTCCTGCTCGACAAGGAGATCCGGGGCAGCCGCTTCTACCAGACCGCGCTCTACCTGCCGGTGGTGCTCTCGCTGGCGCTGATCGGCTTCGTCTGGCAGCTGATCTACTCCCGCGACCAGGGCCTGCTCAACGCCGTCCTGGGCACCCAGACCGACTGGTACGGCGACCCGGACGTGAACATCTGGGCGGTGCTCTTCGCCGCCGGCTGGCGGCACGTCGGCTACATCATGCTGCTCTACCTGGCCGGGCTGAAGGGGGTCGACCCGTCGCTGCGGGAGGCCGCCTCGGTCGACGGCGCCTCGGAGACCAGCACGTTCTTCCGGGTGGTCTTCCCGGTGATGCGGCCCATCAACATCATCGTGCTGGTGGTGACGGTGATCGAGTCGCTGCGGGCGTTCGACCTGGTCTGGGTGATCAACAAGGGACGCAACGGGTTGGAGCTGATCTCCGCCCTGGTCACCTCGAACGTGGTCGGTGAGGCCAGCCGGATCGGCTTCGGATCGGCCCTGGCGACCATCATGTTGGCCATCTCGCTGATCTTCATCACCGTCTACCTGGCCGTCGTCATGAGGGAGGACCGGCGATGAGCGCCGCGACCGTGACCCGCGAGCCGGCGGCCGGCACGCCGGCCCCCCGCCGTGCGCCGCTGCGCCCGGCCCGGGTGGTGCTGCACGTGTTCCTCGGCGCGATGGCGCTCGGCTGGCTCTTCCCGATCGTCTGGGCGGTGCTCACCTCGCTGCGGTCGTACGACTACACCGCCGCCAACGGGTACGTCTCGCTCGGCGGCTGGACGTTCGACAACTACGTGACCGCCTGGCAGACCGCGGAGTTCGGCCAGCACTTCCTCAACTCGGTGTACATCACCGTCCCGGCGGTGCTGCTCACCCTCTTCCTCGCCTCCTGCGTGGCGTTCGTGATCGCCCGGTTCAGCTGGAAGCTCAACATCGTCCTGCTCGGCCTCTTCACCGCGGCGAACCTGCTGCCCCAGCAGGCGCTGCTGATCCCGCTGTTCCGGATCTTCACCGAGGTGCCGCTGCCGGCGTTCATGAGCGACTCGGAGCTGCTCTACGACAGCTACTGGGGGCTGATCCTGGTCAACGTGGCCTTCCAGTGCGGCTTCTGCGTCTTCGTGCTGAGCAACTACATGAAGGCGCTGCCCCGCGACCTGTACGAGGCGGCGATGGTCGACGGGGCGAGCATCTGGCGGCAGTACTGGCAGGTCACCATGCCGCTGTGCCGGCCGGCCCTGGCGGCGCTGGCCACCCTGGAGGTGACCTGGATCTACAACGAGTTCTTCTGGGCCACCGTGCTGATGCGCACCGGCGACAAGTTCCCGGTGACCAGCTCGCTGAACAACCTGCGCGGCGAGTTCTTCACCGACAACAACCTCGTCTCGGCCGGCTCGGTGCTGGTCGCGATCCCCACCCTGGTGATCTTCTTCCTGCTGCAGAAGCAGTTCGTCCGGGGCCTGACCCTGGGAGCGTCCAAGGGATGACGATCGTCCACCTGCGCCGCGCGCGGACCAGCCTGGTGCTCGACGCGCGCGGCGAGGGCCTGCCCCGGGTCGTGCACTGGGGCGCCGACCTGGGGCCGCTGCCCGCCGACGACCTGCCCGCCCTGGTCGCGGCGACCGTCCCGCCGGTGGTGCCGAGCAGCTTCGACGCGCCGACCGTGCTGTCGCTGCTGCCCGAGGCGAGCGCCGGCTGGAGCGGCCGGCCCGGACTGGCCGGGCACCGCGACGGGCGGGACTGGTCCACCGCCTTCCGCCTCGACGGGATCGACGTGGTCGACGACGACACGCCGGCGCCGGTCGAGGCGTCGGGCGTGGACGCCACAGGCCCGGGTGACGGTGGGTCGGCCGCCCCGGCGTCGGGCCGCCCGGCCACCGGCGGTGACGCGGTGGTCGTATCCGATGCCGACGGCGCCCGGGGCGGGCCCGGCGCGGCGCGGGTGACGGTGCGGGCGTCGGACCCGGCCGCCGGGCTGACCCTGACCGTCGAGATCACGCTGGACCCGGCGGGCCTGCTGACGCTGCGGCACCGGCTGCGCAACGCCGGCGAGCACCCCTACGAGCTGCGCGAGCTGACCCCGGTGCTGCCGGTGCCGGCGGTGGCCACCGAACTGCTCGACCTGACCGGCCGCTGGTGCCGCGAACGCGCGCCGCAGCGGCACCCGTGGCCGATGGGCGCCTGGGTCCGCGAGGGCCGGCACGGGCGGACCGGACACGACGCGACGCTGCTGCTGGTGGCGGGCACCGCCGGCTTCGGCTTCGGCCACGGCGAGCTGTGGGCGGTGCACACCGCGTGGAGCGGCGACCACGTGACCGTCGCCGAGCGCCGCCCGACCGGGGAGTCCACCCTGGGCGGCGGCGAGCTGCTCACCCCCGGCGAGATCGTGCTCGCCCCCGGCGAGGAGTACGCCACTCCCCTGCTCCACGCGGTGCACTCGACCGCCGGGCTGGACGGGCTCAGCGACGTGCTCCACACCCACCTGCGGGCCCGCCCCGGACACCCCCGCACACCCCGGCCGGTCACCCTCAACGTCTGGGAGGCGGTCTACTTCGACCACGACCTGGACCGGCTGACGGCCCTGGCCGACCGGGCCGCCGAAGTGGGAGTGGAACGGTTCGTGCTCGACGACGGCTGGTTCCGCGGCCGGCGGCACGACCGGGCCGGGCTCGGCGACTGGCACGTCGACGACGAGGTCTGGCCGGACGGGCTGCGACCGCTGATCGACCACGTGCGTGGGCACGGGATGCAGTTCGGGCTCTGGGTCGAACCGGAGATGGTCAACCCCGACTCGGACCTGTTCCGCGCCCACCCGGACTGGGTGCTCCAGGCCCCCGGGCGGCTGCCGCCGCCGTGGCGGCACCAGCAGGTGCTCGACCTGGCCCACCCGCAGGCGTACGCGCACGTGCTCGACCGCCTCGACGCGCTGCTGGCCGGACACCCGGGGATCGCGTACCTGAAGTGGGACCACAACCGGGACCTCACCGAGGCGGGGCATGCCGGCCGGCCCGGCGTGCACGCGCAGACGGTCGCCGTGTACCGGCTGCTGGACGAGCTGCGCCGCCGGCACCCGGGCGTGGAGATCGAGAGCTGCTCCTCCGGCGGGGCCCGGGTCGACCTGGAGATCCTGCGCCGCACCGACCGGGTCTGGGCCAGCGACTGCAACGACGCCCTGGAGCGGCTGTCGATCCAGCGCTGGACCGGGTTGCTGCTCCCGCCGGAGCTGGTCGGCACCCACATCGGACCGGAGCGCTCGCACACCACCCACCGGGTGCACGACCTGGGCTTCCGCGCGGTCACCGCGCTCTTCGGCCACCACGGCATCGAGTGGGACATCGGGTCGATCAGCGCCGCCGACCGGGCCGAGCTGGCCGCCTGGGTGGCGCTGCACAAGCGGCTCCGGCCGCTGCTGCACGCCGGCCGGGTGGTCCGGGTCGACCACCCGGATCCGGCCGTGCAGGCACACGGCGTCGTCGCCCACGACCGCTCCCACGCGGTGTACGCCGTGTCCCGGCTGGCCACCTCCGCCGCGCAGGTCCCCGGGGCGGTCCGGCTGCCCGGGCTCGACCCGTCCCGCCGGTACGCCGTGCGCCTGCCCGAGGACGCGCCGGAGCCGGCGGTGCTCCAACTGGCCGAGCCGGGCTGGCTGCCGGCGGGCGTGACGCTCGCCGGGGCGGTGCTCTCCTCGGTGGGGCTGCAACTGCCGGCCCTGCACCCGGAACAGGCCCTGCTGCTGGAGGCCGTCGCGGTCGACTGACGG
Organism: Micromonospora coxensis; assembly: GCF_900090295.1. Lineage (NCBI taxonomy): Bacteria > Bacillati > Actinomycetota > Actinomycetes > Micromonosporales > Micromonosporaceae > Micromonospora > Micromonospora coxensis. The sequence goes on along the minus strand of NZ_LT607753.1, from coordinate 5,381,343 downwards.
GCCCCGGCCCGTGCGGCGACGCACGGGCCGGCGGCCACCCGCCACCGTCAGGCCGGCGCTCCGGTCAGCCGACCTCGGAAGCGAAGTCGGAGAACGCCTCGGGGCCCGTCGGCAGGTCGGCCCCCGAGAAGGCCCGCAGGCCCTCCGTGGTGACGCCGCCGGGCAGGTCGGCGGTCGCCGGCGTGCTCGGCACGACCAGCACCACCCCCGCGCGTTGCAGGTCCCCGACCCACGCGCTGCCCACGCCCACGACCAGACCGGCGGTGCCGTCCGGCCGGCGCACGGTGTGCAACTCCTCGCCCAGGTAGGCCCAGGGCCGGTGCACGCCCGCCGGCATGCCGGGTGCGGTCCGGTCCAGCCGGCGCAGCCCGGTGACGGTGAGCCCCTGGGAGCTGCCCCGGAAGATCGTGATCGCGCCCGCCCCGGCGACCCCGCCCACGGTCTCCTGCGGGCTCCCGACCGCGAGGTCGCCCCGGCCGTCCCGGTCGAAGTCGCCGAACGCCAGCTCCGTGCCGAAGAACGCCGCCGGGTCGTCGCTGCCCGGGACGCCCGGACTCTGCTGCGTCCAGTACTGGACACCCTCGACGGTCAGGCCGTCGAACGAGCCTCGCAGGACGGTGAGGGAGGACCCCCGGGTCGGAGCGTCGCGACGGCCCTCGGTCTGCGCGTTCACCACCAGGTCCGCGTAGCCGTCACCGGTGAGGTCGCCCGCGGCGAGGGCGAAGCCGAAGCTGTCGCCGTACTCGGCCACGTCGGGCATGCCCTCGGTGTCCTGGTGGAACGTCCGGGCGCCGGTGATCCCGAGACCGTCGGCGGTGCCGGGCAGGACGACCACCGAACCGGCGAACGACGCGTCGCCGATCCGGTCCCGGTCGAAGCCGACCGCGAGGTCGTCGCGGCCGTCGCTGTCGAAGTCCGCCGCGGCCAGCACCCGGCCGAAGCCGTCGGTCTCCGGGCTGACGGGCAGACCGGGCGCGTTGCCGGGCACGTACTGGGCGGCGGTCGGGTCCAGACCGTCGGGGGTGCCCCGCAGCAGGGCGACCCCGCCGACCCACGGGCTGCCGGCGCGCGGCGCGCCGACCACCAGGTCGTCGGTGCCGTCGCCGTCGAAGTCGCCCACGGTCAACGCCATGCCGAACTGGTTCTCCCCGGCGACGCCCTCCCCCGGCACGTCCGCCGCCGGCGCGACGTCCGCGAGCCGGATCATGCGGGCGTCGGTCGTGGTGAGCCCGGACCGGCCACCGTAGAGGACGCGGATCCGGTCGTGCACGCCGCCGATCGCGAGGTCGGCGAAGCCGTCGTGGTCGAAGTCGCCGGACGCGAGCGTGTAGCCGAAGTCGTTGATCTCGCGGTGCGGGTCGGGCGAGCCGGCGTCGCCGGGCATGCCGGGCGTCGTGTGGTCGAAGTACTGGCTGCCGACGGTGGTGAACCCGCCCTGGGCCACGCCGGGAAGCACGTGCACCGCCCCGGACTGCATGCCGTCCACCACCCTGCGCAGCTCCGCCACGGCGAGGTCCGGCCAGCCGTCACCGTTGAAGTCGCTGCGCAGTTCGTTGAGCGCGCCCATGGTCCGGGTCCGGCTGGGCACGGGGGTCGCCGGGCGAGGTCGCAGCGGCTCGCGCAGCGACCGGGCGCGCGTCGTGGGCACGGGGGCCACGGGGGCCACGGGGCCGGTCGTCGTGACGCCCCGGCCGGTCGCGCCCGGGGTGGAGACCTGGCGGGCGCTCGGCCCGGCGGTCGGGAGACGCCCGTCGCCGGGACGAGCGGACGGACCGGCGCCGGGGACCACCAGGTCGAGGTAGGACGCGGGGACGGTGGGCTCGGAGACGGGCGAACTCGCCACCGTGCCGGCCCCGATCAGTCCGGTCAGGACCACCGCGGTGCCCACCCATCGATACGCACGCACGGCCCCTCCTCCACCCGGTGTCCGGCGACATGATGCCACGCTGCCCGGGCTGTCGGTGGCCCCTGCGCCGGCGTACCCGACCGACGGATCCGGGTCGGGTGGTGGCCGTACCCGGAAAAGGTGGTGGCCGGGTCCGCGCGGACCCGGCCACCGTCGGGGTGCTCAGCTCGCGGCGCAGGTCACCGCGGGGACGGAGTTGGTGCCGTTCCAGCTGCCGATGAAGCCGAAGCTGGTGCTGGCGCCGGCGCCGAGCCGGCCGTTGTAGTCGACGTTGCGGGCGGTGTACGACGACCCGCTGCCGCTGACCGTGGCGTTCCAGGACTGGCTGACCGTCTGGCCGTTGGCGAAGGTCCACCTCGTCGTCCAGCCGGTGATGGCGGAACTGCCGGCGGTCACCTTGACCTCACCCTGGAAGCCGCCCTGCCACGAGTTGACGATGGTGTAGGTGGCCGTGCAGCCACCGCCGGGCGGCGGCGTGGTCGGCGCGGGCGAGGTGGGCGCCGGGCTGGTCGGCGCGGGCGAGGTGGGGGCGGGGCTGGTCGGCGGGGTGCCGCCGTAGACCGACGCCTCCCGGGCGGTCTGCTTGATCCCGTTCGGGCCGTTGAAGATCCGCTGGCCCCAGCTGCTCAGATTGTTCGGGTCGAAGTTGACGGCCATGTCGAGGTACTCGACGCCGCCGCCGTTGCCGCTCCACGACCAGCCCAGGTAGCCGATCCCGTTGGCCTGGCTGTACGACAGGATGGCGTCCTCGTCGGGGTTGCCGTCGGAGTGGTTGTGGCCGAACTCGCCGACCACGATGGGCAGCCCGGCGCTGCGGAACCGGCCCAGGTAGTCGCTGACCTCGGCGGCGGTGTCGAAGACGCCGTACATGTGGATCGAGAAGACGGTGTTCTTCTGCGGGTCGGCGTTGAACACCGAGGCGGCGTTGTCGCGCATGGTGAAGGACCAGTCCTGGCCCCAGTTGGGCGCGTCCACCATGATCGTGTGGGAGATGCCGTTGGCGCGCAGCCGCTTGATCGCGTTGGCGGTGTCGGTGGCCCAGGTGCCGTAGCCCTGGTTGCCGTACGGCTCGTTGCCGATGTTGACGATGACGTACTTCTCCTGGCCCTGCAGGGCGCTGGCGATGCTGAGCCAGTAGTCGACCGCGCGGTCCAGGGTGATCGCGCCGCTCTGCTCGCCGTAGCCGGTGGTGTCGTGCACCTCCAGCACGCAGATCAGCCGGTTGGCCTTGCACAGGGAGATCACGTTGCCGACGTCGGCGGCGCTGTTCTTCGTCCAGCGGTCGCCGCTGGCCAGCACCACCCGGACGGTGTTCGCGCCGAGGGCCTTGATGTTGGCGAAGGAGCTGGTCTGCTGCGGGTACCAGGTGTGCGCGTGGTTGACGCCGCGCATGACGAACTCGGTCCCGTTGGCGTCGTAGAGCTTGCCGCCGGAGACGGTGAACCCGGCCGCGGCGTGCGCCGGCTGGCCGAAGGCGAAGACGGCCGCGAGGGCGGTGAGCAGGGCAACGCCGGCGACCCAGAGTCGCTTTCTCATGGTTTTCCTCAGGAAGTGTCGACCCCGTGCCCTGGTGGGGTGAGTGGTGGTGACGGTGGCGGACGGCTGTAGCCCGGCAGCCGCCGCTCGACTCCCCGGTCGCGCAGGGATCAGCGTAGGACGATGGGTCGAGGAAAGCAACCGGTTAAGTTAACGACCTGTTCACGCGAGATGTCCTGTGGCGGCCCACGCCGACCGTGGGCCGCCACAGGGGCGGTCATCCCCACCACAGGATGTGACGCCGCCGGTCTGAACCGGTTAAGCCGGACCCTAGACCGGGCCCGACCCCGCGTCAAGGATCGACACCGGCGCGCCACCGTCGGCGCGGCCGGACGCGGGAACCGGACAGCAGGGTTGGCCACCGCCGCCCGGGGTATCCGTTGACGATCGCCGGGCGGAAGGAGACAACCAGCATGGTCAACGTCGGCTACACCCTGATGTGCGAGCAGGCCGGTCCGAAACAGCTGGTCGACTACGCGGTACGGGCGGAGGCGGCCGGCTTCGACCAGCTGGTGATCTCCGATCACTACTACCCGTGGCTGGACTCGCAGGGGCACTCCCCGTACGCCTGGTCGGTGCTCGGCGCGGTCGCGCACGCCACCAGCCGGGCCGAGCTGATGTCCTTCGTGACCTGCCCGATCCGCCGCTACCACCCGGCCGTCGTCGCCCAGAAGGCCAGCACCGTCGGGGCGCTCTCCGACGGCCGGTTCACCCTCGGCCTGGGCGCCGGGGAGAACCTCAACGAGCACGTCGTCGGCGCGTGGCCGCACGTGCAGCAGCGGCACGAGATGTTCGAGGAGGCGTTGCAGATCATCCGGCCGCTGCTCAACGGCGAGACGCTCAGCTTCTCGGGCAACCACTACGACGTGCCGGAGGCGTACGTCTGGGACCGGCCCGAGCGGCCCGTGCCGATGGCCGTCGCCGCGTCCGGGCCGTCGTCGGCCGCGCTCGCCGCCGAGTACGCCGACGGCATCGTCGCCACCGAGCCCGACCCCCGGATCATCCAGCTCTACGACGACGCCGGTGGCGTGGGCCAGCCCCGCTACGGCCAGGTCGCCATCTGCTACGGCCCCGACGAGGCCGAGTGCCGCAAGATCGTGCACGACCAGTTCCGCTGGTTCGGGATGGGCTGGAAGGTCAACGCCGACCTGCCCGCTCCGGAGGCGTTCGCCGCCGCCACCCAGTACGTGCGCGAGGAGGACGTCGCCGAGGGCATCTCCTGCGGCCCGGACGTGGACACCCACGTCGAGGCGTTCAAGAAGTTCGTCGACGCGGGCTTCACCCACGTGGCGATCGTGCAGGTGGGCGGCGACAGCCAGCCGATGTTCCTGGACTGGGCGCAGGAGGAGCTGCTGCCCCGACTGCGCGACCTGTGAGGGCGGTCGCGCCGGGACGAGCCGCGAGCCGGCCCAGCCCGCCGGGGCGCTTCGGGCCCGCCGAGCTGCGGCTCGCGCTGGCCGCGCCCCGGCCCGCCGCCGGCCTGACCAGCGAGTGGCGGCTGGTCGACGGGCTGCGCGTGCACACCCGCCGGACGGCCGACCCGGGTGGTGAGGCCGCCCCGGTGGTGCTGGTGCACGGGCTGGCCGTCTCGCACCGCTACCTCACCCCGCTGGCCGTCGCGCTGTCGGCCACCCATCCGGTGTACGTGCCGGACCTGCCCGGCTTCGGGCTGACCGAGCGGCCCGGTCGGGCGTACGACGCCCGGCAGCACGCCGCGTTCCTGGCGTCCTGGCTGGCCGCGTACCGGCTGCCGCCGGTCTGCCTGGTCGGCCACTCGTTCGGCGCGGAGGTCGCCGCCGCGCTGGCCGCCCGCCGGCCCGAGGCGGTACGCGCCCTGGTGCTCGCCGGCCCGACCAGCGACCCGGCCGCCCGGTCCCGCCGCGGGCTGGTCGGCCGCTGGCTGGTCGACACCGTACGGGAGGCGCCGTTGCAGGCGCCGATCCTGCTGCGCGACGTGTGGGACGCCCGCCCCTGGCGGGTGTACGCCACCCTCGCCCACTCGGTCCGCAACGCCGTCGAGGAGGACCTGCTCCGGGTCACCGCGCCGACCCTCGTGGTGACCGGGTCCCGCGACCCCGTCGTACCGCCGGCCTGGCGCTCCCAGGTGGCCCGGCTGGTCCCCCACGCCCGCCCGCTGGTCGTGCCCGGCGCCGCGCACAACGTCGCGACCACCGCGCCCCGCGAGGTGGCCGCCGTGATCCGCACCCTGCTCGCCCCGACCCTGACAAGGTGACCCCATGCGCATCGGCAACACGGAGATCCGGCCCGCCGGTGGTGGCCTCGGCTGCCTCCTGATGATCCTCTTCTCGGTCCTCGCCTCGGTGGTGCTGACCGTCCTGCTCAACCTCGTGCTCTGACCGTTCCTCAGGTCCGCGTCACAATGGCCGCCAGGCGGCTTCGTCGTCGGGGGCGTCGACCAGGCGAACCCGGGCGGCCAGTGCCAGTGCGCCGTCCCGCCCGCCCAGCGCGGCACCGCCGGCACGGGTCAGCGCCGTGACCTGCGCCGTGCAGGTCGAGCACACTCCCGGCACCTGACCCACCCGGTACGCACCGATGTCGCCGGCCGCCGCGGCCACCCAGGCGGGCCGCCCGTCCACCGTGGTACGTCCCGTGTCCCCGACGGTGTCCCGCAGCACCCCGACCGTCAGGTCCTCGTGCCGGGTGGACGAGCCGCGAGCCCGGTAACCCACCTGCACCGCCTCCCACCGACCTTCCCACCAGGCGACCACGGCACGATCGATCTCCGCACCGGCCGGCGGCGACACAGGCAGGAAGGGCGCGGTGAACGGCCGTACGTCCCACACCAGCCCCTCGGCGATGCGCCGCAGGTTCTCGGCCGGCTGTGGCAACTTCGACGACGTGATGGTCGCCCAGCCACCGGGGGCGTACCGCCAGGACAACCGCGCCGCGTCGCCACTGAGGTCCAGGTAGGCCGGGGCGCCTCGCACGTCCGCCACCGGAGAGCCGGGTGCGACAAGCGACGACAGGGCCTCGGCCGACGGCGGTCCGCTGGGCACCGTCTGCAACTGCGGGTCCTGGAAAAGGTCCACGCCAGGAGCACCGACCTGGACGCTCACCCCCCGGCTCACCCGAGTGATCCCTCGCCGGTCACCTCCGTCGGTTGCGAGGGCGGTCAGCCAGTGCCGCCCGTGCTGCGCGGAGTACGTCCGGTCGGACAGCCCTTCCGGCAGCCAGTCCAGGCGGAAGAGCCGCCGCGCCGGAGTGAAGTCGCGCGCCGTCGGCATGCCCTCCCCGTCGGCCGGGGTGGTCGCCGAACGTACCCCCAGCAGGGCGGAAAGGCCGAGCAGCGCCACGACCGTGACCGCCGCGACGGACGCCGCGGCGAGCCGGCGACGCCGGACGACCCGCTCACCCGCGACCAGCGGCGTCTCCGCCGGCACGTTGCCGGGCGGCAGGTCCTCGACCGCCCGGGCCAGCAGGGTACGGACCAGCCGTTCCTCGTGCCCGCTCACCTGTTCACCTCCGTCACGTCGTCCAGCGGCAACCGTCGGCGCAGCGCGGCCAGCCCGCGCGCGGTCTGGCTCTTGACGTTGCCGGTCGAACAGCCGAGCACTTCTGCGGTCTGCTCGACGCTCAGATCGGCGTAGAACCGCAGCACCAGCACCACCCGCTGGCCCGGCGGCACCTCCGCCAGCGCGGCGCGCACCGCCACCGCGTCCACCACGGATTCACCGGGGCCCGGCGGTGGCCCACCGCGGGGTGTGGGCTCCGGCGCCCGGTCGAACAGCTGCACGCCGAACCAGCGGGAGCGGCGCTCCTGCCGGAACGCGTTGACCAGCATCCGGTGCACGTACGCCCCGACGTCGTCGGCGCCCCGCGCACGGCCCCACTTCACGTACAGCCGGGTCAGGGTCTGCTGCACCACGTCGTCGGCGCGGTGCGCGTCACCGGTCAGCAGGTACGCCGTCCGCCGCAGCTTCGGGGTCACCGCCGTGACGAACTCGACGTACTCCTGCCGATCCGCGGCATGCATCGACCACTCCCCGTTCCGGCTGCCGGCGCCCTCACCCTACGGATGCGTGCGCGGCGGGAACGGTTGCACACCGCGTACCGACGACCAGCCGGACTCGTCCTCGTGGTCGTCGACCAGCCGGACGGCGGCGGCGAGGGCCAACGCCCCGTCGGGGCCGCCCAGCGCGGCCAGCCCCCGGAAGGTGACGGCCACGACCTCGGCGGCGACGCCCCACCCCGCACCGCCCACCCGGAACGCCCCGAGCCCGCTCGCCGCTCGGGCCACCCGGCCGGCGACCGTGGTGGTGTCCGCGCCCGGCGGGCCGTCGTCCCGGACCACTCCGACGGTCAGGTCCTCGTACGGCAGCGCCGAGCCGGGGACGCGGTGGCTGAACAGGACCCGGTGCCACCGCCCGTCGCGTCGCTCGATCAGCGTGCGGTGCAGCGGCGCGTCCAGCGGTGGCGGGACGGGTCGGAGCGGCACCCGGACCGGCTCGTCCGTCCACACCAGCCCTTCGGCGACCCGGAGCAGCGCGACGTCGGCGGCGGGCAGCCCGGTGGCCATGACCCTCACCCCGACGCCGGGGACGTGCTCCCAGCAGAGCGCGCTGTGCCGGCCGTCCGCACTGGACCGCAGAACGGCCGGCAGGCCGTGCACCCGAGCCGGCCGGCGGGCCCGCCACCGGATCGACACCTCCTCGGCACCGGTGCCGAGCCGTACGGTGACCACCGGCCTGCCGACCATCGGTTCGCCCACCGCCGTCCCTCGCACCGGACCGGGCGACCGACGCGGCGGCGCGACGGCGACCAGGCTGTGCGCGTCCCGCCCACCCGACCACGTCCGGTCGATCAGCCCTTCCGGCAACCAGCTCACCCGGAACGATCGCCGTGCCGGATCGAACTCCTGGTTCCGCCTCGCCCGCATCGGCCCCTCCCCGGGTTGCCGGTCCTGTCACCGTAGAGATGCCGCCGGGGCGGGATCGGTTGCACGGTTCGGGGGGCAGCCTTGGCTCGGGTCGCGACGCCGGCGGGCAGACGCCGCAGTGACACGATCGACGTGGTGACCAGCGGCGCGAAAGCGCGATCGGCGACGGTGGGCCGGCGCCGTGGATGCACGGTGAGCCCTGGCGGTGGTCGGCGACGACCGGTCAGGCCGGCTCCAGCTCCAGCTCCGCGACGACCGGGTAGTGGTCGGAGGCGTGGTCGGCGTCCCCGCCCCGCACCACCCGCACCCGCCGGGCGCAGGCGGCGAGCCGCGCGCCGGCGAGCAGGTAGTCCAGCCGCATCCCGGCGAACTCGGCCCCGCCGTGCCGGGTCGGCACGGTCAGCCCGTCGGCGTCGTCCTCGGCCCGCAGCGGCCAGAGGTCGACCAGGCCGGCCGCCAGCAGCCGGGACACCGCGCGGGTGTCGACGGTACGGCCGTCGCGGCGCAGGTGCCGGCGGCGGTAGAGGGCCGGCAGCCCGGCCAGCCGGGCGGTGTGGTCGACGGTCGGGTCGAGGGTGTTGAGGTCACCGGCGAGCAGCGTCAGCTCCCCGGCGGCACGCCGGACGGCCGCCGCGAGCCAGTCGGCCTCCATCCGCCGCCGGCCGCCGGAGTACGGGCTCAGGTGGGCGCTGAACACGGTCAGCGGCCCGGCCGAGGTGTCCACGACGACGCGGGCGGCGGCGTGGTGGAAGGGGCGGCGCACCGGGCCGGCACGGCGTACCCGCAGCGGTGGGCGGACCAGCACGGCGACGGGCTGCCCGAAGCAGGAGCGGGCCAGGTGGGGACGCATCCCCACCCGGCCCGCGACGTCGGCGAGCAGCCCGCCCCGGTCGAAGTCGCGCAGCTCCTGCAACGCCAGCAGGTCCGGACGCTCGGCGGCGATCACGCCGGTCACCAGGCCCAGCCGGTCGGGACCGCCCCGGTCCCGACCGCCGGTCCTGATGTTCCAGGTCATCACCCGCAGCACGGTCGACCCGTCAGTCCACCCGGCCGGCCTTGGCCAGCTCGTCGTCCAGCTCGCCGACCTGCTCCGACTCGATGGCCGGCCGGTTGCCCTCGCGCAGGTCCTCGTTGGGGCGGACCACCCAGTAGAGCAGCCCGATCCAGAGGGCGCTGAGCAGGATCGCGCCCATGAAGTCGGTCGGGTGGTGCATGCCCCGGTACATCCGGGAGACCGCCACCCCGACCGGCATGATCACCGCGAGCGCCACGAAGATCCACCGCCACCACCGGTCGGTACGCGGGAAGACGATCAGCGTGACGGCGAGCCAGACGCAGATCGTGGCGGCGATGTGCCCGGACGGGAACGACGAGGTCGGCATCGGTCCGTCGAGGTTGCCGACCGGCGGGCGCGGCCGGTCCACCGCCGCGGCAGAGGCGAGGAAGAGGCTCAACTCGCCGAACATGGCCAGCGCCACGAAGAGCACCGGACGCCAGCGCCGCCACACCGCGAGCACCAGCGGGCAGAAGACCAGCGAGATGAGCAGGATGGCGTGGGTGTCGCCGGCCTTGCTCCACCAGTAGCTGAAGTCGTCCCGGCCGGGGGTGCGGTGCTCGGCGAACCAGCGCGGCACGTCGGTGTCGAGGGTGGCGAAGAAGGTGCCGCCGGCGTGGTAGCTGACGAACATGCCGAAGCCGTACAGCGCCCCCAGCACCAGCACCCAGCCGACCAGCAGCTCGAAGACGGCGGCGCGGGGGTGCGGCAGCAGGTGCGCCTCGTCGGGGGCGGGCGCCACCTCGTGCGCCGCCTCCGGCTCCAGCCCCTCGGTCAGCGACGGCACCCGCCGGCCGCGCTCCAGCCGCCACAGCCGGAACGCGTATGCGGTGACGCCGAGCCAGGCCGCGCCGAGCAGCCAGGCCCCCAGCACGTCGGAGACGAAGTGCACGCCCAGCGCGATGCGGGTCAGTCCGATCAGGACCACCAGCGTGGCGACCAGGGCGATGGCCGGCTTGCGCCAGCGACGGGACATCGCCGGCAGGAAGACCAGCAGCAGCGCCCCGTACGCGACGAAGGAGCCCAGGGCGTGCCCACTCGGGAAGCTGTTGCCGGCGTACGCGCCGATCGGCACCTCCACCTCGGGGCGCAGCCGGTCGACCAGGGTCTTGAGCGCCGGGTCGAGGATCAGCGCGCCGAGGCCGGTGACGATCAGGAAGACCGCGAGGCGGCCCTGCCGGCGGATCAGCAGGCCGATCACGGCGACCGACACCAGCCAGATGATCACCGCCCGGCCGCCCAGGTCGGTGAGCGCGTTGAGCACCGTGACCAGCGGCCCGTGCGGGGCGACCAGGTCGTTGAGCCAGGCGGCGACGCCGTGGTCGACGTCGTAGAGCGGGGTCCACCGGACCCGGACCAGCACGAGCAGCAGACCGAATCCGACTCCGGCGCCGAGCACCAACGCCAGACCGGCGAGCGTCCGCTCGGTGAAATGACCAAGGGGTCGTCGCAACACCTCTTTGACCGCGCTCACGGCAGCCTCCCTCTCGCCTCTGGCGAGGCGCTGTACCCGATCGGCGTTCCGCGTACACTCGGGCGCCGCGCGCCGGGTCAGAGCGAGGTCATGTCGCCGGTGTCGTAGAGCTCCTCGCGCTCGGTCTCCGGCTCCCAGAGGTCGGGTTGGGCCGGCTCCCGCACCCCGATCCGCATGGCCTCCAGCTGGGCCGCGAAGGCCAGGCCACCGAAGAGCGCCATGCCGGTCAGGTTGGCCCAGAGCAGCAGGGCCATCATGCCGGCCAGCGCGCCGTAGGTCTGGCCGAATCCGCCGCCGAACTTCACGTAGGCGGCGAGCAGCAGGCTGGCCACCCACCACAGGGCGGTGGCGATGCCGGCGCCGAAGAAGAGCCAGGACAGGCCGGGCTGGTTGCGCCGGGGCGCGTGCCGGAAGATCACCGCCACGGCGAGCACGGTCAACCCGAGGCTCAACGGCCAGCGGACGACGTCCCACGCGCCGGCGGCCAGGTCGCCCCACTCGTAGTGCCGCGCGACGGAGTCGCCCATCGCCCCGCCGCCGACCAGGATGAGGAAGCCGGCCAGCGCCGGCAGGCCGGCGGTCACGGCGAGGATCGCGGCCCGGACGTACTTCCACAGCGCGGGCCGGTCGCGCTCCACGCCGTAGATCCGGTTGGCGCCGCGTTCGATCTGGGCCATGGTGGTGGTCAGCGTGACCAGTCCGGTGAGCAGACCGAGGCTCAGCGCCACCTCACCGGCCCGCTCGACCCGGTCGCCCTCACCGAGCAGTTCGCGGACCACCTCCTCGCTCTGGCCCGGGGTGAGGGCCAGCACGGTGTCCGCCACGACCTGGCCGCCCTCCTCGACGCCCAGCTCGGTGATCAGGCCGGTCAGCGCGATCATGAAGGGCACCACGGCGAGGCAGAGCTGCAACGCGAAGGCCCGCGAATGGCTGAACCCGTCGCCGTAGCGGAACCGGATGAACGCGTCGCGCAGCAGGCACCAGCCACCGTGGCGGCGCAGGGTGTGCCAGGCGTCGTCGGCGGAGAGTTCCTCCTCCGACATCAGCCGGGTCTCGGGGACGAGCTTGGTGCTACTCACGGCGCGCCTCCTCGACCAGCTTCTCGCCGCGCTTCGCCGCCGCGTCGGCGTCCTCGGCGAGGTCCGGGGCGCGCTCGGGTCGCGGCACGCAGAGCCAGAGCGACTCGGGACGGACCTCGGCCTTGAGCGAGCGCCCGGGCTCGATCAGGTCGCCGTCGAGCTGGCGGGGCTGGGGCCGGTTGCTGGTGATCTCCACCCGGCGGGCGCGGAAGACCTCCATCCGGGGCACGCTGCCGCGGCGACGCACCAGCGCCCACCCCATCGCGAGCCAGTGCCGCAGCGTACGGGGGGTGAGCACGGCCACGTCGAGCCAGCCGTCGTCCGGCTCGGCGTCGGTGAGCAGGCGTACCCCGCCCTGGAGCCGGCCGACGTTGGCGATCAGCACCGAACGGGCGCGGCGGCGCAGCGGCGGCTTGTCGTCGATGGCGACGGTGACCCGCATCGGCCGGTCCCGCAGGTGCTTGGCGGCCCCGACGACGTACGCCGGCCAGCCGATCCGCGCCTTGGTGGTCTCCGAGGTGTCCTCGAGCATCTGGGCGTCGAAGCCCATTCCGGCCATCACGGCGAAGTACTGGTCGCCGACCGCGCCGACGTCGAGCCGGCGCATCCCGCGCTCGACGGCGACCTCCAGGCCGGCGGCCAGGTCGTTGGAGAGGCCGAGGTTGGCGGCGAGCAGGTTGCCGGTGCCCTGGGGCAGCACGGCCAGTGCCGCGTCGGTGCCGACCAGCCCGCTCACGCAGGCCATCACGGTGCCGTCGCCGCCGCAGGCGAAGACGACCTGGGCCCCGTCGCGGACGGCCTCCTCGGTCTGCCCCCGGCCCGGGTCCTCGGCCGTGGTCTCGTACCAGACCGGCGCCGGCCAGCCGGCGGCGGACAGGGCGTCGTTCACCGTCCGGCGGAACTCGTCGAGATCGGTCACCTTGGTGGGATTCACCACCACCGCCGAGCGCGGCGCACGGTCGTCAGCGGTCACCGGGCGCTTGTCGTCTCCACCATCCACGGCGCAAGTGTGCAGCAACTCCGCCCGGTCAGCGAGCCGACGGTGACCGACGTTGCAAACGCCGCAATCAGGTTTCGGAACGGGCAGGACCGGTCGGCGCTCCACCCCGGGGGGCGGCCCGGTCCGCCGCACCGGGGTGGAGCGCTCCGCGTCGACGGGGGCCGGGGTTCAGGCCGCCGTCCGCAGCGCCGTCTCCACCCGGCGGCGCAGGTCGTCCAGGTCCAGCCCGGCCTCGTGGAGCACCAGCGCGGCCAGCCCGCCACCCTCGCGGAGCAGCCCGAGCAGGAGGTGTTCGGTGCCGATGTGACGGTGGCGCAGCCGCATCGCCTCGCGCAGGGACAGTTCCAGCACCTTGCGGGCCCGGGGCGAGAAGCGTCCCCCGTCGTGCCGGCGCAGGCCCCAGCGGCGGCGGGGCGTCGGCACGGCCTCGCGCAGCGCGTCCGGGCCGAAGGACTCCTCGATCCGCGCGACGATCGCGGAGAGGTCGATGCCGATCTGCCGCAGCGCCGCCGCGTCGGCCTCGCCGAGCCCGCTGGCGCCGGCCGCGGTGTGCCGGGCGACCCGGGCGCGCAGGTCGGCGGCGTCCGCCCCGGCCTGGGCCAGCACCCGGGTGGCGAGCGCGTCGCCGTCGGCCAGGACGGCCAGCAGCAGGTGCTCCGTGCCGACCGGGCCCCGCCCGTCGGCGCGGGCCTCGTCGAGGGCCCGGTGGACCACCGTGCGGGCCCGGTCGGTGAACCGTTCGAACATCACGCCTCCCCACTGCTTCGGACCGCCGGTCGCCCGGCGTGCTTCTTGTGGACCGCCTGCCGGCTGACCTCGAGCGCGTCGGCGATCTCCTGCCAGGACCAGCCCTGTCGACGGGCGTTGTCCACCTGGACCACCTCCAGCCGTTCGAGGAGCCGGCGCAGGGCGAGCACCGCGCGCAGCCCGACCCGGGGGTCGGTGCTGCCGGCTGCCGCCGCGAGTTCCGTCGCCTGACTCATGCCGTCAACCTACGTTGACAACCCCTCAGTTGTCAACCCCGGTTGACATTCGGTCGTCCTGCCGGCGACGGCTGCCCGGTGCCCCCGGCCGGACGGTCCACCGAGACCCGCCGCCGAGCTGCGGTGGCGCCGACTGCCGTCCCTCCCGCTCGCCGGCACGCCCCGCACGGCCGGGCGTCCGCCGACACGATCGACGGTCACCCGGCGGGCGACCTGACCGGTGCTACCGTCCGCTGGTGTTCCGTCGCCGCTCCGCCGCCGCACCCGTCGAGGCCGCGCGCCGGTCGACCGTGGGCCGGATCTGCCTGGAACTCGCCGGCGGCACCGTGGTCGGCAACCGCTACCGGGCCAACTTCGACGTGCTGCACCTCGATGCGGAACTGCCCCTCGTGGTGGTCGCCGACGGCATGGGCGACGGCGAGGGCAGCCGGACCGCCGGCACCACCGCCACGGCCACCCTGGTCGAGCGGGTCCGCGCCGGCTGGCCGGCCGTCGGGGCGCGCGAGCTGCGCGCCGCGGTGGCCGAGGCCCAGACCCGGGTACGCCGGGCCGGCGCGGCGCTGGACGAGCTGACCGGCTGCACGCTGACCGCCCTGATCGCCGAGCCGGACGGCGAGCAGGGCTGGATCGTCCAGCTCGGCGACTCGCGGGCGTACCGGCTGCGCGACGGCGTCCTGGAGTTGGTGACCGTCGACCACACCATGGCGTGGCTGGGGTTGCTGCACGGCTGGTGGCCGGCGAACTCCCCGGAGGCGGCCCGGGCCCGCTACCAGCTCCTGCGCTACGTCGGCCACCCGGACCGCCCCGAGGCGGACCTGCTGGCCGTCCCGCTGCGCCCCGGCGACACCTGGTTGCTCTGCACCGACGGGGTGAGCGACCAGCTCGACTACCACCGGCTGCGGGAGCTGCTCGCCGAACCGGACCCGGCGCAGGCGGTGCGGGCCCTGCTCGCGGCCACCCTCGCCGAGGGCGGCGACGACAACGCCACGGCTGCCGTCCTGCGGGTCCACCCCGCCCCCTGACCTCCGGTAGCCGCGCCCGGCGCTGTCGGCCTCCCCCGTGCCCGGGGTCCGATCCGCTCACGCCCGGGCTGCCGTGCGCACCTCCTGTCCGATCCGGCCTCACCCGAGGTGAGGCCGCCGGCGCCACACCCCGGCAGTTGCAGACGATCAGCCGCCCGGCTCCAGCCGTCAGGATCCGTCACCCCCGGTCACACTCCGTGAGGCGCGCGGCCACCCCGTCCGCCGCCAGTCCCGCCTTCGCTCTGCTGCCCCCGACGCGCCAGTCACGCTCCGCGTCCGGCTGGCCTGCGCGCCCCTCCCCCTGGCCGGGCCTTCCGCGCAGGTGGGAGAGGGCCGGCCTCGGGAGTGACCGGAGACACGCTCGACGTTCTGACAAAGTGTGCAAGTATTGTCAGCATGTCGAACGAACGGTTGGAGACGATCCTCGCCGCCGCGTACGAATGCTTCACCCGGCACGGGGTGCGGCGCACGACGATGGACGACATCGCCACGACGGCCGGAATGTCGCGTCCCGCCGTCTACCAGTACGTCCGCAACAAGGACGACGCGTTCCGGCGGCTGGCCGAACGGCTCTTCGCCGGCTCGCTCGACGAGGCCCGGCGGGCTGCCGCCACCGAGGGCGTCCCGCTGGAGCAGCGGCTGCACGACGTGCTCGCGGCCAAGCTCGAACTGACCCTCAGACTGCACCGGGAGAGCCGGCACGCCGCCGAACTCCTGGACACCAGCACCAAGCTCACCGGAGACCTCGCCGAGGCGTACACCCGGGAGCTGACCGACCTGGTGACCGCCGCCCTCGCCGACGCCGCCGGGCCCCGCGCCCGCTCCGTCGCCGACGTCCTGGTGGCGCTCACCCGCGGCCTGGAGGCCGACCTCACCGACCCCGACCTGCCCCGGCGGCGACTGCGCGACGGCGTCGCGCTGCTCGTTGCCGGCCTCACCCATCCGGGAGCCCCCGCATGACCACCACCGTCCTGATCACCGGCACCTCCTCCGGCATCGGCCGGGCCACCGCCCGCCGGCTCGCCGGCCGTCCCGACTTCATCGTCTACGCCACCGCCCGCAAGGTCGACGCCATCGCCGACCTGGCCGACGCCGGCGCCCGGCTGCTCCCCCTCGACGTCACCGACGAGGAGTCCATGCGAGCCGCCGTCGCCACCGTCGAGGCCGCGCACGGGCACATCGACGTGCTGATCAACAACGCCGGCTACGGCGAGTACGGCCCGATCGAGGAAGCGTCGATGGACCGGGTCCGCGCCCAGTTCGAGACCAACGTGTTCGGGCTCAGCCGGCTCACCCAGCTGGTGCTGCCCGGCATGCGCCGGGCCGGCCGGGGCCGGATCGTCAACATCAGCTCGATGGGCGGCCGGCTGGTCTTCCCCGGAGGCGGCTACTACCACGCCAGCAAGTACGCCGTGGAGGCGATCTCCGACGCGCTGCGCCAGGAGGTGCGCCCGTTCGGCGTCGACGTCGTGCTCGTCGAGCCCGGTCTGATCCGCACCGGCTTCGGCACGGTGGCCGCCGAGTCGCTCGGATCCGGCGCCGACCCGAACGGGCCGTACCGGAAGATGACCGCGGCGGTCGACGCGGCGATGGCGCGCGGCTACGCCGACCCGAAGCTGGCCGCGACGCCGGACACGGTGGCCCGGGTGATCGAGCGGGCGGTCACCGCCCGCCGTCCGCGCACCCGCTACCTGGTCACCGCCGCCGCCTGGGCGATGGTGCACACCCGCCGGCTGTTCGGCGCGCGGGTCTTCGACGCGGTGGCCCGGCTCCAGTTCCGCTGATCCCGGGCGATCGGCAGGACAGCCGGCCGGGCCGTCCGCGCCGGGCCGGCGGGCGGGTGTGCCGATCCCCGCCCGCCGGCCCGGCGGCCGGACTAGCGTCGGTGGGGACGGCGTGGCCGTGCCCCGCGGGACGCCCGGGAGGTGAGCCGGATGACCGGATCCGCCGGCGCGCCGGTGGTGGCCGGCGTCGGCCCGTCCGCGCAGGACATGCAGGTCGTCCGGCTGGCCGCGCGGGAGGCCGCCGCGCACGGCCGCGACCTGGCCCTGCTGCACGCCTTCAACTGGGAGGCCGCCCTCCAGGCGCCCTCGGTCGTCGGCCCCCGGGCCGAGGCCGAGAACCTGATCGCCCGGGCCGCGGCGGTCGCCAACGAGGTCGAACCGGCGGTGTCGGTCAGCGCGGAGATCGTCGAGGGCTCCCCGGTCGAGACCCTGGTACGCCGCTCCGAGACGGCGTTCCTGGTGGCCATCGGCGACGGCGGCATGGCCGGCTGCGCGGCCTGCGTGCCGGCCGACGCCCCCGCCGTCCAACTCGCCGCCCGGGCCGGCTGCCCGGTGCTGGTGGCCCGACGTGAGCCACCGCCGAACGGACCGGTCCTGGTCGGGGTGGACGGGTCGGAGAGCGCCCTGACCGCCCTCGGCTTCGCCGTCGACTGCGCGTCCCGGCGGCAGGCCCGGCTGATCGCGGTGCGGGTGGTCGAGCCGGGACGGCCCGACGTCGGCGAGGAGGTGCTCGCCGAGGCGGTGGCCCGGGCCGGCCGGGGCCATCCCACGGTCCCCACCGAGTGTCACACGGTCCGCGGCGACCCGGGCACCGTCCTGGTGGAACAGTCGCGCTCCGCGCAGGTCGCCGTGGTCGGCGCCCGGGGCGACGAGCCGTGGCGCGGGATGTTGGGCGCCGTGAGCCAGACCCTGCTCTACCACGCGCCGACCCCGGTCATCGTCGTGCGTGGATTGACCGGGTCGGCGCAGGACGGGACATGACGCCCCTGGCTCCAGGGACCAACGACCCTGATCCACTTCGCCCGACTGGGCGAAGCTGGAGCTGCCCGGGGAGGAAATCAGGCTTCCGGGTGCAGAAGTCCGCGACCCGCGAGAGGCTATTGCAGCATGGACACCGCTCTCGACCTGCACGGCCCACTGACCGAAGACGAGCTGCGCCGGCTGGACGCCTACTGGCGGGCGGCCAACTACCTGACCGTCGGCCAGATCTACCTGCTGGACAACCCGCTGCTGCGTGAGCCGCTGAAGCCCGAGCACGTCAAGCCCCGGCTGCTGGGCCACTGGGGCACCAGCCCGGGGCTCAACCTGCTCTACGCGCACCTCAACCGGGTCATCGTCGACCGGGACCTCTCGGCGATCTTCGTCACCGGCCCCGGCCACGGCGGTCCGGCCCTGGTGGCGAACACCTGGCTGGAGGGCACCTACAGCGAGCTGTACCACTCGGTCAGCCGCGACGAGACCGGCATGCAGCGGCTGTTCCGGCAGTTCTCCTTCCCCGGCGGCATCCCGAGCCACGTGGCGCCGGAGGTGCCGGGTTCGATCCACGAGGGCGGCGAGCTGGGGTACGCGCTCAGCCACGCCTACGGCGCGGCCTTCGACAACCCCGACCTGCTGGTTGCCTGTGTCATCGGCGACGGCGAGGCCGAGACCGGTCCGCTGGCCGGCAGCTGGCTGTCCAACGTCTTCCTCAACCCGGCCCGTGACGGCGCGGTGCTGCCGATCCTGCACCTCAACGGCTACAAGATCGCCAACCCGACGGTGCTGGACCGGATCTCCACCGAGGACCTGCTCGACCTGATGCGCGGCTACGGGCACCAGCCGTACATCGTCGAGGGCGACGACCCGACGAAGGTGCACCAACTGCTCGCGGCCACCCTCGACCGGGCCTGCGACGAGATCGCCGAGATCCAGCGCCGGGCCCGCTCCGGCGGGACCGTCGAACGCCCCCGCTGGCCGATGATCATCCTGCGGACGCCGAAGGGCTGGACCGGGCCGGCGCGGGTCGACGGCAAGCAGGTCGAGGGGACCTACCGGGCCCACCAGGTGCCGATCTCGGAGGTCCGGAAGAACCCGGAGCACCTGGCCGAGCTGGAGCGCTGGCTGCGCAGCTACCGGCCGGAGGAGCTCTTCGACGCCACCGGCGCGCCGGTCGGCGAACTGGCCGCGCTGCCGCCCATCGGTGACCGGCGGATGAGCGCCAACCCGGTCGCCAACGGCGGGCGGCTGCTGCGCGACCTGGACCTGCCGGACTTCCGCGAGTACGGGGTCGAGGTGAAGACCCCGGGCGAGCCGGCGGTCGGCGCCACCGGTGTGCTCGGCACCTGGGTCCGGGACGTGATCACCCGTAACCCGCAGACGTTCCGCCTGTTCGGCCCGGACGAGGTCGCCTCGAACCGGCTCGGCGCGGCCTTCGAGGTCACCGACCGGGCGTTCGTGGCCGACACCGTCGAGGGCGACGACCACCTCTCCGCCGACGGCCGGGTGATGGAGGTGCTCTCCGAGCACCTTTGCGAGGGCTGGCTGGAGGGCTACCTGCTCACCGGACGGCACGGCATCTTCACCAGCTACGAGGCGTTCATCCACATCGTCGACTCGATGGTCAACCAGCACGCCAAGTGGCTGAAGGTGACCCGGGGCATCCCCTGGCGCGAGCCGGTCGCCTCGCTGAACTACCTGCTCTCCAGCCACGTGTGGCGGCAGGACCACAACGGCTTCTCGCACCAGGACCCGGGCTTCATCGACCACGTGGTCAACAAGAAGGCCGAAGTGGTGCGGGTGTACCTGCCGCCGGACGCCAACACCCTGCTCTCCACGATGGACCACTGCCTGCGCAGCCGGCACTACATCAACGTGGTGGTCGCCGGCAAGCAGCCCGCGCCGAACTGGCTGAGCATGGACGAGGCGGTCCAGCACTGCCGGCGCGGCCTGGGCATCTGGGACTGGGCCAGCACCGACGAGGGCGCCGAGCCGGACGTGGTGCTCGCCTGCGCCGGCGACGTGCCGACCCTGGAGACCCTCGCCGCGGCCGACCTGCTCCGGCAGCACCTGCCCGAGTTGAAGGTGCGGGTGGTCAACGTGGTGGACCTGATGCGCCTGCAACCGCCGTCGGAGCACCCGCACGGCCTGCCGGACAACGAGTTCGACACCATCTTCACCCGCGACAAGCCGATCATCTTCGCGTACCACGGTTACCCGTGGCTGATCCACCGGCTCACCTACCGCCGGGCCAACCACGACAACCTGCACGTGCGCGGGTACAAGGAGGAGGGCACCACCACCACGCCGTTCGACATGGTGATGCTCAACGACCTGGACCGGTTCCACCTGGTGATCGACGTGATCGACCGGGTGCCGGGGCTCGCCTCGCGCGCCGCCCACCTGCGCCAGGAGATGGTCGACGCCCGGCAGGCGTGCCGCGACCACACCCGCACCTACGGCGAGGACGACCCCCGGGTCGCCGAGTGGCGCTGGATCCGCGAGACGGACCAGGCGCTGCGCGGCGATCAGTGACCCCACCGACACCCGACAGGAGGTGAGCGCGGTGAGCGGAGACGAGATCCTGGTCGGCTACGACGGGTCGACCGACGCCACCCTCGCGCTGAACTGGGCGCTGGACGAGGCGCGGCACAGCGGCCGACCGGTCCGCCTGCTGTACGTCTTCGAGTGGCTGACCGTGGCCGGCTGGATCGGTCCCGGGGTGGCCCCGGGGATCTGGCCGGACGAGACCGCCCGCCGGCAGGTCGAGGAACTGGTCCGCAAGGCGGCGGCGGACGCCGCCACCCTGCGGCCGGACGTGACCGTGCACGGCGACGTCCTCGACGGCCCGCCGGCCCTGGTGCTCCAGGAGCGTTCCGCCGACGCGGGGCTGCTGGTGCTGGGCAGTCGGGGCCACGGCGGCTTCGGCGGCCTGCTCGCCGGCTCCACCGCCGTGTCGGTGACCGCCCACGCGCACTGCCCGGTGGTGGTGGTCCGCGACGGGCAGGCCGACGCCGCGACCGGGCCGGTGGTGGTGGGCGTCGACGGCTCCGAGTCGTCCCGGGTGGCGCTCGGCTTCGCGGTGGAACGCGCCGTGCAGCGGGAGGCGCCGCTGCGGGTCGTCCGGGTCGTCGGGGGTGAGCGGCGGCCGTCGGAGCACGACGAGGGGGCCACCGCCGACGAGGAACGCGCCGCCGTGGAGCAGGCGCTGGCCCGGTGGCGGCAGACCTTCCCCGACCTGGCGGTCGAGGTGGACGTCCGGCCCGGCAACCCGGCGGCCACGCTGGTCGAGGCGAGCCGGGACGCCCAGCTCGTGGTGGTGGGCAGCCGGGGCCGGGGCGGGCTGCGGGGCATGCTGCTGGGCAGCGTCAGCCAGCAGCTCGTCCAGCACGCGCACTGCCCGGTGGTGGTGGCCCGGGAACGCTGAGCCGTCGCCTGCCGTGCCCGGTCCCGCCGTCGTCGGGGCCGGGCACGGTCACGCCCGGGCGGTCCCGCCTTCGCCGGGGCCGGCGGGGTCGAGGGTGAAGTAGTCCTCCTCCTCCTGGGCCAGGTGCAGGCGCAGCACCGCGTCCAGCCCGTAGAGGGCGGCGAGCAGGTCCGGCACCTGGTCGCGGCGCAGCGGCCCGGCGCCGGCCTGGGCCAGGTGAGCGCCGACGCGGTCCACCAGCCGGCGGATCTCCAGGTGCCCCCGGCTCATCGTGGACGTCGCCTCGGCGCTGCCCAGCGGCCCGGCCAGCGCCGGGTAGAGGTGCTGCTCCTCGGCCGACTCGTGCGGCAGCACCTCCTCGGTCAGCCGCCGGTGCGTCGCGCGCAGCGCCGGCAGGCACTCGGGGGCGTCCGGGCGGACGGCCACCAGGTCGGCGGTGTCGCGCAACCCGGCCAGCACGTCGCGTACCCCGGTGTGCTCGCCGGCGTACCGGTCGAGCAGCGCGCGGGTGGCCGGCGGCACCTCGCGGCGGCGCAGCCCACCGCCCAGGGCCCGCAGCGCGTTGAGGATCACCAGCACGTCGATGCCCTCCTGGAGGAACGCGCCGCCCACCGGGGGCAACCGGCCGGCCGCCGCGAACAGCATCGCCGCGACCGCCAGCCCCATCCCGACCGTGGCGCTCTGCACCGCGATCCGGCGGGCGTACCGGGCGATCTCCACGGCGTCGGCGAGCCGGTCCAGCCGGTCGACGGTGAGCACCGCGTCGGCCACGTCCGCCGAGGCGGTCGCCCCGGTCGCGCCCATCGCCACGCCCACGTGCGCCGCGGCGAGCGCCGGGGCGTCGTTGACGCCGTCGCCGACCATCACCGTCACCGCCCGCTGCGACTCCTGCCGGACCCGGGCGACCTTCTCCTCCGGCGTGCACTGCGCCAGCGTCTCGTCCACCCCGACCGCCTGGGCCACCTGCTCGGCCGTGCGGGGCCGGTCCCCGGTGACCATCACCAGGCGGGTCAGCCCCGCCTCGCGCAGCCGACGGACGGTGCGGCGGGCGTCGGGGCGTACCGGGTCCTCCAGCACGACCGCGCCGAGCGGGCCGTGCTCGTCGCTCACCCAGACCGTGGACCGGCCGGCGATCTCCGCCCGCTCGCGGGCCGAGGCCGCCCACGGCGGCGGCGCCCCGGCGAGCTGGCCGACCCGCACCAGCCGGCCGTCGACCCGCCCGGTGACGCCCCGGCCGGGCTCCTCGGTCACCTCGGTCGGCTCGGCCAGCGGCAGACCCCGGTCCCGGGCCTGGCGCACCAGCGCTGCGGCCAGCACGTGCGGGGAGAGCTGTTCGACCGAGGCGGCCAGCCGCAGCACCTCGTCGCGGTCCCCGCCGGGGGCGACGACCGTCTCGGTGGCCCGGGGCCGGCCGGCGGTGAGCGTGCCGGTCTTGTCCACCAGCAGGGTACGGGCGCGGCCGAGCAGTTCCAGCGACCCGCCGTCGCGGACCAGTACCCCGCGCCGGGCCACCCGGGACAGCCCGGACACGATCGCGATCGGGGTGGCCAGCAGCAGCGGGCAGGGGGTGGCCACCACCAGCACCGCGACCGCCCGGACGAACTGCCCGGACCACAGCCACGCCGCGCCGGCCAGCACCAGGGTGAACGGCACGAACGCCGCCGCGTACCGGTCCGCGAGGCGGACCATCGGGGCCTTGCGCGCGGTCGCCTCCTCGGCCAGCCGGACGATGCCGGCGTACGTGCTCTCCGCGGCGCTGCGCACGGCGCGCAGCCCGACGGCCGCTCCGGCGTTGACCACGCCGCTGGCCACCTGCTCCCCCGCCGACCGCTGCACCAGTTGCGCCTCGCCGGTGACCACCGACTCGTCGAGGGTCGCCGCGTCCTCCAGCGCCCCGTCGACGGGCGTGACGTCGCCGGGGCCGACCAGCAGCCGGTCGCCGACCGCGATCCGGTCCAGCGGGACCACCTCGATGCCACCGTCGGCGGTACGCCGGCGCGCCTGCCGGGGCGCCCGTTCCAGCAGCGCCCGCAGGTCGCGCGTCGCCCGTCGCTGGGCGTACTCCTCCAGGGCCCGGCCGGTGGCGACCATGACGGCGATCACCGCCCCGGCCAGGTACTCGCGGACCAGCAGCGCGCCGCCCAGGGCCAGCACGGCGATCACGTCCACCCCGAACTGCCGGCGCGCCAGCTGGCGCAGCACCGCCCAGGCCGCCGGCAGCAGCGCCACCAGGGTCACCCCGGCCCAGACCAGGTCGGCGGCGCCGCGCAGGCCGGCGACCCGCAGCGCGGCGCCGACCAGCACCGCCACGGTGAGCAGGGTCAGCGGCAGCCACTCGCGCCAGTCCACCCGGTGCCGCGCGACCGGCTTCTCCGGTACGCAGCCACGCGGATCGGCACCCACCCGTGGATCGTCGCAGGCTTGCCGGCCGGCCCGGAGCGATCCGGAGGAAACGGGCGGGCCGACACATCCGACGACGCCTCGGCTGCGTACTCTGCGACGCATCCGGGCAACACGCAGGATGGAGCGACAACCCCGCCCGCGGCACCGTCGGGCTGGGGCACGATGGGGAGAAACGGAAAGGTCGTGACGATGAGCCACGAGACGCCGGGACAGGACCGTCCGCTGACCACCGCGCTCGCGGAGGCCGCCGCGACCGCCGGCTACGCCCCGTCGGTGCACAACACCCAGCCCTGGCGGTGGCGGGTGCTGCCCGACGCCCTGGAGCTGCGGGTGGTCCGCGACCGCCAGCTCACCGCCACCGACCCGGAGGGCCGGCTGCTCGCGCTCAGCTGCGGCGCGGCGCTGCACCACGCCCGCCTGGCGCTGACCGCCGAGGGCTGGACGGCCGTCGTGGAGCGGCTGCCCGACCCGGCGCAGCCGGACCTGCTGGCCCGGTTGACCGGGCTGGCCCGCGCCGCCGCCGAGCCGGAGGCCATGCGCATGGTGCAGTGCATGCAGGTCCGGCACACCGACCGGCGTCCGGTCAGCGACGAGCCGGTCTCCACCAGCGCGCTCGGTGAGATCACCCGGGCCGCCACCGACGAGGGCGCGCAGTTGCAGATCCTCGACTCCGACCAGGTGATGGAGCTGGCCGCGGCGGCCGGGCACGCCGGCGCGGTCGAGGCCGACGACCCGCAGCTGCGCGAGGAGCTGCTGTACTGGACCAGCCGGGCCGGCACCGGCACCGGCCTGCCGCCGGAGGTGCTGCCCGCGCAGCAGGCGCAGACCACCGTGCCCGGCCGGGACTTCGGTCGCGCCGGCACCCTCCCGGTCGGCCCCGGCCACGACAAGGCCGCCGTGTACGCGCTGCTCTACGGCGACGAGGACGAGCCGGACAGCTGGCTGCGCGCCGGCGAGGCGCTCTCCGCGCTCTGGCTGACCGCCACCCGGCTCGGCGTCTCCGTGGTGCCGCTGTCGGGCGTGGTGGAAGTGGCGGGCACCCGGCAGACGCTGCGTCAGCTGCTCAGCGGCCTGGGGCACCCGTACATCGTGCTGCGGCTGGGGATCGCCGACCCGGCGCACGCGGGCCCGCCGCACACCCCGCGGCTGCCGGTGGAGCAGGTG
Organism: Micromonospora coxensis; assembly: GCF_900090295.1. Taxonomy (NCBI): domain Bacteria; kingdom Bacillati; phylum Actinomycetota; class Actinomycetes; order Micromonosporales; family Micromonosporaceae; genus Micromonospora; species Micromonospora coxensis. The sequence continues at coordinate 5,356,639 of NZ_LT607753.1, read as the reverse complement.
GTGGACACCAGCGCGGTACGCGAGCAGCCGTCCTGACGATCTCGTGCCGGCCGGTCACCGGGCGGTAACATCGCCCGGTGGCCGCCGCACCGAATCCCCGTTACGAGCACCCCACCCCGTCGCTGGGCCTGAGCCCACTGTCGCGGGTCCGCCTCGACGAACTGCTCCAGGAGATGCTGGACCGGGTCGGCGAGGTGGTGACCAGCCGGGAGCGGCTGCGCGCCCTGCTCGACGCGGTGGTCGGCATCGGGTCGGACCTCGACCTGCGCAGCACCCTGCAGCGGATCGTGCGGTCGGCCTGCGAGCTGGTCGGCGCCCGCTACGGCGCGCTCGGCGTGATCGGGCCGGACCGCATGCTGCACGACTTCATCATCCACGGCATCGACGAGGAGCTGCACGCGAAGATCGGCGACCTGCCGCACGGGCGGGGCGTGCTCGGTCTGCTCATCGACGACCCGCGCCCGGTACGCATGCCGGACATCACCCAGCACCCGAAGTCGTACGGGTTCCCGCCGCACCACCCGCCGATGCACAGCTTCCTCGGCGTCCCGGTCCGCATCCGCGACCAGGTGTTCGGCAACCTCTACCTCGCCGAGAAGCAGGGTGCCCCCGAGTTCACCGAGGACGACGAGGAGATCGTCGTCGCCCTCGCCGCGGCGGCCGGCGTGGCCATCGAGAACGCCCGCCTGTACGCGCTGGCCCACCGGCGGGAGCGGTGGCTGGCCGCCACCGCCGAGATCACCTCGGTGCTGCTGGGCGAGGTCCGCCGCACCGACGCGCTGACCCTGGTGGCCCGCCGGGCCCGGGAGGTCGCCGAGGCGGAGCTGGCCGTGGTGCTGCTCTACGACGAGGACGCCGGCCAGTTCACCGTCGAGGTGGTCGACGACGCCGACGGCGCGGCCCGGGGACTGGTGGGCGCGGTGCTGCCGGCCACCGAGACCACCTTCGCCGGCTCGGTGACCGAACGCCGCCACGAGCTGGTGGAGAACCTGGCCGAATCCGCCCCGTGGCCGACGCCGGTGGTGGGCGGGCCGGCCGTGGTCTCCCCGCTCGCCGCGGCGGACACCCTGCACGGTGTGCTGGTGATCGCCCATCGTCCGGACGCCGCCCGGGCGTCGGAGGACGACGTGAAGCTGCTGGGCAGCTTCGCCGGGCAGGCGGCGCTGGCCATGGAGCGGGCCCGGGGCCAGGAGGAACGGGAGTTGCTGGTCGTCCTGGAGGACCGCGAGCGGATCGCCCGCGACCTGCACGACGTGGTCATCCAGCGGCTCTTCGCCACCGGCCTGCAACTGCAGAGCGGCGCGATGAACGCCCGCCCCGAGGTCGCCAAGCGGATCAACGCGGCCGTCGACGACCTCGACGCCACCATCCGGGACATCCGGCGCACCATCTTCGAGCTGCGTACCCCGATGAGCGCGGCGCTGCGCACCGAGATCCGCGAGGCGGTCGACGTGGCCGCCGAGTCGCTGGGCTTCCGCCCCACCCTCGACCTGGACGGGCCGATCGACAGCGCGGTGCCCGACGCGGTCCGCCCCGACCTGGCGGCCGTGCTGCGCGAGGCGCTCTCCAACGCCGTCCGGCACGCCGAGGCCAGCCGGGTCGCCGTCGCCGTACGGGTGGACGCCGGCCGGGTCGCGGTGACGGTCAGCGACGACGGGGTGGGCTGCGATCCGGCCGCCGCCCGGGGTGGGCTGGTCAACCTGCGCGAGCGCGCCGAGCGGCACGGCGGCGAGTTCGAGGTGCGCCCGGTCGAGCCGCACGGCACCGAACTGTTCTGGTGCGTGCCCCTGCGCGACTGAGCACGGCGACGCGCCGGGGGCCTCCCCCGGCGCGTCGGACGATCAGTGGTGGCGGGTGCTCAGTGGTTCTTGCCGAGCAGCCGGGTGGCCAGCACCGCCGCCTGGGTGCGCCGCTCCAGCCCCAGCTTGGCCAGCACGCTGGAGACGTAGTTCTTCACCGTCTTCTCGGCCAGGAACATCTTGCCGGCGATCTCCCGGTTGGTGAGCCCCTCGGCCACGTACTCCAGGATCCGGCGCTCCTGCTCGGTGAGCGTCTTCAGCTCACGCGGCTGCTCCACGCCGCTGCGGATGCGCTCCAGCACCCGGGTGGTGATCGCCGGGTCGAGCAGCGACTGGCCGGCCGCCACCCGGCGCACCGCGTCCACCAGGTCGGTGCCGCGGATCTGCTTGAGCACGTACCCGGCCGCCCCCGCCATGATCGCGGCGAAGAGCGCCTCGTCGTCCTCGTACGAGGTGAGGATCAGGCCCTTGATGGAGGAGTCCACGGCCCGGACGTCCCGGCAGACGTCGATGCCGTTGCCGTCGGGCAGCCGGGCGTCGAGGATCGCCACGTCGGGCCGCAGCGCCGGGATGCGTCGGGCGGCCTCCTGCGCGGAGCCGGACTCGCCGACCACTTCGATGTCACCGCTGCTCTGCAGCAGGTCGGCAAGGCCACGACGGACGACCTCGTGGTCGTCGAGGAGGAACACCCGGATCATCCCTCGTTTCTACCCGTCGGGGGGTGGCTCATGCACGGGCCGAAGGTCCCTACCTCGACGCGCCGGCCATCGGGAAGGGGTGCCCGGGCGGTCGGGCCCTCCGGCCCTGCCCGACGTACCTCCTGGTGACGGAGTGTGGAGATGAACCACCGGGGGGCGGCACGACCGCCACGGAAGGAGCATCGCCATGGACGCCGGCTACACCGTCGCGCAGCTTCGCGCTGCCGCCGCGGACGCTGTCCGCGCGCCTTCCCTGCACAACACGCAGCCGTGGCGGCTGCGGCTCCGCGACGGCGGGATCGAGCTGTCGGTCGACCGGACGCGGCAGCTGCCCGCCACCGATCCGAGCGGCTGGGGCGCCCGGATCGCGTGCGGGGCGGCGCTGTTCAACCTGCGGCTGTCCCTCGCCGTGGCCGGCACGCCGGCGACGGTGCGGCTGCGGCCGTACCCGGCGGAGCCGGACGTGGTGGCCCGGCTCGTGCCCGACACACCGCGACCGCCGACCCCCGCCGAGCGGAGCCTGTACGCGGCCATTCCCCGCCGGTTCAGCAACCGGGCCCCGTTCTGGCCCGACCCGGTGCCGGCGGAGGCCCGGTGGCGTCTCGGGGAGGCGGCCCGCGCCGAACAGTGCTGGCTGGAGCTGGTGATCGGGACCACCGCGGTCAACGCCTTCGCCGAGATCGCCCGCAGCGCCCACCGGGTGCTGGAGCGCGACCCCGGCTACCGGCAGGAGCGGGCCGAGTGGATCCGCCGTGAGCCCTCGCCCGACGGGGTGCCGACGGCGGCCGGCGGCCCGCAGAGCGAACCGCAGGACCTGCTGCCGATGCGTGGCTTCGGTGGGCGCAACCGGGCCCCCGGCCGCGACTTCGAGCCGGAGCCCCTGGTCGCCGTGCTCGGGTCGGCCGGCAACACCACCACCGACCAGATCCTCGCCGGGCAGGCCCTGCAACGGGTGCTGCTCACCGCGACCGACGCCGGGCTGAGCGTCTCGATGCTCTCCCAGCCGATCGAGGTGCCCGGCGCGCGGGAGGCGCTGCGGCTGTCGCTGGGGCGCTTCGGCACCCCGCAGATGGTGATGCGGATCGGGTACGGCCAGCCCGGGGTGGCCACCCCCCGGCGCGACATCGACGACGTGCTGGACCTGCCGGTCTCCGTCGCGCCGGCCGCGGGGCTGCCCACGCCGAGCTGACCGGACGGGCCGCACGGTCGGCGTCGCTGCGACCCGTGGCGCTGTTCGTCGTGCCGCTCGTGGTGCGCCGGTCCCGCGCCCCCGTCCGTCGCGGGACCGGCGCACCACCGCCCGAGTCAGGCCGGGTGGTGGGCGGCGAGCAGCGCCGCCTCCCGCTCGGGATCGAGCCCGACCGGCACCCGCGCGGGCCGGCCGGCCCGCGGCGGCACCGACCCCACCCGGCGCAGCCAGCCCCAGGTGTCGGCGACCGTCTCGGCCGCCGGCCGGCAGGTCAGCCCCGCCGCGTACGCCTTGTCGACACCGCGCTCCTGCAACCAGCGGTACTCGTGCCCCGGCGGCACCCAGATCGGCAGGTCGTTCCAGGGCACCACCCCGGCGGCGAGGATCGGCTCCGGGTCGGTCCAGCGCAGCCGGGCGTCCGACCCGGTCACCGCGACGGCGGCGGCCAGCAGCTCACCCATGGTGGTGTGCCCGGTGCGGCTGATCACGTTGAACGCCCCGCCGACGCCGGCAACGGCCCGGTCCAGGGTCCACGCCGCGAGGTCCCGCACGTCGACGTACTGCACCGGCAGGTCGGCCGGGCCGGGCGCCAGCACGTCCCCACCCCGGGCGACGCGGTGCAGCCACCACGGCAGGCGGCCGATGTCCTCCCCGGGGCCGAGGATCAGCCCGGCCCGCACCAGCAGCGCCCGGTCGCCGAAGACCTGCACCGCCGCCCGTTCCCCACCCGCCTTGTTGTGCGGGTAGTCCCCGTCGTCGGCGTCCGGGGCCGCGTCCACCACCGGCGCCTCCTCCCCCGCGCCCGGGGGCAGCGGGTGGGCGTAGACGGAGCCGCTGGAGACGTAGGCGTAGTGCCGGACCCGGTCGACCAGCGCGCGGGCCGCGTCGCCGACGCCGCGCGGCGCGCCGTCCCAGGTGTCGACCACCAGGTCCCATTCGCCGCCGGAGAGCGTGGCCAGGCCGTCGCGCGCCGTCCGGTCGCCCCGCAACCGGTGTACGCCCTCCGGGACCGCCCCGTGCAACCCACGGTTGAACACCGTCACCGACCAGTTCCGTCGCACCGCCTCGGTCACCACCGCGCCGCCGACGAAGCCCGTGCCGCCGAGTACCAGGAGTCTCATGCGTCCCAGCCTGTCCCGCCCGGGGCCGCTGCGGCACCCGTGTTCACCGGCAGCGGATCTGCCCTCGGCAGAAGACCCGGGGGCGCCGGGCGCGGGTGTGCGCCTCGGACCAGGCACCCGACGTCCGCCGCGCGTCGGTGGGCGGCCGTCGTCCGCGCGTGCGAGGTCCGTGGTGTCCGTTTCGGGTACGGGGGCCGGGGTGCTCGCCCCGGGTCACGCGCCCGACGTCCGCCGCGCGTCGGTGGTCGGCCGTCGTCCGCGCGTGCGGAGGTCCGTGGTGTCCGTTTCGGGTACGCGGGCCGGGCTGTTCGCCTCGGGTCACGCGGTTGGTTGGCCGGTTTCGGGTGCGGTTGTTGCTGTCCTGGCGACATCGACTGCACCCGAGGGTGGTGTGCGGGTCGGTCAGTTTGGGGCTGGTTGTCCGGTTCAGGGGTGCCGGGGTGGTGGCCCGCGTGTCCGGTTGGTGCCTGGTTGGTGTGCGGGGTCCTGTGGTCGGGGGCACTCGGGTGGCGGAATGGTGGCGGGGGCGGGGTCGTTACATTCTCTGGACGATCGCAGCAGCACACCCGGCTGCACGGCCCTGATCCCGGGGCCTGGCCCGGGGGTGCGGGGCCCGGAATGTTGGTGGCCCGCCGGTCGTTACACATGGTCCCGGCGCCGCAAGCCCCCCCGGGCTTGGCGTGACCGCGAACCCCTCGGGTTCGCGAGGAGCCGGACATCGACTTTCCCCCTTTGTTGTGTGAGCGCCTGTCGAGGTGCCCCGCATGCGGTGTCGTCCCCCGGCGACGCGTGTGTGTCGACCCCCGGATGGAGCTTTGCTATGAACACCATGATCATTCGTAAGAGCGTTCTGGGTATTGCTGGTCTGGCTTTCGCCGGTGGTGTGTTCGCCGGTCCGGTGACCGAGGCGCACGCCGCCCCGGCTGCCGATGTGAAGACCGTCGCTGTCATGGCCGCTGACAAGCCGGCCGTGGACAAGGGCAAGCTGATTCCGCACGGTGTGCAGGGTGCGCAGTCGCGTATCGACCTGTCCGATGAGCAGGTCGGCAACGTCAAGGCGATCATCGCCGCCACCAAGAAGGCGGGCATGGACGAGCGGGCTGCGGTGGTGTCGATCGCCACGGCGCTGCAGGAGTCGAAGCTGGAGAACCTCGGCCACCTGGGTGAGCGTAACGATCACGACTCGCAGGGCCTGTTCCAGCAGCGCCCGAGCTCGGGTTGGGGCACGGTCGAGCAGATCACCGACCCCGAGTACTCCACCCTGGCGTTCCTGAAGGGTCTGAAGCAGGTCGACGGCTGGCAGGACATGCCGCTGACCGAGGCCGCCCAGACCGTGCAGGTCTCGGCCTACCCCGACCACTACGCCCAGTGGGAGCAGCAGGCCGCCGACCTCGTCGCCGAACACTGGAACAGCTGACCCACCCACACAACGCTGGCCGGCACCCCGAACCGGGGTGCCGGCCAGCGGCGTATCCACCGGCAGAACCGGGATAACCACTTGTCCGCGCCACCCGGTGATCTCTAGATTGCGGACGGCGGGGGCGGCTCCAGGGCGTGCTTCCTTCTCTTCCCACTCTGGATGGTCTAGCCCGTCCGCTCTCCGTCCCCGCCCTCATCCACCGGCCCGCGTCCACCGACGGGTCGGGCCGGACCGCCCCTCGCCCACGCCGGAGTCAACCGTGCGCCTCGTCCGCTTCACCCGCCCCGCCCACCCGGCCACCGACCCCGCCGCCCTGGCGTTGCTGCGCCGTGGCCTGGTCGCGCCAGGACTGCTGGCCGGGCCGAAGCGGCGTGAGCGCGGCGCTCCCCTCCCCGCCGAGACGGGCGTACGGGCACTGGAGGCCGACGCGCTGAGCCTCGGCTACGTCGTCGGGGCGCGGCTGCGCGCGTACCTGTGCCGGCAGGAGCCGAACCGGCTCGCCGCCCTCGGCTCCGCCCTGCTCACCGGCCTCGCCTCCCTGGTCGGCGCGCACGTGCCGCACCTGCCGCTGTTCAGGAACTTCCCGAGCCGGGTGCCCGCCAGCACCGACGACCTGTACGTGCTGCGGATGTTCGCCCTGCTCACCCAGCCGCTGCAGGCCACCTGCGTACTCTGCGGCCAGGCCGGCACCGTGCATCCGGTGGACCCGTGCGCGCACCCGGTCTGCGCCGCCTGCTGGGACCTGCAGACCTGGACCGCCTGCCCGATCTGCCACCGCCGCACCGGTCACGCCCTGGCCCACCTGGACGAGGCCACCTGGCGTCCGGGGCGCACCGTGCCGCGTGGCGAGCCGGTCGACACCGCCGCCCTGCCCCGGCGGTGGGTGCTGCTGGAACTCTCCGAGCACCTCGACGACGACCTGCACGACGCCGTCGCCGCCCTGCTGGCCCGCCGTACCCCGCTCACCGCGCAGGAGACGGCGGACCTGGACGCGCTGCTCGACCGGATCGGCCACGCCGACCTCGGCTGGCTGCCCGACACCATCGAGGTGCGCGCCACCCGCGCCCACGTCCTGCACCGGCTGCTCGCCGACCCGGGCCTGGCCGAGCGGCTGCCCGACCTGCTGGCCCGGCACGTCACCACCGCCACCGACCTGCTGCGCCTGCTGTACCTGCGCGACGGCGGCGACGTCCACCTGACCCGCGCGCCCCGGCGGCGTACCTCGCTGCCGCGCCGGCTACGCCGGCTGGTGCTCGCCCGGCTGGACGCGCTGCCCCTCACCACCCTGGTCGAGGACCTGCACCGGCACCGCGACGCCTGGCTGCGCACGGCGGAGAACCTGCACCCGTTCGAGGAACCGGCCCGCCACCCGCACGCCGCGCTCGGCTTCGCCGTGCTCCGCCGTACGGTGGTCGACCCGGCCTCGAAGCTGGGCGTGGCGCTCGGCCCGCTCGCCGACGCCCACCCCGACCTCACGCGCACCCCCGACGGCCGACTGCGGCTGCGGGGCTGGCGCGCACACACCGAGACCGCGCTGCGCGGCGGTGACCACGAACGGGCCCTCGCCCTGCTCGCCCGGCGTCCCGGGGAGCTGCTGCGCCGTACCGTGATGCTGGCCGCCCGGTTCGCCGCCCGGCCCGGCGAGGAGACCGCCTTCCTGCTCACCGTCGCCGACGCCGCCAGCCGGGTCGCGCCCGGCGTGCTGCTGGCGGCGCTGTCGGCGGTACGGGCGGCGACCCACGGCCCGCGACCGCGCCTGTACTTCCCGGCGGCCGGCGGCGCGCGGCTGTGGACCGAGCCGGACCGGCGGGAGCGTCTCCCCGCCGCGCTGGGCGGGGAACTGGAGGCGCTGCTCACCGACGAGCTGCTGCGCCGGGCCGCCGCGCGGCCGCGTACCCCGGTGGCGGTCCTGGACGCGGGCCTGGCCGACCTGGTCGCGCCGTTCGCCGAGCGGACCGCCTCGGCGACCCTGGTCGCGCTGCCCCGGGGCAGCGTCCAGCCGCTGCCGTCCGGGGCGGTGGTCCGGCTCTTCCTGCACTGGACCGAACCCGCCGGCACCCGCGTCGACCTGGACCTGTCGGTGGCCCTGTACGACGACACCGGCCGGTTCGTCGGGCTCTGCGACTACACCCGGCTGCGGTTCGCCGGGCAGGCCGCGGTGCACTCCGGGGACCTCACCTCGGCGCCGGCGCCCCTCGGCGCCAGCGAGTTCGTCGACCTGGACGTGGCCCGGCTGCGCGCCGCGGGCGTCCGCTACCTGGTCATGGTCGTGTTCAGCTACAACGACGTGGCGTTCGAGGAGATGACCGACGCGTTCGCCGGGTTCATGGGCGAGCCGCCCGGCGCGGACGGCACCCGTCGGGGCCCCTTCCGGCGGGGCGGCGCGCCGTTCCAGCCGCAGCGCGTCGAGCAGCGTTTCGACCTGACCGGCGCGGAGAAGGTCGCCACCCCACTCCTGGTGGACCTGGAGCGGTACCGGATGCGCTGGCTCGACGTGACGCTCGCCGGCAGCGGCGCCACGCACAGCGTCGCCGACTACTCGCACCGGCTCGGTCAGCTCGCGATCGCCGCCGACGGGTACTTCGACGGCGGGTTCCGGCCCAGCCTGTGGGAGGTGGCGTGCTGGCACGCCGCCGCCCGCGCCGACCTGGTGCAGGTCCGCGCCGACGGGGTGCGCGCCTACCACCGCCAGCCGGGCGAGAGCCTGCGGGACTTCGCCGCCCGGCTCACCCACCTCGGTCCGGCGGAGGAGACGTCCGCCGGGCAGCCGCAGCCGGCGACGTTCGCGGCGCTGGTGCGCGGTGACGCCCCGGTGCGCGACGCGGCCCGGGTCTACGCGCTGCACCCCGACGGCCTGGACACCGCCCGGGTCCGCCGGCACACCGCCGCGGACCTGGTCGCGCAGCTCGCGCCGGTGGACTGACCCCCGGGTACGACAGAAGCCCCGGCTCATCGTGAGCCGGGGCCTCGCGGTCTGGTGGGCGATACTGGGTTTGAACCAGTGACCTCTTCCGTGTCAAGGAAGCGCGCTCCCACTGCGCCAATCGCCCGTGGTCGAGAGCGGACGACGGGATTCGAACCCGCGACCCTCACCTTGGCAAGGTGATGCGCTACCAGCTGCGCTACGTCCGCGTGCCGCCCGGTTCCCCCGGCGACGGACAGAACTCTACCCGATGCCAAGATCGCCTCTGCGCGCGCCCCGCCGTTTCCGTCCGGCCGATGTGATTGCGCTGGTCACCGACGGGGTACTGACTCTCCTCGACAGCACACCACATCCCCCTGAAGGAGGCTGTCGTGGGAATCGGAACGAGCATCTTCCTGCTCGCGGTCGGCGCGATCCTGACCTTCGCGCTGGACGCGAACGTCGGCGGCGTCAACCTCGACGTCGTCGGTTGGATCCTCATGGCGGCCGGCCTCCTCGGCCTGATCATGACCACGCTGGTCTGGGGCCGCCGCCGGTCGGTGGTCACCACCAGCGAGCCGGCGGAGTACCGGCGGGTCGAGGAGCGACGGGACGTCGCCCCGCCGCTCTGACCCGGCCAGGGGCCGGGCCGCCGGAGCTGAACGGTCCGCCGCCCCGCACATCGGTCGACTCCACGCCGGCCACCGGAACCCCGGTGGCCGGCGTGCGTGCTCACCCTCGGTCCACGATGGAAACCTGACAGTCACCACTTGCTGACCGTCGGTACGATCCCGCTCGTGGACGGACGCCGGGAAACGGAACTACTGACAGCCGAGGACGAGGCGGCGGAGGAACTGGCCCGCCGCGTGATCGGACGGGTCGCCCCCGAGGAGACGGAGATCTTCGCCGTCGTCCGCGACGCGTACCGGCGGGATCCGGAGCGGCTGACCGGGCCGGGTGACGGCCGCGACCGGATGCTCGGCTTCGGCATCGAGGCCGCCGCCGCCCTGCTCACCCCGCTGGTGCTGGGGATCAGCGCGGAGGTGGTCCGCCACCTCGCCCTGGAGGCGGTCGGCGCGATCGAGGTCCGCGACCGGTTGCGCCGCCTCCTCGGCAGGCGGCGCGGCGACGCGCCGGACGCGCTCACCGCCACGGTCGACGACGCCCTCGCCATCGAGCCGGAGGCCGCTCCCCGGGCCGGAGCCGAGCAGGCCACCGCCCCGAGGACCGCCCCGCCGACCGGAGCCGACGACGCCGAGGTGGCCCCCGCCGACACGGCCGGGCCGGCCGCGCCCGCGCCTCGCGGTGCAGACGCCGCGCCCCCCGCCCCGCCCGTGGACGTACACCGGATCCGGGAGCTGGTGCTGACCCGGTGCCGGCAGGCCGGGGTGGAGGAGGACCGGGCGCACCTGATCGCGGACGCCGTCGTCGGCGCCCTGCACGTCGACGGGTGAACATGCGCGCGGCGACGCCCCGCCCGGTGGTCTCCGGCACGACGCTGCGCTTCGTCTCGCTCGTCGCCGCCGTGCTCGGCACCAGCGTGTACGCCTTCGGCAGCTTGTACTTCCTGCTGCCCGAGCACAGCGCCACCGGCCTCGTCACGTTCCTCCGGTGCGCGGAGGCGTACCGGCATGCCCTGCCCGCCCCCGACGCGGACGTCGACACGTACGTCGCCGCCGCCGAGCGGGCTCGGCAGGGGGCCATCGCCTGCATGGCCCCCATCGATCGGCCCCGGGCGGCCTGGGTGCTCGTCGGCCTCCTCCTGCTCCTGACTGTCGCGGCGGCGCTGCACCTCGCGACGCCGTGGTGGATCCGCCGCCGGGGCCGGCTGGTCGAGATCACCGCCGACGGGTTCCCCCGGCTGCACGCCGAACTGATCCGGCTCAGCACCGTCGCCGGACTGGACCGGCCGCCGGCATTCCTGCTCGACCCGGCGGCGGGCGCGCCGGGCGGGTTGGCCTTCGGCCGCGTCGGCCGGTACGCGGTGCGGATCAACGCGGGGCTGGTGCCGCTGGCGGTGACCGACCCGGGCGCGTTCCGGGCGGTGGTGCTGCACGAGCTGGCCCACCTGCGCAACCGGGACGTCGACCTGACCTATGCGGTGGTGGCGCTCTGGCGCGCGTTCGTCGCGGTGGCGCTCGTCCCGCTGGTCGTGCTGACGGTGTACCCGCCCGTCCTGGCCGACCCCGGCCGGGTGCCGTGGGCCTGGGACGACGTCGTCGACGACTACTGGCCGTGGGACTTCGTCGACTACGGAACGAGAATGGTGCAGGGCAGCGTACGCGCGTTGCTCTTCGTCGCCGTGGTGTACCTCGCCCGCAACGCGGTGTTACGCGCCCGTGAGACGTACGCCGACGCCCGGGCCGCCGACTTCGGCGCCGGGACCGACCTGCGGCGAGTCGTCGCGACCGCGACCGGGCAGCCGGCCCCGGGGTGGCGACGGCGGCTCGGCCGGTTCGGCGTGCATCCCACCACCGCCGCCCGGATGGCCGCCATCGACGACCCGCCGCACGTGCACCGGCCCCGCTTCGGTGAGCTGTTCGTCGCCGGCCTGACCACGATGATCGCCTTCACCGGGCTGTCCCACTACGCCGGGATCGCCCTGCCTCACGCCGGCCCGACGGGCTCGCGGGTCGCCGCGTGGGTCATCGCGCCCGTGGTCACCGCGATCCTGGGCGCGGTTGCCTGGCGGGCGTGGCAGTCGCCCGGCTCATCGGCGGACCGAATCGGCAGGCTGGTCACCGCGACCCTCGGCTTCAGCCTGGGCTGGCTGGTCGGCGACCTGGTGTCGCTCACCACCCCCGCCGGCGACTGGGGGTTCTTCGGCACCTCGTCGACCGGCGGACGGGCCCCGCTCGGCGCGGCGCCTGTGATGGACGGCTACGGCGTGGACTCGGCCCTGGTCGCGGCGGTACTGCTGACCGGGGGGATGCTGGCCCAGGCGGGCGTCCTCGCCGCCGCCGCCCGGACCTGGTCGGCGCGGGGCGCGACCGGCCGGTGGGCGTGGGGCGCCGGGGCCGCCGTGACCGCCGTGCCGTTCGCCCTGTGGATCACGACTTGGTTCGACACCCGGACGGTGCCCTCCCTGGTCGGTCATCTCTACAGCATCGGCAGCACCGACCTTGCCCGCGTCGGTGTCGACATCTGGCAGGGGCCGGGTTTCGCCCTGCTGACCCTCTTCTACGCGCCGCTCGAGATCTTCGGCGGCCGGTCCCTGGCGGTGCCCGCGCTGGCGGTGGCCTGGTTGTACCCGCTCGCCGCCGGACTGCGGCCGCAGTGGTGGCGGATGCCGAGCCCCGCGTCGCCACCGCGCGGCGGCACTCCCGACAGCATGCCGGAGAGTCTCTTGACCGTCGCCACCCCGGCGGCCGATCAGGCGACCGGGACCGCAGTGGACGGCCGGGCGACCGGGACCGCTGCCCCGGCGGCCGATCGGGCCACCGGAATCGCCACCCCTGCGCACGAACCACCGGCCGCGACCGCCAGGTCGGTAGACGACCGGCCGACCGGGACCGCCGCAGCGGTAGACGGCCGGCCGGCCGGTGCTGTGCCGGTCGCCGCCGCCCCGTCCGGACCCGGACCGGTCCACCAGGATCCGGCGTCCGACGACCCCCGCCTCGGCGAGGGCGTCCGGGCGGCGCTGCGGGTGGCGCTGCTCGGGGCCGCCGGGTTCGCCGTCGCGCTGCTCGCCGCCCGCGCGGCGATCCGGCTGTTCGCCCCTGAGCGAGCCGGCGCGGCCGATTTCTCCGGCTACTTCTACTACTGCGAGATCGCCGCGGTCACGCTCGTGCAGGCCGTGGTGGGCGGCGTGCTGGCCGCCCGGCGGCGCCCCCTCGGGCTGGTCCTCGGGCAGTTCGCGGCGATGATCGTCGCGGTGCTGGCGACGGTGGCGGTCGTCGGGGCGCAGACCCTCGGCGGCTGCGTGGCGGCGTTCCGGCTCAGCAGGTCGACGTGCGCTCCGCCCGACGACCTGCCCTGGGCCCTCGGGCTGCTGAGGACCCTGGCCGTCGAGGGTGCGCTCGCCGCTTTGCTGGCGGGCGCGGCGGTCGTCGTCGCCTCCGCGGTGGCCCGGCGGCTGCCGGCACTGGTCGGGGTGACCGGCGCGACGGGCCGCCGGGCCTGGTCGGCCACACTGCTGGTGCTCTTGCTGGGCGTCGGCGGGCTGGCGGCGCGGGGCGCGTACGCGTTCGAGGAGCCGACGACCGTGCCGACCGCCGCGCCCCGGTCGTCCGAGCCCGCTCCGGTGCCACCCGGACCGGCCGGTCCGGGACGCCCGCTGACCAGTGCCGAGGCGACCGCCGTCGTCGAGGCCGCCGAGCGGGGGCTACCGGCCCTGTGGCAGCGCAAGGCGGAGGACGAGCCGGACGAGGACGACCCCTCCGACGACGACCGCTATGACCCGCCGGGGTGCCGGTCCCTGGGCATCGGGGCGTATCAGGAGAAGCTCGAACCGCAGAAGCGGGCGTCAGCGGGGGCGAACTTGACCAACGGCGGCAACCTGGCATCGACCACCCTGTACGTCGGCGTCACCTCGTACGCCGCGCCGGTGCCGGAGTCGGTGCTGCGCGACGCCGAGCGGCAGCAGATCGGCTGCCCCCGCTTCACGGTCACCTCGGCCACCGGCTTCCAGTTGGCCTACGAGGTGCATCCGGCCAGCGCCCCGGACCTCGGCGGCCAGGCATGGCGGATGGACTACGACATCTCGACCGTGTCCGGCCCTCCGATACGGGGCCGCCTGGCCGAGGTCACCGTACGGGTGGACCACAGCCTGGTGACGGTCTCGATGGTCGCGGTCGGGGAGCCGCTCGACGAGGCGCTCCTGACCGCCTCGCTGCGCCGGGCGGTGGCCGCCCTGCCGAGGTGACCACGACACACGACGAAGGGCCGGTCCCGGAGGACCGACCCTTCGTTGCTGGTGGGCGATACTGGGTTTGAACCAGTGACCTCTTCCGTGTCAAGGAAGCGCGCTCCCACTGCGCCAATCGCCCGTGCTCGTACCGAGGTGGGGACGGGATTTGAACCCGCGTACACGGCTTTGCAGGCCGTTGCCTCGCCTCTCGGCCACCCCACCGAGGTTGCCCCCGTCATGCGTGGCGGCATCTCCGAGCGGACGACGGGATTCGAACCCGCGACCCTCACCTTGGCAAGGTGATGCGCTACCAGCTGCGCTACGTCCGCTTGTCTCCGGGCGTTCCCGGTGACGGATGAGAACTCTAGCCGAGCCGTCGGACAAGTGCCAACTCGGGGGGTGACTCCGGCGCGTCACCCGGGGGGTCACTATCCCTCTCGCACCCCCTGGAGCGTCCTAGGAGCCTGGGTGGCGAGGCCCTACCACCGGCCGGGACCACCGCGGGGAGGGCCGCGGGGAGGGCCGCGCCAGCGGTACGACAGGTCCGAGCGTCCGCAACTCCCCCGGGACACCGCTCGGCGTCGGGCCCGGCCGGCGACCCGCCGCCGTCGGGTGGCCGGAGCAGCGGCGAGGCGCAGCGCGAGGCCGACGGGCGCGCCGGGAGGATCCTGTCCGGCTTCCGACTGTCGAGAGCGCGACCGGCCGGTTCGGTGACGCGCTGTGCTCACGTCGATGGGTTACCGTAACCGGCGTGACGAGACGTGCCGCCGATGTCCGCCTGGATTCCCTGCTGCGCACGGCCTGCGACGTGATCGTCGAGCGTGGACTCGCCAACACCCGGACGGCCGACGTGGCGCAGGCCGCCGGGGTCAGCCAGGCCCTGGTGTTCTACCACTTCGCCACCAAGGAGCGGCTGCTCGCCCAGGCGTTCGCGTACGCCGTCGAGCAGGACTTGGCCCGGCTCGACGCGGTGGTCCGGTCCTCCGCCCCGCCACTGACCAAGCTGCGCCGGCTCCTGCGGCTCTACACCCCCGCCGGCCGGTCGATCTCCTGGTCGATGTGGATCGACGGGTGGGCGGAGTCGCTGCGTACCCCGGAACTGGAGAAGGTCTGCCGCCGGCTCGACCTGCGCTGGCGCCAGGACCTGGCCGCGGTGATCTCCGACGGGGTCGCCGCCGGCACCTTCGTCTGCGCCGACCCGGCCGGCGCCGCCTGGCGGATCAACGCGGTGATGGACGGCCTGGCCGTCCAGTTGGCGGTGCACGAGCGGGTGATCACCCGCCGCCAGGTCGGCGAGTGGATCCGCCTGGTCGCCGCCCGCGAGCTGGGCCTCGACCCGAGCCAGCTCGACTGACCGGGCAGGCCGGCGCCCGACCTCGGCCCGTTCCGGTTGACCGGCTCCGTGCCGCCGCCCGACGGGCGCCCGGGCAATCTGACGGCCGGCCGGCAAAACCGCCCGGACCGGGACGAACAGCCGGACAATCGACGGCATGGACCTGCTCGAGACGTACCGGCGGAGTCTGGCCGAGTTCATCGACCGGGTGGAGCAGGTTGCCCCGGCGCAGTGGTCGGACCCGACGCCCTGCCCGGGCTGGGACGTACGCACCCTGGTCAACCACGTGGTGGCCGAGGACCGGTGGACGGTGCCGCTGCTCGCCGGCCGGACGGTCACCGAGATCGGCGACCGCTTCGACGGCGACCAGCTCGGCGACGACCCGGTGACCGCCGCCCGGCAGGCGGCGTCCCAGGCCGAGGTGGCCGCGACGCACCCCGGCGCGCTGGACACGACGGTGCACCTGTCGGCCGGCGAGACGGCGGCCGGCGAGTACCTGCACCAGCTCGTCGCCGAGCACCTCGTACACGGGTGGGACCTGGCGGTGGCGATCGGCGCGGATCCGCGCCTGGACGACGAGGCGGTCGCCGCCTGCGCCCGCTGGTTCGCCGCCCGGGCGGCGGACTACCGCCGTGGCGACCTGGTGCAGCCGGGGGTCGACGTGCCCGCCGACGCCGACCGGCAGGACCGGCTCATCGCCGCCTTCGGCCGCGACCCGGACTGGACCCCACCGGCCTGACCCGCCCCCGCCGGGGCGCTGCTCCGATCGGGATCAGGAGGAGGTGGCGGGGAGACGGCCGCGCAGGCGGCGCAGGGCCGGCGGATGGACGTTGGCCAGCGCGAGGTCGCCGCCGTAGTGGGCGAGCACCCGGTGGTCCATCACCCGTCGCCACAGCGGGGGGACCAGCGCGGCGACGACCATGGTGGCGTAGCCGGCGGGCAGTTGCGGCGAGGAGTCGAAGCTGCGCAGGGTCTGGTAGCGGCGCAGCGGGTTGGCGTGGTGGTCGCTGTGCCGCTGGAGCTGGAAGAGGAAGACGTTGGTGACCGTCCGGTCGCTGTTCCAGCTGTGCCGGGGATCGACCTTCTCGTAGCGGCCGGCGGCGGTGCGCTGCCGGGCCAGCCCGTAGTGCTCCAGGTAGTTGACCACCTCCAGCAGGGAGAAGCCGACCACCGCCTGGAGCGCGAGGAACACCAGCACCCCGGGGCCGAAGACGACCGCCAGCACGGCGTAGAGCACGACGGTCATCGCCCAGGCGTTGAGCACGTCGTTGCGCCACGTCCAGGGGCTGCGGCCGCGCAGTCGGAACCGGCTCGCCTCCAGCCGCCAGGCCGACCGCAGGCCGCCGACGACGGTACGCGGCCAGAACGCCCAGAAGCTCTCCCCCAGCCGGGAGCTGGCCGGGTCCTCCGGGGTGGCGACCCGGGTGTGGTGGCCCCGGTTGTGCTCGACGTAGAAGTGCCCGTACCCGGTGGGCGCGAGCGCCACCTTGGAGAGCCAGCGCTCGGCCGTCTCCCGCTTGTGCCCCAGCTCGTGGGCGGTGTTGATGGCGATGCCGTCGACCACGCCGACGGTGGCGACCAGTCCGGCGGCGCCGATCCAGGACAGTTCGCCACCGGCCCAGACGGCGCAGCAGAGCACCAGGGCGGCGTACTGGGCGGGCAGCCAGAGATAGGTGAGCCAGCGGTAGTAGCCGTCGGCCGACAGCCGGGCCATCGCCTCGTCGGGCGGGTTGCGCCGGTCGTCGCCGATGAGCAGGTCGACCACCGGGATGAGCACGAAGACGACCAGTGGGGTGAGCCACCAGCCCCAGGCGTCGCCACCGCCCCGCCAGATGAGGAAGCCCAGGAAGGGCAGGACCGGGACGAGCAGGGCAAGCGGCCAGAGCGGCTTGCGGGTGTCGCGCCAGGCGACGGGTCCGACCGTCGCGGCGGTGCCGTGGGTCATCGCCAACCTCCGATCTGTCGGGCTGTTCCCCGACTGTGGCACCGGTCACGCAGATTTACAAGAGGTGCTTTTTTGTAAAGCGCGAGGGTGACCCTGACGACACTTACCGTCACCGGTGACCTTGCCCGGGCCGGTCCGGCCTGGTATCCACAGATGCGCATGCGTAACCGCGCCTGCCCCGGGGTCGGCGCCACGCCGCCCCCCGCTCCCACGAGGAGGTCACGTGCCCAGACCGGAGTGGACATCATGGACGGGCCGGCGGCGACGCCGGCTCGTCCCCGTACTGGCGACCGCCGCCGTGGTCGCCGCCCTGCTGCCCGGCGGCACCGGCGCCACGGCGGCCCCGGGCGACGCCTCGGCCGCGGCCCCGGGCCGCTCCGGCTCGTTCGCCGACGACAGCCACCAGGCCGCCGACGTCGACAACCGCCCCGGTACGGCGGCGCCCGACGCGCGTCAGCGCGGACTCGCCCGGCAGGTCGACGCCGACGTGCGGTGGAACCGGCTCGGCACCCCGCACGCGCTCGGCCCGGCCCGCGCCCCGCTCGCCACCGGGCTGCCCGCCGACCCGGAGGCCGCCGCCCGGCGCTACCTCGCCGACAACAGCGCACTGTTCGGGCTGGACGCCGGCGCGGTCGCCGCGATGGACCGGATCCTGGTCCGGCCGATCGGCGACGGGGCGGTGGTCACCCTGCGGCAGCGCTTCGGCGACCTGCCCGCCGGCCACGACGGCCTGGTCACCGTCGCGGTCGTCGACGGCGCGGTGATCTCGGTCAGCTCCTCGCTCGCCCGCGACGCCTCGGCGCCCGCCCCGGCCACCCTCACCGGGGAGCAGGCGTACGCCGCCGCGCTCGCCGACGCCGGCCTGGAGGCCGGCGCGGTGGCCCGGCACAGCGTCCGCCCGGTCGCCGTGCCCACCCCGCGCGACGGCAACCGGGCCGCGTACGAGGTGACCCTGATCGGCGCGGAGAGCGACCACCCGGCGGCCTTCACCAGCTACGTCGACGGCATCACCGGTCAGGTGCTCGTCCGCGAGGACCTGGTCGACTTCGACTCGGACAATCCGAGCTGGGCGGTCTACCCGGCCACCCCGCCGAGCGACCTCGCGCCCGGACAGGACCCGCGGGTGCGCTGGTGCGGCGAGCCCGGGCCGGGCTGCGCGGCGGCGTTCCACGACCCGGCCGGCGGCAGGCACTGGGACGTCGACCTGGCCACCGGCACGCCCACCGGCACGTCGCGCGGCAACTCCGCCAACACCGTCGTCTCCTGGGGCGCCGGCAGTCCGATGCTGCCCGCCACGGCCAGCCCGGAGCGGCGCTACGAGTACCCGTTCACCGACCAGTGGCACCAGGCGCGCTGCAACCCGGCGGTCTTCACCTCCGCGCAGCGCAACGACGCCGACGCCGCGATCGCCAACCTCTTCGCCATGCACAACCGGATGCACGACTGGGCCTGGCACCTCGGCTTCACCGAGGCCACCTGGAACCTCCAGGCGGTCAACGTCAGTGGGGCCGGCCTCGGCGGGGACGCCGAGCAGGGCCGCGCCCAGCAGGGCGCGCTGAGCGGCAACCGGAACAACGCCAACCAGGGCACTCCGCGCGACGGCCTGCCGCCGACCACCAACATGTACCTGTGGCAGCCGCAGGCCGGCGGCCCGTACCCGCCGTGCGTGGACGGCGACTACGACATGACGGTGATCGGGCACGAGTACACCCACGCCATCACCAACCGCATGATCGCCGGCCCGGACAGCGGCATCGGCGGCCTGCAGGGCGGGGCGATGGGCGAGTCGTGGAGCGACCTGCTCGCCGCCGAGTACCTCTACGAACACGGCCTGCGCGCCCCCGGCGAGACGCCCTGGGTCACCGGCGGGTACGTCACCGGCAACCTGGTCAGCGGCATCCGCAACCACGACTTCAGCCGCAGCCCGCTGAACTACTCCGACGTCGGCTACAACACCGCCGGCCCCGGCGTGCACGCCGACGGGGAGATCTGGAGCGCGACCAACTTCCGGATCCGCTCGGCCCTGGTGAAGAAGTACGGCCTGGGCACCCCGCAGCGGCAGCTCGACTGCGCGCTGGGCAAGCTCGGCGCCGAGCAGTGCCCGGGCAACCGGCGCTGGATCCAGCTGGTCTTCGACTCGTTCCTGCTCCAGGCCGCGAGCCAGGTCAGCATGCTCGACATGCGCGACAACCTGCTCACCGCCGACCGGCTGCGCTTCGGCGGGGCCAACCAGGAGCTGATCTGGACCGAGTTCGCCCGGTCCGGGATGGGCCGGGACGCCGCCACCAACGGCGCCACCGACTCCGACCCGACGCCGAGCTTCGCCAGCCCGGCGGGCGGCAACGCGACGCTGACCCTGCGCCCCAAGGGCGACAGCGCCGAGGCGCCGATCCGGCTCTACGTCGGCGACTACGAGGCGCGGGCCACCCCGGTGGCCGACACCGACCCGGCCACCCCGCTGCCGGACACCTTCGAGGCGGTCGCCGGGACGTACCGGCTGCTCGCGGTGGCGCCCGGCTTCGGGCACCAGCGGCTCGAGGTGGTCGCCCGGGCGGGCCAGCAGGGCTACGTCGACCTGCGGCTGAGCCGCAACCTGGCGTCCACCGCGTCCGGGGCCGTGATCACCGGGGACGGGGTCAACCTGGACCGGATCGGCGACGACACCGAGGCCACCAACTGGGCCTCGCTGACCGGGGTGGCCGGCCGCGGCGTCACCGTGGCGCTGCCCGGCGACGCCGCGCAGGTGGTCAAGCGGGTCAACGTCAGCGCCCTGCTCCGGCCGGCGATCACCGGTGACGCCGACACCGGCGGGCAGAACGCGCTCAGCGCCCTGCGCTCGTTCGCCGTGTCGACCTGCGACGCGACGAAGACCGACTGCGCCGACCCGGCCCGCTGGACCCGGATCTTCACCAGCGCCGACGACGCGTTCCCCGGGGGCAGGTACCGGGCGTACACCCGGGACCTGAACCTGCGCTCGTTCCCGGTGCCGACCACGCTCGCCACCCACGTCAAGCTGGAGGTGCTGGCCAGCCAGTGCACCGGCGGTCCGGCGTACGCCGGTGAGCAGGACGACGACCCGGCGACGACGACCGACTGCGCGACCGCCAGCCCGGCGCGCGACCAGGTCCGCATCGCCGAGTTCCAGGTGTTCTCGAAGTGAACCCCGCCGGGGTCGGGTGGCCCCACCCGACCCCGGCGGCCCCCGATCAGCGGCGCGCCGGCGTCCAGCGGCGGGGACGTTCGAACGGCAGGCCGCCCTCCTCGCCCCGGCGGGACTCGCGGGTCAACTGCCGCAGCCGCAGCAGCAGCCCGGCGCCGAGGAAGAGCAGCAGCCCGCCGAGGAGGAAGGCCGCCTGCACCACGCCGAACCCGCCGGTCGCGCTGCCGGAGGTCGGGCGGCCGGCGGCGGGCGGCACCTCGGCCACCGCCTCCTCGGTCTGCTCGGCCGCCTCGTCGGCCGGCTCGGACGCCTCGACGCCCGCCTCCGACTCCGCCGGTTCCGGCGCGCGGGTGCTCGGCGGCACGGTCGCGTCCGGGCCGACCACGTCGCGGGTGGCGGACCGCCGGGCGAGCAGGCGCAGGTTCGGGTCGTACGCCTCGGCGGCGAGGGTGACCCGCCCCTGGGTGACGTCGGCGTCGAAGGCCACCCGGTAGCGGGCGGTGACCGTCCGGTCCGGGCAGAGGGTGCCCGGGTCGAGCTGGCGGTCGGTCAACCGGGCCACGGCCCCCTCGGTCTGGATCTGCAGGGGGAAGATGCCGGAGTCCTCGACCCGGTCCATCTTCACCTGGTCCAGCCGCAGGCCCTCGACGGTGAGCACCATCGACCAGCGGACCTTCACGCACTCCCCGGGATCGGTGCGGGAGACCACCGCGGAGAGCGTCCGCACCTCGTCGCCGGCGGTGAACTCGTCGGGCAGGCCGCTCAGCTCGGTGGCGAAGGCGGCGAACGCCGGTGCGGGGGCCACGAGCCCTGTCGCCGACAGGCAGGCCAGCACCACCCCGAGTCGCATCGCGTTGCGCCACACCGTCGCCACCGTCGTCCTCCTTCTGTCGGTCCCGTCCAACCGCCACGCTAGGAGCGCTACGGGGAAGCGGGTAGACGGGCGTGTTCGCACGAGCCGTGAATCCTGGGCCGGGTTGTCACGCACAGTGGTGAACCGGTCACCTCCGACCCGCGACACGCCCGGGAACGACGCCGGGGGACAATCCACGGGTGTCCGATCTCGCCACCGCCTTCGTCCGGCTGCACGCCCGTCTCGCCCCGGTGGCCTTCGTCCCCGAGGTGCGGCTGCACCAGGCCGACGAGCCGATCGGGCTCTGGGAGTTGACCGAGGGCGAGTTCCGCAGCGCCCAGCCGCCGCCGTTCTGGGCGTTCGCCTGGGCCGGCGGGCAGGGGCTGGCCCGGTACGTCACCGACCACCCCGACCTGGTGGCCGGCCGCCGGGTGCTCGACCTGGCCTCCGGCTCCGGCCTGGTGGCCATCGCCGCCGCCCGGGCCGGCGCGGCGTCGGTACGGGCCGTCGAGGTCGACGAGCGGGCGGTGGCCGCCGTCGCGCTCAACGCGGAGGCCAACGGGGTACGCGTCGACGCCGAGTTCGGCGACATCCTCGACGGTGACGCCGGCGACGCCGAGGTGGTGCTCGCCGGGGACGTCTTCTACAGCGAGGCGATGGCGCGGCGGATGCTGCGCTTCCTGCTCCGGGCCGCCCGCTCCGGGGCCCGGGTGCTGGTCGGCGACCCGGGGCGGGCGTTCCTGCCCCGCGAGCGGTTCCGCGAGCTGGCGTCGTACGACGTGCCGGTGCCGGAGGCGTTGGAGAGCGTACGGGTGAAGCGCACCACCGTCTGGGAGCTGGACGCCGCCCTGCCGGGAGCCGCCCGCTAGCGTGACGGCGTGCTGTTCCGGGGCTGGGGGGAGTCCGTCGACGAGCGGTGGCCCGACGTGGCCGTCGTCGCCGACCACGTCGGGGTCGACCATCTGGTGGTCACCCGGCACGCGCTCGTCCGGCAGGTCCTCGCCGACCCGGTGACCTGGCGGCCCGACAACGCCCTGGACGCGGTGACCCCGCTGCCGGTGGCCGCGCTGCGGGTGCTCGCCGGGCACCGGTTCCGGCTGCCGCCGACCCTGGCCAACAACTCCTCGGCCAGCCACCCGGCGATCCGGGCGCTCGTCGCCGAGGCGCTGCACCCCACCCGGGTGGCCGCCCAGCAGCCCTGGCTGACCGGCCTGGTCCGGCAGCGGGTGGCCCGGCTCGCCGCCGCCCTCGACGCCGGGGAGCCGGTCGACCTGTACGCCGACCTCGCCGCCGACCTGCCGCTGCTGGTGCTGGCCCGGCTGGTCGAGCTGCCCGACGCGCCGGTCGGCGCGGTGAAGGACTTCGCCCGGGCCGCGCTGGAGCTGTTCTGGGCCCCGCTGGACGCCGACCGGCAGCTCGCCCTCGCCGCCGAGGTGGGACGCTTCCACACGGTGCTGCGGGACTTCGCCGCCACCGGGGGCGGGCTGGCCGCCGCGCTGCGCGCCGACGGGCACTCCCCCGACGTGGTGGTCGGCGCGTTGTTCTTCCTGCTGGTGGCCGGCCAGGAGACCACCTCGCAGTTCCTCACCCTGCTGCTGCACCGGCTCACCGCCGAGCCGGCGGTCCGCGCCGGGCTGCGGGACGGCTCGGTGGCGGTCGCCGACGTGGTCGAGGAGGGGCTGCGGCTGGAGCCGCCGATCGTGACCTGGCGGCGGGTGGCCGCCGTCGACGCCACGCTGGGCGGGACGGCGGTCGCGGCGGGGACCAGCGTGGTGCTCTGGCTGGCCCGCGCCGGACGCGACCCCGAGGTGGTCGCCGCGCCGGGACGGTTCCGGCCCGGGCAGCGCGGGTCGCGCCGGCACCTGGCCTTCGGCGCCGGGGCGCACCGCTGCGTGGGCGCGCAGCTGGCCCGGATGGAGGCGGCCGTCGTGGTGGCCGAGGCGGCGGCGCTGCTCGACGGGGTGCGGGTGGTCCGTCCGCCCTGGTGCCCGGACAACCTCACCTTCCGGATGCCGGACACGTTCGTCGTCCGCCGGCTCAGCCGGCCAGACCCGCCTCGTACGCGATGATCGCCGCCTGCACCCGGTTGCGCACGTCCAGCCGGGTGAAGATGCTGGTCAGGTACCCCTTGACGGTCCCCTCGGTGAGGTACAGCCGACGGGCGATCTCGGCGTTGGACAGTCCCGCCCCGACCAGGCCGAGCACCTCGCGCTCCCGGTCGGTCAGCCCGGCGGTGCGGTCCCGGGCCGCCGGTACCCGGGCCATCCGGTCGCCGTTGAGTTCGATCACCCGGCGGGCCACCCGGGGCGACAGGTACGCCCCGCCGTCGGCGACCGCCCGCACCCCGGTGATCAACTCCCGGGGGTCACCCGCCTTGAGCAGGAAGCCGCTGGCCCCGTGCCCGAGCGCCCGGGCCACGTGCTCGTCCTCACCGAAGGTGGTGAGCATGACGGTGGCCGTGCCGGGCGCCAGGCGGCGGATCTCCGCGGCGGCGGCCAGCCCGTCCACCTTCGGCATCCGGATGTCCAGCAGCGCGACCCGGGGCCGGTACGCCC
This sequence comes from Micromonospora coxensis, assembly GCF_900090295.1. Classification (NCBI taxonomy): domain Bacteria; kingdom Bacillati; phylum Actinomycetota; class Actinomycetes; order Micromonosporales; family Micromonosporaceae; genus Micromonospora; species Micromonospora coxensis. The sequence continues at coordinate 5,332,815 of NZ_LT607753.1, read as the reverse complement.
GCACCGCCTCGACCGCGGCCCGGCCGTCACCGGCCTCGGCGACCACCTCGATGCCGGGGTCGGCGGCGAGGATGGCCCGCACCCCCGCCCGGATCATCGCCTCGTCGTCGGCGAGCAGCACCGTCACCGGCGCGGCGTCGATGGTCACGTGGTGGTCCGTCCCTTGCTGGTGAGGCGGCCGTCGGCGAAGCAGAGCCGCCAGGTGGGCTGGGCGAGCGGGAAGTTCCCGTCGGTGTAGTACTCGCAGCGGGTGCCGGGCGCCGGGGCGGGCTCGTCCGGTGGCGGCTCGACCTGGCGGCGGGGCAGCCCGGACAGCTCCGCGCGGGGCGCGCCGATGCGCATCTGCGCGAACGAGGACGCGTCGAGCACCGCGTCGGCGGTGGCGACCGGGTAGTAGACGAGGCAGAGCAGCAGCGCCACCGCGGGCGGCGCGCCGAGCGCGGCGAGCAGGCTGCGCCGCACGTCGCGCCGGGCGGCGTGCATCCGCTGCCGGGCCGCGAGCGCCGGCCGGCCGGGACGGACGACGGCCGGTCCGGTGGGACCGCCGACGACGGTCGGTCCGTCCGGCGTCGCCACGATCCCGGCCGGTCGGGGCGGGCGGGCCGACACGGCGCAGCCGCCGACGTCGGCCGGGCCACCGGCGGCGGTGGGCTCGTCCGGTGTCGCCGCGAATCCGGCCGTCCGGGGCAGCCGGGCCGACACGGCGAAGCCGCCGTCGTCGGTCGGACCGGCGTGCAGCGCGCCGCCGACCAGCCGTACCCCCTCGGTCAGGGCGAGCAGCCCGGAGCCGTGCGAGGCCGGTCCCGGCAGCGGCCCGGCCGGCGGGGGCGCGTTGACCACCCGGACCCGTATCCCGTCGTCGTCGGCGTCGGCGTCGGCGTCGAGCGTGACGGTGACCGGGGCGCCGGGGGCGTACCGGGCGGCGTTGGTCAGCGCCTCCCGGACCACCCGGTGGGCGAGCTGCCCGGCCGGCTCCGGCAGGTCGGCTGCCTCGGGGCAGAGCCGGGTCCGCACCGCCATGCCCGCCTCGCGGGCCCCGTCCACCAGGTCGGCGACGCTCTCCCCGACCGGCCGGGTGGTCGCCGGGGCGTCCGCCTCGCGGAGCACCCCGATGATCCGGTGCAGCCGCTCGGTGGCCGCGGCGACGCTGGCCCGCAGCTCCCCCGCCGCCACCCGGTGACGGTCGTCGAGGTCTCCGGCGACCTCCAGGGCCGCCGCGCGCAGCGCGATCAGACTCAGCTCGTGACCGAGCGAGTCGTGCATGTCCTGGGCGATCCGGGCCCGCTCCCGCAGCCGGATCCGCTCGGCGGCGCCCTGCTGCTCGCGCTCCACCGCCTCGGCGTGCTCCCAGCCGGCCAGCGTCAACGCCTGGTGCTGGCGCCGGTACCGGCCGACCAGCCAGGGCAGCACCCCCGCGCCGAGCAGCACGCAGCTGAGCAGGAACCAGGTCGCCATGCCGGTGTCCAGCACCGCCAGGTGCAGCACCGTGCCGACACCCGCGACGGCCGCGTACAACGCGGCGGCCGGGGTCGCCCGCTCACCGCGCCACCCGGCCAGGTAGCTGAAGGCCAGCAGGGCGAAGACGAAGTTGCCGTCGACGACCGAGCCGCCGAGCACCAGCAGCACCGCCACGGCGGGCAGCCGCCGACCCACCACGACCGCCACGGCGAGCAGCAGCAGCGAGCCGCCCAGCAGCGGTACGATCCACCGCTCGTGCGGCGGGGTGAGCCGGGCGTACGCCACCGGGGCGGCGAGCACCGCCCAGAGTCCCAGGTCGCCGGTCCACCGGCGCAGATCCCGCACGTCGGCCAGGCTACCGAGGCCCGTACCGGCCGGACACCGACGAAGGTCAGGTGCTCAGCCGGCGTCCTCGGCCCAGGCCCGCCAGTCGTCGAGCACCCCGTACAGGGCGGGGGTGAGCCAGCCGGGCGCGGAGCGGCGGAACACCCCCGGGTCCATCGCCCCGGCGCCGGCCGGCAGCGCACCGAGCAGGTTCGGCACCAGCTCGGTCAGGTTGGCCCAGTGCACCAGCTCCGGCTCCGTCGGCCAGGCGCCGATCACCACACCGGCGGGGATCGCCCGGCGCTCCAACGCCTCCAGGGTGAGCGCGGTGTGGTTGAGCGTGCCGAGACCGGCGCGGGCCACCACCACCGCCGGAGCGCCGAGGGAGACGGCCAGGTCGGCGACGGTCCACGGCTCGCCGGAGGGGCGCAGCCCCATCGGCACGAGCAGCCCGCCGGCCCCCTCGACCAGGACCAGGTCGTGCTTGTCGACCTCGGCGCGGATCGCGTCGACGGCGGTGTAGAGCTCCAGCGGCGGAAGTTCGGCGACCCGGGCCGCGGCGAGCGGGGCGAGCGGGTCGGGGTAGCTGGCCAGGGTCCGCCCGGTGAGCGGGGCGGCGAGCCGGGTCACCGAGTCCACGTCGCCGGGCTCCCCGGTGGCCGTACCCGTCTGGCCCGGCTTGACCACCGCGACCCGCATGCCGGCGGCCTGCGCGGCCGCCGTGATCGCGGCCGTCACCACCGTCTTGCCGACCTCGGTGTCGGTGCCGGTGACCAGCACCGCTCCCTTCCACGGCGTGGTCACCGCAACACCTCCGCCCCAGCCGGCGCGCTCACGGCGCGCACTCCACGATCACGTCCAACGCCCGCGCGAAGTCCGCCCGGGGGACCCCGGCGGAGATGGTCAGCCGCAGCCGGGAGCGGCTGTCCGGAGTGGACGGCGGGCGGAAGCAGCCCACCGCGACCCCCCGGTCCCGGCAGTCGGCGGCCCAGGCGGTGGCGGCCTCCGGACCGGGGGCGGTCACCGACACCACGGCCGCGTCCGGGGCGGACACCCTCAGCCCCGCCGCGCCGAGCCGGCGGACCGCCAGGGCGGCCCGGTCGGCCAGTTCCGCGCGCAGGTCGTCGCCGGCCCGGGCCAGCGCGACGGCGGCGTGCACGCCGGCCGCGACGGCCGGGGGCGGCGCGGTGTCGAAGATGAACGTGCGGCCCGTCTCGACCAGGTGCCGGACGAACTCCGCCGGACCGGCGACCACCCCGCCCGCGCCGCCGAGCGCCTTGGAGAGGGTCGCGGTGACCACCACGTCGGGCTCGCCGGCCAGCCCGGCCGCGGCCACCCCGCCGGCGCCGCCCGGCCCGGTGACGCCCAGCGCGTGCGCGTCGTCGACCAGCAGCGGCGCGCCGTGCCGGCGGGCCACGGCGTGCAGGTCGGCCAGCGGGGCGAGGTCGCCGTCGACGGAGAAGACCGACTCGGTCACCACCACGGCCGGGCGGCCGGGGGCGGCGGCGAGCGCGGCGGCCACCGCGTCGACGTCGGCGTGCGCGGTGACCACGGTCTCCGCGCCGGAGATCCGGCAGCCGTCGATCAGCGAGGCGTGGTTGTGGGCGTCGGAGACCAGCAGGGTACGCGGCTGGGTCAGGCCCCGGACGGCGGCGAGGTTGGCCAGGTAGCCGGAGGAGAAGACGAGCGCCCGGTCGACGGCGAGCCAGTCGGCGAGGGCGTCCTCCAGCGCGTGGTGGACGTCGGTGGAGCCGCGGACCAGCCGGGACCCGGTGGCCCCCAGCCCGTACGCGCTCAGCGCCCGCGCGGCGGCGGCGGTGACCTCCGGGTGGGTGGCCAGGCCGAGGTAGTCGTTGCCGGCGAGGTCGACCACGGCGTCGTCGGCGGCCCGGGGACGCAGCGTGCGGGTGAGCCCGGCCTTGCCGCGCAGCTCGGCCCGACGGTGCAGCGCCGCCAACCAGTCCGCCACCGTCACCGCCTCCCTCCGCCCGGTCGCCGGCGGGCCGAGGGATCGGCGCGCCGCCGGGCGAAATTACCACCCGGCCGGCGCCGCGCGGCGTGGCGCGGCCCACCCCGGCGGTGGCGGCGCGGGTCCCCCGGCGGCCCCGGCGCGGGTGCCACGTGGGCGTTTCCCGGCCACCGGGGGCCTTGTAGGGTACGAGCCATGCCAGAGATCCTCGACCAGGCCCGCACCCAGGTGCTGGAGAACGGCGTCGGCCTCGACGAGGCCGGTGTCCTCGCCGTGCTCAACCTGCCCGACGAGCACCTGCCCGCCGCCCTCCAGCTCGCCCACGAGGTACGGATGCGCTGGTGCGGCCCGGAGGTCGAGGTCGAGGGCATCGTGTCCCTGAAGACCGGCGGCTGCCCGGAGGACTGCCACTTCTGCTCGCAGTCGGGGCTGTTCACCTCCCCGGTCCGCTCGGTCTGGCTGGACATCCCCTCGCTGGTCGAGGCGGCGAAGCAGACCGCGAAGACGGGGGCGACCGAGTTCTGCATCGTGGCCGCCGTGCGGGGCCCGGACGCCCGGCTGATGAAGCAGATGCGCGAGGGTGTCGCCGCCATCAAGGCCGAGGTCGACATCCAGGTCGCCGCGTCGCTGGGCATGCTCAGCCAGGAGCAGGTCGACGAGCTGGTCGACATGGGCGTGCACCGCTACAACCACAACCTGGAGACCTGCCGCTCCTACTTCCCCAACGTGGTCACCACGCACTCCTGGGAGGAGCGCTGGGAGACGCTGCGGATGGTCCGCGAGTCCGGCATGGAGGTCTGCTGCGGCGGCATCCTCGGCCTGGGCGAGTCGGTGGAGCAGCGCGCCGAGTTCGCCGCGCAGCTCGCCGAGCTGGACCCGCACGAGGTGCCGCTGAACTTCCTCAACCCGCGGCCGGGCACCCCGCTCGGCGACCGTCCGGTGGTGGAGGGCAAGGACGCGCTGCGCGCCATCGCCGCGTTCCGGCTGGCCATGCCGCGCACCATCCTCCGGTACGCGGGCGGCCGCGAGATCACCCTCGGTGACCTGGGCACCCGGGAGGGGCTGCTCGGCGGCATCAACGCGGTGATCGTCGGCAACTACCTGACCACCCTGGGTCGACCGGCGACCGCGGACCTCGACCTGCTCGAGGACCTGAAGATGCCGGTGAAGGCGCTGTCGGCGACCCTGTGAGGCGACGGTGACCGAGCTTGTCGAGTCTGTGGCCGACCGCGCCGGCTGGTGCGACCGGTGCGGCGAGGCGGCGGCGACCGGCGGGCACGCGGCGTGCGCGGCGGCCCGCGTCCTGGAGCCGCCGCGCTACTGCGCGCACTGCCGCCGCCGGATGAAGGTGCAGGTGCTGCCGGTCGGCTGGTCGGCCACCTGCGTCGAGCACGGCGAGATCCGGGGCTGAGCCGGTGCTGCGGGGGCGGTCGGTGACGCTGCGTCCGGTGACGGACGCGGACGTGCCCGCCCTCGCCGCCATCCGGGCCACCCCGGAGGTACGCCGGTGGTGGCGCGGCGGTGACGACCAGGTCGCCGCGGTCCGCGCCGACCTCGCCGACGACGACCTGACCGTGTACGCGATCGAGCACGACGGCCGGGTGGTCGGCGCGATCCAGTGGTACGCCGAGACCGACCCCGACTACCGGCACGCCGGGTTGGACGTCTTCCTCGACCCGGAGGTGCGCGGGACGGGCCTGGGCGGGGACGCGATCCGCACCCTGGCCCGCCACCTCTTCGACGACCACGGGCACCACCGGCTCGTCATCGATCCGGCGGCGGCGAACACCGCCGCGATCCGGGCGTACGCGAAAGTCGGTTTCCGCCCGGTCGGGGTGATGCGCCGCTACGAGCGGGCCGAGGACGGCACCTGGCACGACGGCCTGCTGATGGACCTGCTCGCCGGCGACCTCGCGGACTGACACCCGTCCGGCCCATCGGGGCCGGCACCGGACCGCAGGGGCCGGCACCGGACCGCAGGGGCCGGGTCCGACCGGGCCGCAGGGGCCGGCACCGGACCGGGCCGCAGGGGCCAACTCCGACCGGACCGCAGGGGGGCCGGCACCGTCCGGGCCTCGGGGCCGGGGTCAGGCGTCCCAGTGGACGGTGGCGTCGTCTCCACGGCGGGCGCCCTCCGCCGGTCGGTGCGGGGCGAGCCGGCCGTCGGGCATCAGGTGCTGCACCGGCACACCGTGGCCGACCACGGCGACGTCGGCGATGAGCCGGCGGTGGCAGCGCCACCACACGCTCTCGCTGCACATCACCGCCGTGGTCCGGGTCGCCGCGTCGGCCAGCACCTCGTCCAGCGCCGCCCCGAAGTCAGCGGTACGGGTGTACGCCGCGTACGCCCGGAACGCCGCGACCGTCCACCAGGTGTCCGGCTCCGGGGCGCCGGCCGGGGTGTGTCGACGGCCGCCGAGCCGAGGCTCCCAGCGGTAGTCGACGCCCACCTCCGGCAGCCAGCGTTCGAGGGCTTCCCGGCGCACGTCCGGGTTGGTCCGGCTGGCCGGGTACCGCCGCACGTCCACCACCAACCCCACCCCCGCCCCGGTCAGCACCTCCCCCAGCCGCTCCCGGCCGGCCGCCCCGTGCCCCACCGTCAGCAGCATCCGTCCATGGTCCCGCAGATCTTGGCGAGTTGCCGTTCGCGTCGAACGACAACTCGCCAAGATCTCGGGCCGGCTGTGGACAGGGCAGCGCGCGGGCGGCGTGGTGGCCACACTGGGGGCCGTGCTGCCCACGCTTCCCGCCGACGAGGCCGACGCCCTGGACTGGCTGGCGTTCGAGCAGTCCGGTGTCGTGACCACCGCCCAGGTCACCCGGCTGCTCACCGAAGGTGTCGTCCGGGGCCTGGTCCGGTCGGAACGCTGGCGGTCGATCTGCCGCGGAGTCGTCCTCACCGGCAACGGGCGGCTGAGCCGGGACCAACAGCTGTGGGTGGCGGTCCTCGCCGCCGGGCGACGGGCGGTGCTGGCCGGGGTGACCGCCGCCGTCGAGGCGGGCGTACGAGGGCTCCGGGCCGAGCCGCTGCACGTGCTGGTCCCGGCCGGCCGACACGTGGCGACGCTGCTGCGCCGGTTGCCGATCGACATGCCCGCCGTCGTGGTGCACCGCACGACGGTGCTGCCCGACGACCACCTCCAACCGGCCCGGCCACCCCGGACGACGACGGCTCGCGCCGTGGTGGACGGAGCCGGGTGGGCCCGGAGCGACGAGGAGGCCCGGTCGCTGCTCGCGTCGGCCTGCCAGCAGCGTCGGGTGCTGCCGGAGGAGATCAGCGCGGTGCTCGACACGCTATCCCGGGCCCGGCGGCGGAAGCTGATCGCGCGAACCACGGCGGATGTCGCCGGCGGGGCGGAGGCCCTGTCCGAGCTGGATCTCCTGACGGTGTGTCGGCGGTACGGCCTGCCCCGGCCGGACCTGCAGCACCGGCGCGCCGACGCCACCGGCCGGATCCGGTTCCTCGACGCGTACTGGCGGGAGTGGCGGTTGCACGTGGAGGTCGACGGCGCGCACCACATGGACGTCCGGCACTGGGCGGCCGACATGCGACGACAGAACGACGTGTGGACCACCGGGGACCGCATCCTGCGCTTCCCCGCCTGGCTGGTCCGCACCCGCCCCGAGGAGGTGGCGGACACCCTCCACCGCGCCCTCGCCGCCGCCGGCTGGCGCCCCGGAACATGAATCTTGGCGAGTTGCCGTTCGCGTCGAACGACAACTCGCCAAGATCAGGGACGGGTCAGGCGACGGTGCAGGCGACGCCGTTGAGGGTGAAGGCGGTCGGCTTCGGGTTGGTGCCGGTGTGGGTGCCGTTGAAGCCGAAGCTGGTGGACGCGCCCGGTGCGAGCGTCCCGTTGTAGGAGACGTTCGTGGCGGTCACCGCCGTGCCGGTCTGGGTGTACGTCGCCGACCAGCCCTGGCCGACCTTCTGGCCGGCGTTCGGGAAGGTGAACGCCAGCGTCCAGCCGTTGATCGTGCTGGTGCCGGTGTTGGTGACGGTGATGTTCGCGGTGAAGCCGGTGTTCCAGTCGCTGCTCGTCCAGGCGACCTTGCAGGTGCCGCCGGTCGGCGGGTCGGCGGTGGTCACGGTGACCGGTGCGGAGGCCACCGAGGTGTTGCCGGCGGCGTCCACCGCGACGACGTAGTAGGTGTAGGTGGTCGCGGGGGTCAGGCCGGTCAGCGCCAGCGTGGTCGTGGTGGGCGAGCCGACCAGCGTGTCCGTCGCGCCGGCCTCCCGGTAGACCCGGTAGCCGGTGACCCGGACGTTGTCGGTGGCCGCCGGCCAGCTCAGGGTCAGCCCGGTGGCGGTGACCGCCGAGGCGACGGGCGTGCCGGGCGCGGTGGGCGCGGTGGTGTCCGGCGCGGGCGCGGCCGGGGTGGTCACCGACACCGTCGGCGAGGCGGTGGACCGGTTGCCGGCCCCGTCGCGGGCCCGCACCGAGAACTGGTACGTCCGCTCCGGCGTCAGCCCGGTCACCGCGAGGGTGTTGCCCGACGCCGGGAGCAGCAGCAGCGCGTCGCTGCCCACCTGCGCCTGGGTGACCTCGTAGCCGGCCAGGCCGCTGCCACCGGTGTCGGTGGAGGCGGGCCAGGTCAGGGTGAGACCGGTGGCGGTGACCGCCGAGGCGACGGGCGTGCCGGGCGCGGTCGGGGCGGTGGTGTCCGGGGTGGCCGGGCCGGGCTCGACGCCCCAGACCCGGGTGCCGTCGTGGTAGAGCGGCACCGCCCGGTTCGGCCCGGCGGTCGTCTGGTACGACGGGTCGTTGGTCGGGTCCCAGGTGCCCCCCTCGGGCACACCGATCTTGAACTGGACCTCCATCCGGTGCTGCGACTGACCCGCCGGGGCGATGGTGTGTCCCGTGCAGTCGACCTCGACGTACCAGATGTCGCCGGACAGTTGGCGAGCCGTCGACGGCGACGGGCAGCCCTGGGTGTAGCCGGGGGTGACCTGCACCGGTCCGGTGCCGTCGGGGCGGAAGTAGTAGCGGAACTTCGCGGTGGTCAGCGCCCGCGCCGGGAAGGCGGACCTGTTGTAGACGATGGCCTTGAGCCCGGTGGCCCGGGGCTCGGCCTGCATCACCGTGGTCTCCACGGTCAACTCGTCGATGTCCGGCGTCTCGGCGGTCGGGAAGCCGGTGAGCGGGCTGCCGCCGTACTCCTTGGTGAGCCGGACCAGGGCGGAGGTGAAGCCGGCGTTGTAGTCGGTGGCGACCTCGTTCATCACGTAGTCGGACCGGCTGTCGGTGTAGGCGTCGTTGGCCGCGGACGGGCCACCGACCAGCGCGCCGTAGAGCACGTGCCGGGTCTCGGCGGGCACGGTCTGGCTGTCCCACCAGGAGCCGTGGGCGGTGCGGTGGTGCGGGTTGCGCGGCGGGTTGGTCCCGAAGCCGATGACGTAGCTGGAGTTGCGCGGGTTGTCACCGAGCGCGTAGTTGATCTGCCGGACGGCGAAGTCGTGGTAGCGCGCCTTGCGGGTGGCGTCGGTGATGTGGTCGCTGTGCACCAGCGCGACGAAACTGGTGTTGGCGGCGTACCGGAGCGCGCCCCAGGAGTCGAGGACGGCCATGCCACCGGGCGAGTAGGGCACGCGCGCCCCGTTGACGCCGACGGTCCAGTAGTCCAGCCACCGGTTGGCGTCGTCGAGGTACTTCTGCTTACCGGTGAGCTTGTGCAGCAGCACGTAGGCGCCGTACTGCTTGTTGTCCCAGGCGATGGTCCACCGGTACGACTTGGTGCTGGTCTGGTTCTCGTTGCCGAGCCGGTCGTACTCGCTCTCGGCCTTGGCGAGGTAGGCCGGATCGCCGGTGGCCCGGTGCAGCCAGATCGCACCCCACACCAGCTCGTCCTGGTACCCGCTCCAGGAGCGGTAGAAGCTGGTCGCGTCGGTGATGCACTCGTGGTAGTTCTTCCGCACCGTGTCGGCGAAGGTGTAGAGCTGCTTGGCGTGCCCGAGCAGCTTGTCGGCGTACGCGGCGTCGGTGGGCCGGAAGACCATCGACGACGCGGCCATCGCGGCCGCCGTCTCCCCCGCCAGGTCCGCGCCGCCACAGCTCGCGTCGATCTTGTACGCGGGCCGCGCCATCGGCATGACCTCGGCCGGCCCCCACCACTTGTGGTCGTCGTCGCCCTTGCCGACCTGGCCGTAGAGCACGTTCGGCGCGGGGTGCGCCTTGACGAACCAGTCGTTGACGAAGCGCAGGTTGTTGAGCAGGTGCGGGAGCTGGCCGGAGGCGACGTAGCCGTCGCGGTACTCCACCGCGCCCCAGGCCAGCATGGTGGTGCTGAACGCCATCGGGAAGCCGAACTTCACGTGGTCGCCGGCGTCGTACCAGCCACCGGTCAGGTCGAGCCCGACGTCCGCGCCGTCGGTGAGCGCGGAGTCGCCGCGCCAGGAGACCCGGTTCCAGGCCGGCTTCCTCCCGGACTGCTGCGCCTCGTAGAAGAGCAGCGACTTCTGCAACGCCTCGGCGTAGTTGAAGGCGGGCGCGGCGGCGGCGTCGTCGACCGGGGCGGCGGTCGCGGCGGTCGGGGCGGCGACGACCAGGGCCAGGCCGCTGGTCAGTGCGGCGCCGGCGGCGAGGACGCGGCGCAGCCAGGGTCTGCCGCGCAACGGCGGCCGGACGGGTTGGCGCATGGCGGGCTCCTGTGGCTGACGCCTCCGGCGGTGGTCACCGGACGGGGACGGGTGTCGGAGGTGTGACCGCCGCCGGAGGCTGTGGTGGTGGGGGGTCCAGAGGAGGCGCGGGAGCGCTCCCATGGATGGTCGACAATGTAATCTGGACCTCGCCGGTTTGGGAAGGCCGCGCCACGGCCGGCGCAGCGTCAGGCGTACCGGATGCGTTACACCGACACGCCGTCGTCGACGCCTCAATCGACCGGTTCCGGGGATTCCCTCCGGCACGTCGTCCCAGCTCAGGCCGTTCGCCCGATGCCGTACACGAAGACCGTTCATGGGATCATGTGCCGTCCCCTCTACCGATCTCGGAGGATTCCTCATGCCACAGCGTCGGCACGTGGCGCGCGCGGCCTTCAGCGCGGCTGCCGCCACGGCCCTCCTCGCCTTCGCCGCACCGGCGTGGGCGTCGAGCACCATCCCGCTGCACACCGCCCACAAGGGTTCGACGGCGGCGGGCTTCCCCACGCAGGACTGCGAGGACGAGCGCTTCGAAGACAACGACCTCGCCGAGAACCAGGACGGCTGGCACTTCGTGCTGCCCGGCGGCAAGGAGTCCGGCAGCTTCGAGACGCTCAGCCTGACCTTCACCGACGGCACCACCGAGGTCGAGATCAAGGTCCCGGACGCCTCGGACGCCTACCCCGACTACTTCTACTCCACCGGCGGCAAGAACCCGCGCGTCATCCACGCCTACGTCTTCACCCCGGCGGGCTGGACCCTGGTCGACGGCAGCGCCGTGATCAGCGGCGAGGCGGCCAAGTTCAACCTGAGCCACACCTGCCCCGGCACCCCGTCGTCGCAGAGCCCGAGCCCGACGCCGTCGACCACCGCGTCGCCGAGCCCGTCGACCTCGACCTCCCCCACCCCGGGTGAGTCGAACACCCCGAGCGAGTCCGGCACCCCGACCGGGTCGACCTCCCCGTCCGAGGGCACCGGCGGCTCCGGCGGCGGCGACGGCGAGCTGCCGCTGACCGGCGTGGCGACCACCGGCATCGCCGTGACCGGCCTGGTGCTGATCGGTGGCGGCGTCGCGCTGACCGCGCTGCGGCGTCGTCGGGACCGGATCACCTTCACCAGCTGATCGCAGACCGCGACACCACCGGCCGTCGGAGTTCGCTCCGGCGGCCGGTTCGCGTCCCGGGCGGGGCACCCCGCCGACCGCCGCCGACACCCTGCCGTACCGACCGGTAACCGGTGTGGACGCCAGACGGGCATTCATCACACCATCGATAGCTGTCAATTGTTGGCGTACGTCTGCGCAGCTCAGGACCGCTGCCACCGGCTCGGCGAGGAGGGCGACGAGGGGCCGGCGGCCCCGTTCGCGTCCTGACATACGAACGTACTGTTGCCGCCCCGCTCGGCCGCGGGCGACAGTACGCCACACCAGCGGTGCCATCGACGCCGCCGCTCCCCCCGGTCGACTGAGGAGAACGCGATGGCTCTACGACTCGCCGACGGCACCGCCTGGTCCGACACCCTCGCCCGCGCGGTGGCCGCCACGCCGGAGGCCTTCGGGCCCGAGGCGGACGGCGTCACCACGCTGCACAACCTGCTCTCCGGCGAGTGGCGCGCGGCCGGCACGCCGAGCCCGGTACGCACCCCGGTCGACAACACCGTCCTGGTCAACATCGCCCGGCTCGACGCCGACACCGCCCGCGCCGCGGTCGGCCACGCCGCCACCGCACACCGCGACTGGGCCGCCACCCCGCTCGCCGAGCGCAAGGCCCGCGTCACCGACGCCCTGGACGCCCTCACCGCGCACCGCGACCTGCTCGCCCTGCTGCTGGTCTGGGAGATCGGCAAGCCGTGGCGGCTGGCCTGCGCCGACGTGGACCGCGCCCTGGACGGCGTCCGCTGGTACGTCGAGGAGATCGACCGGATGCTCGCCGACGGGCGGGAGCCGCTGCCGGGCCCGGTCAGCAACATCGCCTCCTGGAACTACCCGATGAGCGTGCTGGTCCACGCCGAACTGGTGCAGCTGCTCGCCGGCAACGCGGTGATCGCCAAGACCCCGTCGCAGGGCGGCGCGGTCTGCCTCACCGTGGCGCACGCGCTGATGCGCCGCGCCGGGCTGCCCGCCACGCTGCTCTCCGGCAGCGGCGAGGAGCTCTCCGAGGTCCTGGTCCGGGCGCCCGAGATCGGCGCGGTGGCGTTCGTCGGCGGGCGCTCCAACGGCGGCAAGGTGGCCGCGGCGCTGCTCGACACCGACAAGCGGCACTTCATCGAGCAGGAGGGGCTCAACGCCTGGGGCGTGTGGAACTTCTCCCAGTGGGACACGCTCGCCGCGCACCTGAAGAAGGGCTTCGAGTACGGCAAGCAGCGCTGCACCGCGTACCCGCGCTTCGTCGTCCAGCGCGACCTGGTCGACGAGTTCCTGGACATGTACCTGCCGGTGGTGCGCTCCGTCCGGTTCGGACACCCGCTCGCGGTCGACGATGCCTGGTCGGCCGGGGACCCGCTGCCCGAGCTGGACTTCGGCCCGCTGATCAGCGCCGCCAAGGCCGACGAGCTGCGCCGCAAGGTCGAGGACGCGGTCCGTCACGGCGCGGTCCCGCTGCACCGCGGCAAGCTCGACGGGGCGCCCTTCCTCGACGGGCAGGACACCTCCGCGTACGTGGCGCCGGCGGTGCTGCTGGCCCCGCCCGGCCGGTCCCGGCTGATGCACGCCGAGCCGTTCGGCCCGGTCGACACCATCGTCGTGGTGGACACCACCGACGAGCTGCTGGCCGCGATGAACGCCTCCAACGGCGCGCTGGTGGCCTCGCTCGCCTGCGACGACGAGGAACTGGCCGGCAAGCTCGCGGTCGACCTCCAGGCGTTCAAGGTGGGCATCAACAAGCCCCGCTCGCGCGGAGACCGGGACGAGCCGTTCGGCGGCCGTGGCGCGTCCTGGAAGGGCGCCTTCGTCGGCGGCGACCTGCTGGTGCAGGCGGTCACCCAGGGCGGCGACGGCCGGCTCTACGGCAACTTCCCGGACTACAGCAGCTACCCGGCGACCTGAGCCCCGGGCGGCTAGCATCCGCCCATGTCGATGATCGAGCAGATCTCCCTGGGGGTGGCCGACGACCGTCGCGCCGGCCGCTTCTGGGCCGCCGCCCTCGGCTACGTACGACGGCCGCCCCGCTACGACGGCGACGAGTGGATCGTCCTCGAACCGCCGCCCGGCGTGCCCGGCGCGGCGATCGCGATGGACGTCAGCCAGAGCCCGCCGGAGGAGTTCCCCCGCGTCCACCTGGATCTGGACGCGGGGGACCGGGACCTCGACGAGGAGGTCGAGCGGCTGCTGGGGCTGGGCGCGCGACGGGTCGACTGGCGGCACTACCCCGACGAGCCGGAGCCCGGCCAGCGGCCGTACGTCGTGCTGGCCGACCCGGAGGGGAACCGGTTCTGCGTCTCCGGGCACCGGCGGGCCGGCACCCACTTCGGTTAGGTCGGCGTCGGAGTCCCTGGCCTTCGACACCCGCCCCCCGGCCCGCAGCCGGGCAGGGCCCCCGCACCGGGGGCCCTGCCGTCGCGCCGTCCTCCGCACCGGAGGCCGGCCGGGATGCGTCGGGTGACGTGGGCACCGTCCCCGACGCGGGTGGTCGCGCCCCGCCCGCCCCTTCCCGTCACCCCCGCCGCCGCGCCCGAGCGGTCGCGTCGGCCTGCCGGGGCGGCCCGATCCGGCCCGCCGACGCCGCGCGGGTGGTCAGCGGCACCGTCACGGTCAGCAGGGCGCCGTCCCGCTCGATCGGGGTCGGCCGGCCCAGCCGGCGTACGGTGCGCAGCATCGGGGCGTTCTCCGCGTGCACGTGCAGCAGCACGGCGGCGTACCCGGCCCGGTCGGCGTGACCGAGCAGCCGGCGCAGCAGCGCCGAGCCGAGACCGCGCCGCTGCCAGTCGTCCCGGACCAGCAGGGCCGCCTCGGCCTCGTCCCCCTCGCCGAGGAGGTTCGCCATCGCGACCACCGACTCCGCCGCCGCCCCGGAGCCTGGGACCGTAGCGACCAGGCTGACCCCCCGGACCGGGTCCAGCAGCCGACGCAGCCGCCCCGGCGACGGGCACCCCGCCCCGCTCAGGTAGCGCCGCTGCCGGCTGCGCGCCGAGCACGCCTCGTGCAGTTCCACCACGCCGGCCAGGTCGTCCACGGTCGCCGGGCGGACGACCGTCTCGGACGAGTCGGGCAGCACCAGGGTCACCCGGTCGGCGTCCCGCCGGGCGAGGCCGCCCGCCAGTTCGAGGAGCGCCTGCGCCCGGGCGTACTCGGCCGGGGTGAAGCTCGGTTGGAGCCGGCGCAGCTCGTACGCCCCACCGGTCGGGTCGGCCAGCAGCATGGTCGACGCGCCGACCCCGCCGCCCGGGCCGGCCGGCGTCGGCCGCCAGCTCACCTCGTCCGCGCCGAGCAGGACGCGCAGCGCCTCCCCGGTCGCCTCCGGGTCCCGCACCAGCCGGGTCGCCAGGCCCAGCACCCGGGTCGGCTGGTCCACCAGGCCGCGCGCCTCGCTGCGCGCCACCCAGCAGTCCCGCCCCCGGCCCCGCTCCACGGCGGCGACCAGGTCCGCCTCGCCGAGCGCGTCCGGCGCGTCGACGAGGAAGTCGTCGACCGCCCCGGCCTCGGTGGTGTGCACCTGCACGGTGAGGATGTTGACCCCGCGCAGGGCGAGGCTCGCCGTGAGCACCGACAGGTAGCCCGGCCGGTCGTCCACCGTCGCTCGGATCCGCCACAACGCCATGTCCACTCCCTTCCCCGCTACGACACTGCCGGGCGGCTGTTGCCACGTCGTTGCCCGGCGGTGACACCCCGGGAACCGGCGGCCAAGCTCAGGTGACGCTGGTCACCGCCGCCGGGCCGACCAGGTCGAGCCGGTCGCCGAGGATCACCGCGCCGGCCCGGACGAGCTGGGCCAACCGGTCCACCTCGGTGGCGTGGAACGCGGCGGCGGTCAGCGGCTCGGTGTGGTCGCGGGCGACGACCAGCACCAGACCGGCCCGCCCGAACGGCGCGACCGCGTAGTGGGTGCCGTCGGCGCCGGTCAGCGCCCGGGCCCGCAACGGGGTCACCTCGGGCAGCCGGGGCGGTTCGGGCGCCCGCCAGCTGGCCTGCCCGACGGTCGGCGTCCCGCCGCCGCCGCGCGAGGCCCAGTCCAGCGGCACCACCGCGGCCACCGCCCAGTCGGCGCCGAGCAGGCCGGGCACCGCGTCGACCAGGGTGGCGACCCCGTCGGTGGGGTTCGCGGCGACCTGGGCGAGCAGTTCGGCGTCCTGCCCGGTGGTGGTCGGCGCGCCGATCGCCCGCCACACCCCGTCGACGCGTACCCCGGGGATGGCGGCCAGTCCGGCCAGCAGCCGCTCCACCCGGGCGGCGCCCGGCCAGACCACGGTGAAGTCGTCCACCGCCCGCCCGCCGAGCCGTTCCAGGACGACGACCTGGACGATGTCGGCGCCGGAGACGCCGAGCGTGCGGGCCACCTGGCCGAGCGTGCCGGGTCGGTCCGGCAGGGTCACCCGAACTCTCAGCAACATGTCAGTCCCTCCGCTCGGCGGGCCGGCCGTGGCGGCCGGCAGGCTGGGCACCAGCCTGCCGGTTGACCATTTCGCCCCCGTTTCGCTGGCATGTCCCGAGCGGAAAATCCGACCTTGACAACAAAGCTGAGCTGCCATCAACTATTCGGATGACCGATCCGGCCGTCGACGCGCTCCGGCCTGGGAGTTCTCCGGCCTCCCCCGCCGCGTCCCCCACCGATCGCCCGGCCGCCGGGACGGACGCCGCCGGCGCGCGCGACGGCTCCCCGAAGGGGCTGGACCTCGACCGGCTCGCCGGCTACCTGGCCGCGCACCGGCCCGAGCTGGCCGCCGCACCGCTGACCGCCACCCTGATCGCCGGCGGCAAGTCCAACCTGACGTACCTGCTGCGCTCCGGCGGGCACGAGGTGGTGCTGCGCCGCCCGCCGCTGGGCCACGTGCTGGCCACCGCGCACGACATGGCCCGCGAGTTCCGGGTGATCTCGGCGCTGACCCCGACCGCGGTGCCGGTCCCCGCCGCCCTGCTGCTCTGCGACGACCCGGACGTCGTCGGCGCGCCCTTCTACCTGATGCAGCGGGTGCCCGGCGAGGTGTTCCGCAGCCGCGCCCAGACCGACCCGCTCGGCGAGGCGCGGCGGCGCGAGCTGGCCCTGGCGATGATGGACACCCTCGCCGCGCTGCACAGCGTCGACCCGGCCGAGGTCGGGCTGGCGGACTTCGGCCGCCCCGAGGGGTACCTCGGCCGGCAGGTGCGCCGCTGGGCCGGACAGCTCGACCGGTCCCGCAGCCGCCCGCTGCCCGGCATCGACGAGCTGCGCGACCTGCTGGCCGGCAGCGTCCCGGAGGGGGCGAACGCCGGGCGGATCGTGCACGGCGACTACCGGCTGGACAACCTCCTCGCCACCGTCGACCCGGTCTCGGTGCGCGCGGTGCTCGACTGGGAGATGGCCACCCTGGGCGACCCGCTGGCCGACCTGGGGCTGCTGCTGACCTACTGGGACGTGCTCGGCGACAGCGACCTCGCCGCCGGCAACCCGGTCGCCGACGGGATCGGCCCGCGCGCCGGGTTCCCCACCGGGGCGGAGCTGATCGAGCGCTACGCCGGGCGCAGCGACGTCGACGTCGGGCCGCTGCACTGGCACGTGGCGCTCGGCTGCTTCAAGCTCGCGGTGATCTGCGAGGGCATCCACTACCGGCACACCCTCGGGCAGACCCTCGGTGCCGGCTTCGACCGGATCGGCGACATGGTCGCGCCGCTGGTCGCGCACGGCCTGCGCGCGGTCCGCACGTCGTGACGGCCCCCGGGTACGCCGTGCCCGGGCCGCGCCGCCGGTCCGCCACCGGCTGAGACCGTCGCCGCGGCTCCTGCCCCGCCCGCCCCGGGCTGCGGGTCAGGCGGAGGCGCGGTGGATGAGCTGGGTGTCGAGCAGGATGTGTGGGCTGGGGATCTCCTCGCCCCGGATGCGGGCCACCAGCAGCCGCGCCATCTGCCGGCCCATCTCCTCCACCGGCTGGAAGACCGTGGTCAGGGGCGGGTCGGCCTGCCGGGCGACCGGCGCGTCGTCGAAGCCGATGACCGCCACGTCCTCCGGCACCCGGCGGCCCGCCTCGCGCAGCGTCTTCAACGCGCCGAACGCCATCAGGTCGGAGGCGACGAAGACGGCGTCCAGATCGGGGCAGACCTCCAGCAGCCGACGCATCCCGGCCGCGCCGCTGCCCTCGCTGAAGTCGCCGTACACGATCATGCGGGGGTCGACCTCGGCCCCGGCGGCCCGCACGGCGTCGCGGTAACCGGCGAGGCGGGCCAGGCCGGCGCCCATGTCCTGCGGGCCGGCGATGGTGGCGATCCGCCGCCGCCCCCGGCGGGCCAGGTGCTCGACCGCCTGCCGGGCGCCGCCGACGTTGTCCACGTCGACGAACCACGAGGGCCGGGCCCCGGGCTGGAGCATGCGCGCCGGCCGGCCGCCGAGCACGGTGGGCAGGTCCCGCTCCTCCAGCAGCGTGGGCAGCGGGTCGGAGTCGTGCAGCGAGAGCAGCAGGACCCCGTCGACGTGCTGGTTGGTCAGGTGGTGCTCGACCCGTTCCCGCTCGATCGGGGACTGCACCATGGCGAGCCAGAGCTGCAGGGGCGTCTCCAGCAGCCCGGAGCTGACACCCCGCACGATGCCGGCGAAGAACGGCTCGGTGAAGACCCGCTCGCCCGACTCGGAGACCACCAGGGCGACCGAGTCGGTCCGCTGGGTGACCAGAGCCCGGGCGGCGCGGTTCGGGACGTACCCCAGCTCGGCGATCGCCTGTTGCACGGCGGCCCGGGCCTCGGGGCTGACCTGGGGTGAGCCGTTGACCACCCGGGAGACCGTGCCGCGGCCGACACCCGCGCGGGCGGCGACCGCGTCGAGTGTCGGGCGCCCGAGCGACCGGGTGCGCTGCGTTGTCATCGTCTGCTCCTCCGACGTCGGGCGGGCCCGCCACCACCCCGGGGAGGGGGTACGGGGGCGGGACCGCCCGGAAAGCTGCTGGCCTTCGCCTATTGTGCGGCCAGACCGTTGCGTCGGATCACCTCGGCGTACCACCTGGCGCTGGACTTGGGGATACGGGCCTGGGTGTCGTAGTCGACCCAGACCATCCCGAACCGCTTGGTGTAACCCCAGGCCCATTCGAAATTATCCATCAGCGACCAGGCGAAGTATCCCCGCAGGGGCACCCCGGCCTCGATCGCCTCGTGCGCCGCCCGCAGGTGGGCGTCGAAGTAGGCGAGCCGGTCGACGTCGTCGACCCGCCCGTCCACCACCGCGTCGACGAAGGCGGAGCCGTTCTCGGTGACGTACAGCGGGAGGTCGGTGTACTCCTCGTGCACCCGGCGCAGCGTCTCCACCAGGCCCGGGGCGTCGATCTCCCAGTCCATGTCGGTGACCGGGACGCCCCGGGTGACGAACCGGACGTCCTCGCTGCCCGGCCAGCACGACGGGGCCCGCCAGTACTTCTCCGGCTCCGCCCCCTCGACCGGGGCGGCCACCACGTGCCGGCTGTAGTAGTTGACGCCGACCAGGTCCAGCGGGGTGGAGATGACCGTCAGGTCGCCCTCGCGGACGTGCCCGAAGTCGGTGACCTCCCGCAGGTCGGCGGCGAGGTCGGCCGGGTACGACCCGCGCAGCACCGGGTCGAGGAAGAACCGGTTCGCCAGCGCGTCGATGCGGCGGGCGGCGTCGACGTCGCCGGGGGCGTCGCTGGCCGGGGTGACCGGGTACAGGTTGACCGTGATGCCGAGCTGCGCCTGCGGCCGGCTGGCGCGCAGCGCCTGCACCGCGAGGCCGTGGCCGAGCATCAGGTGGTGCCCGGCGCGGACCGCGTCCGCCCCGTCCGAGCGGCCGGGGGCGTGCACGCCCGAGCCGTAGCCGAGGAACGCCGAGCACCACGGCTCGTTGAGCGTGGTCCAGTACTTCACCCGGTCGCCGAGGGCGTCGGCGACGAGCTGGGCGTAGTCGGCGAACCGGCCGGCGGTGTCCCGGGCCGGCCAGCCCCCGGCGTCCTCCAGCGGCTGGGGCAGGTCCCAGTGGTAGAGGGTCAGCCAGGGCTCGATCCCGTTCGCCAGCAGCTCGTCGACGAGCCGCCGGTAGAAGTCCAGGCCCTCGGCGTTGGCCGGGCCCGAGCCACCCGGCTGCACCCGCGGCCAGGACACCGAGAACCGGTACGACTTCAGGCCCAGGTCGGCCATCAGCCGCACGTCGTCGGGCATCCGGTGGTAGTGGTCGCAGGCCACGTCCCCGGTGTGCCCGGCGACCACCCGCCCTTCGGTGTGGCTGAACGTGTCCCAGATCGACGGGGCACGGCCACCCTCGGTGGCCGCCCCCTCGATCTGGTACGCGGCGGTCGCCGCGCCCCACAGGAAGCCGGGCGGGAAGGTCAGTTCCGGCCCCTGGTCGAGTACGCCGACGGCGGGCGGATGACTCGGGTTGCTCACGACTTGACGGCACCTTCCATGATCCCGCCGATGATCTGGCGGCCGAACAGGATGAACACGAGCACCAACGGCACGGTGCCGACGGCGGTCGCGGCGAACACCTGCGAGTAGTCGGTGTAGTAGGCGTACGACAGGAACGCCAGCGACACCTGCAGGGTCGGGTTCTCGGGGGTGAGCACGGCGTACGGCCACAGGTAGGAGTTCCAGGTCTCCATGAAGGTGAGCAGGCCGAGCACGGCGGCGGCCGGGCGCAGCGCGGGCAGCACGATGTTCCAGAAGATCCGGAAGGTGCTGGCCCCGTCCACCCGGCCCGCCTCGATCAGCTCGTCGGAGATGGCCTGGGTGGCGTACTGCCGCATCATGAACACGCCGAACGCGCTGACCAGGAAGGGCACGGTCACCGCGTAGAGGGTGTCGTACCAGCCGAAGTCCTGGATCATGCCCCAGAGCGGGATGAGGCCGAGCTGGGTCGGGATCATCATGGTCACGATGATCGCCAGCAGCAGGATGTTGCGGCCCCGGAAGCGCAGCTTGGCGAAGGCGAAGCCGGCCAGCGAGCCGGTGATCACCACGGAGACGGTCACCACCGTGGAGACGATCAGCGAGTTGACCAGGCCGGTGACGAAGTTCGCCGCCTCGTTGTCCAGCGCCCGGCCGAAGTTGTCGCCGAACGAGCCGGCCGGGGTGAACGGCGGGGGCACGTCGTTGATCGAGTCCAGGCTGCGGGTGGCGATGACCACCATGTAGTAGAAGGGATAGATCGAGAAGAGCACCGCCAGCACGAGGGCCACGTACATCAGCGGGCTGGTGCGCCACAGGCGCTGGGAAGCCGAGTTCACGGGTCGCTCCTCACTTGACCGTACGGCGGACGAGCAGGAAGTTCACCAGTGAGACCAGGGCGATCATCACGAACATCGCCCAGGCCACCGCGGCGCCGTACCCGGCGGTGTTCAGGTTCTCGATGCCCAGTTCGTACATGTACATCGCGAGCGTCTGGAACTCGCGCTGGTCGCCACCGATGATGTTGCCGTTGGCGAAGACCAGCGGCTCGGTGAAGAGCTGGAGTCCACCGATGGTGGAGAGGGTGACCACGAAGACGAAGGTCGGGGTGAGCATCGGCAGGGTGATCCGCCAGAACTGCTTCCACTGGCTGGCCCCGTCGATCGCCGCCGCCTCGTAGAGGTCCTTCGGGATCGCCTGCATGCCGGCGAGCAGGATCAGCGTGTTGTAGCCGGTCCAGCGCCAGTTGACCATGGACGAGATGGCGGTCCAGGAGCTCCACTTCTGCGCGTCCCAGTCGACCGGGTCGACGCCGACCAGGCCGAGCAGCCAGTTGAACAGGCCGAAGTCGCGCTGGAAGAGCATGCCGAAGACGATCGCCACGGCCGCGACGGAGACCACGTTCGGCATGAAGATGGCCATCCGGAAGAACGTGCGGGCGCGCAGCAACGTCCGGTTGAGCAGGGTCGCCAGGAAGAGCGCCAGCAGCAGCTGCGGGACGGTCGACAGCAGGAAGATGCCGAACGTGTTGACCGTGGCGTTCCAGAAGTACTCGTCGGTGAAGAGCCGGGTGTAGTTGTCGAACCCGATGAAGCTGTGCTCGCCGATGAGGTTCCAGTCGTGCAGCGACATCCAGGCGGTGCGCAGCATCGGGTAGAGCCCGAAGATCGAGAACAGCACGAAGAACGGGGCGATGTAGAGGTACGGGGAGACCTTGAGGTCGAGGCGGTTGAGCGTCAACGCCCGGCTCCGGCGCCGGGTGGGAGGGGGCGGCGGCGCGGCCGGTGACGGCGGCGCGCTCGTGGCCGACAGGCTCATGCGGTGTCCTTTCCCGGCGCCGGCGGGGCCGGTGAGGCGGGCGGTACGTGGAACGGGACGCCGCCGGTGGCGTCCGGGAGACCCGGACGCCACCGCCGGTGGTGGGTCAGTGATCAGAAGGCGCCCTGGGTCTTGGCGTCCTTGGTGAACTGCTCCCAGGCCTTGTCCTTGGGCGACTGCCCGTTCTCGTACGACCGCAGCGCCGGCTCGAAGGCGTTCTCCTTCACCGCCTGGTGCTTCGGGCCGAGGTGCAGCGGCTGGATCTTGGCGACGCTGTCACCGAAGATCTTGCCGGTCGGCGCGTTGTTGAAGTACTCGTTGGTGTAGGCGAGGAACTCCGGGTTCTTCAGCGCCTCCAGGTTGGTCGGCAGCGGGCCCTTGGCCTTGAACGCCGCCACCTGGCTCTGCGCGTTGGTCAGGTACTCGGCGAGCTTCGCCGCCTCCTTGGGGTGCTTGCTCTGGGTCGGCACGGCGAGCCAGGAGCCGCCCCAGTTGCCCGCGCCGCCGGGGACCGGTGCCACGTCCCACTTGCCCTTGTTCTCCGGCCCGGAGTTCTCCTGGACGATGCCGAGCATCCAGGACGGGCAGAAGGTCGCCGCGAAGGTGCCCTGCTTGAAGCCGGCCGACCACTCCGGCGACCAGGTGGCCGTCTCGGCGGTGATGTTGGCGTCGGCCATCGCGATCGCGGTGTCCCAGGCGGCCTTCACCGAGGCGCTGGTGTCGGCGACGACGTTGTCCTGCTTGTCGTAGAACAGGTCGCCGCCCTGCTGGAACATCACCGCGCTGGAGGCGGTGGTGACCGAGTCGAGCATGCCCTTGCCGGTCGCGGCGCGGTACTTCTTGCCGGTCTCGATGAAGGCGTTCCAGTCCGGCCAGAGGGCCGCGACCTGGTCCCGCTCGGTCGGCAGCTTCGCCGCCTGGAAGAGGTCACGGCGGTAGCAGACCGCCAGCGAGCCCACGTCGGTCGGCAGGCCGATCAGCCGGCCGTCCGGCGCCTTGCCGAGCTCCCACTTCCAGGGCAGGTAGTCCTTGCTGTGGTCGGACACCAGCGGGCCGAGGTCGGCCCAGTTGGCCGGGTTGGCCTTGAACTCGTTGAGGATGCCCTCCTCCAGGGCGACGACGTCGGCCGCGCCCTTGCCGGTGGCGAGCGCCCGCACGATCTTCGGGCGGTACTCGTTGAGCTGCGCGGTCTTGCGCAGCTCGACCTTGATGCCGGTGTCCTTCTCGTACTGCTTGACGATCTCGTCGTATCCGAACTCGCCGAAGGTGTCCACGACCAGCTTGGCGGGCTTGCCGCCGGACTCCGTGGCGTCGTCGTCGTTGCCGCAGGCCGCGAGACCGCCGATTGCGGTCACTGCGGCCAGGGCGGCGGCCGCAAGGCGGGTACGCCGCGTGGTGACGCTCATCCTGACCCCTCTTTCAGTGGTGAGGCTGGGTTTGGGTGTGGTGGGGGGTGCTCTTCGCGCTCCCGCGCCGGCCGGCAGGGACCGGTCGGCGGGCGACTGCGGGGTGACCCGCACCACGCCGTGGGAACGCTCCCATGAGATTGCCGGGGCATGACAGGGGTGTCAATAGACCATTGGGAGCGTTCCCAGATCGTTACCGCCGATGGCGTTTCCCGCGCCCGGTGTGGTGCGGAGGGATCAGCAGAAGCGACGCAGCAGCGTGCTGGCGCGACCCGGGTCGA
This sequence comes from Micromonospora coxensis, assembly GCF_900090295.1. NCBI lineage: Bacteria > Bacillati > Actinomycetota > Actinomycetes > Micromonosporales > Micromonosporaceae > Micromonospora > Micromonospora coxensis. The sequence goes on along the minus strand of NZ_LT607753.1, from coordinate 5,309,417 downwards.
AGAACTCCGGGTCGAAGCCGGGCGGGACCCACTCCCGCATCGCCTCGTGCTCCGGATGCGCCGGGTCGGCGAGCGCGCTCAGCAGCACGGCGTAGCCGGACGGACCGCCGACGTCCTCCGGCGGGCAGGCCCGCGCCCCGTCCAGACAGACCGGGTAACGCTCGCCCTCCTCGGCGGTGAAGGCGTCCTCGACCACCAGGTCGTGCTCCCACCAGTCGCCGAAGTCGTACGTGTAGCGCAGCCGGCTGCCCTTGCCGAGCACCGCGTCGAGGCGGCTGTCCAGCTCGTCGCGGAGCGACAGCTCGCCGTCCGGGTCCGGTTCGCCGTACTGGGTGCCGTCGATCTCGAACGAGTGCAGGTGGCAGTCCCGCCACCCCATGGCGTGCTGCACCACCCGGTGCAGCCGGTCCAGGGTGTAGCCGCCGGGGACCAGCACCCGCCGCCAGACCGGCGGGCGCACCCCGGCGAGGGACATCTTCAGCTGGAAGATCTGACGTGGCATGCTGTCCCCTCCTCCCACCGCATAGGCTGCCGGCATGATCTGCCGAGCCTGCCGGGACCGGCGGCACGACCGCTGCCCCGGCCGGAAGTGGTGCGACTGCCAGCACCGTACCCCCGGACCCACCCCTCCGGTCACCGGTCCGGCCGGCGAATGAGCGTCGGAATGCCGATCCGCCGGATCTGGCCGGCGCCCGCGTCGCCCCCGTTGGACGACGCCGAGCTGACCGCGCTCTACGGCCGCGCCGAGGGCCCCCACCTGCGGGTGAACTTCGTGGCCAGCCTGGACGGCGCGGTGACCCTCGACGGCTACTCCGCCGGGCTCTCCGGCGAGCCGGACAAGCGGGTCTTCGGCCTGCTCCGGATGCTCTGCGACGGGCTGGTGGTGGCCGCCGGCACGCTGCGGCACGAGGGCTACCGGGCGGTGCGGCTGAGCGCGCCGCGCCGGGACTGGCGGCGGGAGCACGGCCTGGCCGAGTACCCCACCCTGGTCGTGGTCTCCGGCTCCCTGGCGCTCGACCCGGCCCAGGCCGCGTTCGCCGACGCGCCGGTGCGGCCGGTCGTGCTGACCACCGAGGCGGCCACCCCGCCGGCCGGGCTCACCGACGTGGCCGACCTGGTCCGCGTCGGCGCGGAGACGGTCGACCTCGCCGCCGGGCTGGCCGAGCTGCGCCGCCGAGGGCTCGGACAGCTGCTCTGCGAGGGCGGCCCGCACCTGTTCGGCGCGCTCACCGCCGCGGACCTGGTCGACGAACTCTGCCTGACCGTCGCGCCGCTGCTGGCCGGGGCCGGTCCGGGGCGGATCACCGCCGGTGAGGCCGGGGCGGCCCGGCCCCTGCCGCTGCGGCACGTGCTGGCCGCCGACGACGGGACGCTGATGCTGCGCCACGCCCGCGACCAGGCCGCCGCCCCACCCGCCGGCTCCGCGCCGGCCGCCTGACACCGCCCGCCCCGGCCCGGCCTGCCCGCCCCGATCGGCGCCGCCCGGCCGTCCCGGTGCGCGCCGCCCTGGTCCCCGCCCACGCCGGTCCGGCCGGGCGTCTCCGGTGGCGCAGGACGCACGCCGCCCGACCGGCCGCACCGGGGCACACGCCGTCACCCGCCGGTGACCGGCCGCGAGGACCCCGGACGAGCCGGCGTGGCGTCCGCCGCGTCGCGTGGCGACCTGTCGTACACCTCGGGCAGGATGCAGGGCGTGCGCCCTGACCGAGACGAGCAGCTGACCGGAGCCCCCCGATGACCGACGACCTGCTCGACGGCCCGGGCGAGGCGGTCGGCCGCGTGCTGGGCACCGCCGACGCCACCCCGCTGACCTTCTGGACGGCCGTCTCCCCCGACAGCTACCTCCAGCTCGACGACGTGGTGGTCACCCGCCGCGAGCTGCCCGACCGGGAGCCGGTGACCATCGCCGGGGTGGTCACCCAGGTCCGGGCGCGGCACGAGGGCGCCCAGTTCGACTCGGACGTCTTCGCCATCGCCGACGGCACCCTCCCCGCCCAGGTGCAGGAGGCGGCCGAGGTCACCACCACCCGGGTGGACCCGGAGCTCTACGTGCCGCCCGCGCCGGGCGCGGCGGTGTTCCGGGCCGAGGGCGACGCCCGGGCCCGGGCGCTGCACTTCGACCGGATGGAACGGCGGATCCCGATGGGCATGGGGCGCGACGGCGTCCCGGTCTACCTCAACGCCGACTTCCTCGACGGCAGCCGGGGCGCGCACGTCTCCATCTCCGGCATCTCCGGCGTGGCCACCAAGACCAGCTTCGCCACCTTCCTGCTCTACTCGGTCTTCCGCTCCGGGGTGCTCGGTGGCGACGCGGTCAACGCCAAGGCGCTGATCTTCAACGTCAAGGGCGAGGACCTGCTCTTCCTCGACCACCCCAACGCCCGCCTCGACGACGGGCGGCGTACGCGAAGCTCGGGCTGGACGCCGGGGCCTTCCCCGACGTACGGGTCCACGCCCCGCCCCGGGTCGGCGACTCCTCCGGCACCCCCGACGTGAGCAGCCGGCTCACCGGCGTGGACAGCTTCTACTGGACGCTGAGCGAGTTCTGCGCCGACCGGCTCCTGCCGTACGTCTTCGCCGACGCCGACGACGAGCGCCAGCAGTACACGATGGTGGTCCACTCGGTCGCCGCCCACCTGGCCCGCTACGCCCAGCCCGCCGACGGCGGGGTGAGCGTCGACGGGGTCCGGCTGGGGTCGTACGCCGACCTGGTCGACCACATCGTCGAGCAGCTCAACGACGACGAGACCCGGGGCGACTGGGCGGGCAGCGCGGTCGGCCTGGGCACGGTCAACGCCTTCGCCCGCCGGCTGATCGGCAGCAAGAAGGACCTGGGCCGGCTGATCCGCGGCGACCTGGCCACCCGCCGCCCGCACTCGATCAACACCGCGGAGAGCGCCCAGGTCACCGTGGTCGACCTGCACAACCTGCCGGACCGCGCGCAGCGCTTCGTGGTCGGCGTGACGCTCAAGAGCGAGTTCGAGCGCAAGGAGAAGTCCGGCACCGCCAAGCCGCTGCTCTTCGTCGTCCTGGACGAGCTGAACAAGTACGCCCCCCGCGAGGGCTCCTCCCCCATCAAGGAGGTGCTGCTCGACATCGCCGAGCGGGGCCGCTCCCTCGGGGTGATCCTGGTCGGCGCGCAGCAGACGGCGAGCGAGGTGGAGCGGCGCATCGTGACCAACTCGGCGATCCGGGTGGTCGGCCGACTCGACCCGGCCGAGGCGTCCCGTCCCGAGTACGGCTTCCTCCCGCCGGCCCAGCGCCAGCGGGCGCTGCTGGCCAAGCCGGGCACCATGTTCGTCAACCAGCCGGACATCCCGGTCCCGCTCTGCCTGGAGTTCCCCTTCCCGGCCTGGGCGACCCGGGTCTCCGAGGCGGGCCGGCCGCCGTCGCAGACGCTGCGCTCGATCACCCAGTCGGCCGACCCGTTCGCGGTGGTCGGTTCGGGCTCCTCCGACGACGACATCCCGTTCTAGGGGCCGGCCACCATGAAGATCCTGCACACCTCGGACTGGCACGTCGGCAAGGTGCTCAAGGGGCAGTCCCGCGTCGACGAGCACAAGCAGGTGCTCGCCAACGTCATCGAGATCGCCGTGGCCGAACGTCCCGACCTGGTCATCGTCGCCGGCGACCTGTACGACACCGCCGCCCCGACACCGGAGGCGACCCGGCTGGTCACCCGGGCGTTGACCGCGTTGCGGCGTACCGGGGCGGACGTGGTGGCGATCGGCGGCAACCACGACAACGGCCAGGCCCTCGACGCGCTGCGCCCCTGGGCCGAGGCCGCCGGCATCACCCTGCGCGGCAGCGTACTGGCCAACCCGGCCGAGCACGTCGTCGACGGGGTGACCCGCGACGGCGAACGCTGGCAGCTCGCCGCGCTGCCGTTCCTGTCCCAGCGCTACGCCGTGCGCGCGGTGGAGATGTACGAGCTGACCGCCGCCGAGGCGACCCAGACGTACGCCGACCACCTGGGCCGGGTGCTGACCCGGCTCACCGAGGGCTTCACCGAGCCGGACCGGGTGCACCTGGTCACCGCCCACCTCACCGTGGTCGGGGCGAGCACCGGCGGCGGCGAGCGGGACGCGCACACGGTGCTCGGCTACGCGGTCCCGGCGACGGTCTTCCCGACCACCGCGCACTACGTGGCGCTGGGCCACCTGCACCGCTCGCAGCGGGTGATCGGGCCCTGCCCGGTGCGCTACAGCGGCAGCCCGATCGCGGTGGACTTCGGCGAGCAGGAGAACGTCCCCTCGGTGACGCTGGTCGAGGTCACCGCCCGCACCGCCGCCCAGGTACGCGAGGTGCCGGTGCCGGCGGCGGTGCCGCTGCGCACCGTCCGGGGCACGCTGGCCCAGCTCGCCGAGGCGACCCCGCCGGAGGGCTGGCTGCGGGTCTTCGTCCGCGAGCAGCCCCGGGCCGGGTTGCGCGAGGAGGTGCAGGAGCTGCTGCCCCGCGCGCTGGAGATCCGGATCGACCCGGATCTGGTGCCCGCGCCGGGCAGCGGCACCCGGATGGCGCAGCGGGCCGGCCGCTCCCCGCGCGAGCTGTTCGCCGACTACCTGGACAGCCGGGGCCACGACGACGACGGGGTGCGGGACCTCTTCGACGAGCTGTTCGAGGAGGTGGAGCGCTGATGCGGCCGATGCGGCTGGACATGGCGGGCTTCACCGTCTTCCGTGACGAGACCACCGTCGACTTCACCGACGCCGACTTCTTCGTCCTGGTCGGCCCGACCGGCTCCGGCAAGTCCACCGTGCTGGACGCGATCTGCTTCGCCCTGTACGGCACGGTGCCCCGCTGGGGCGGGACCCGGGGGTTGGCCAACGCGCTCGCGCCGTCGGCCACCGAGGCCCGCGTCCGGCTGGTCTTCGAGTCCGCCGGCGACCGCTACGTCGCCACCCGGGTGGTCCGCCGCGACGGCCGGGGCAACGTCAAGACCGCCAATGCCGGGTTGCAGCTCATGCCGCCCGGCTTCGACGTCACCAAGCTCGACACCGGGCTGAGCCCGGAGGATCTGGGCGAGGTGGTCGCCGGCACCCCGGCCGAGATGGAGCAGGCGGTGCTGGAGGCGGTCGGGCTGCCGTACGAGCAGTTCACCTCCTGCGTGGTGCTGCCGCAGGGGCAGTTCGCCGACTTCCTGCACGCCAAGCCGGCGACCCGGCAGCAGATCCTGGTCAACCTGCTCGGCCTCGGCGTCTACGAGGAGGTGCAGAAACGCGCCACCGAGCGGGCCGGGCAGGCCGAGGCGAAGCTGGAGGCGGTCGACCGGATGCTCGCCGGGCTGACCGACGTCGACGACGCGACGCTGGCGGCGGCCACCGCGCAGGTGGAGCGGATGCGGGAGCTGTCCGGGGCGGTCGCCGCCGCCGTACCCGAACGGGAGCGGGCGCGGGCGGCGGCGCGCGAGGCGGCGGCGGCGCTGGCCGCCCTCGACGCCGACCTGGCCGGGCTGGCCGGGGTGCGCGCGCCGGACGGGGTGGCCGAGGTGGCCCGCGCGGTGCTCACCGCGCGGGCGGCGGCCGAGGCGGCGTCGGCCGCGGTGGCGCTGGCCGAGGAGCGCGAGGAGAAGCTGCGCGGCGAACTCGCCGCCGCCGGGGACGAGAGCACCCTGCGGCTGCTGCTGCGGGCGCACGGCGACCGGGAGAAGCTGGCCGGCGAGGCCGAGACGGTCCGCGCGGCGGTCGGCGCGGCGCAGGCCGAGCACGACGCGGCGGTGGCGGCGCTGGCGGCGGCCCGGGAGGCGGCGGCCCGGGCCGAGGCCGACCTGGAGGCGGCGTTCCGCGCCCACGAGGAGGCGAAGGCCACCGACCAGGCGGTCGCCCTGCGGGCGCACCTGTCCGACGGCGGGACCTGCCCGGTCTGCGAGCAGACCGTGGCCCGGGTGCCGGCGGTGCCGGCGGGCTCGGCGGTGGCCGCGGCGACCGCCGCCGGCAAGGCCGCCCGGGCCGCCACGACCCGCGCGCAGGCGCTGGTGCAGGAGCGCGACGCGGCCGCGCGGGACCTGGAACGGGTGCTGGTCCACGCCCGCGCCCGCGCCGACCAGCTCGCGGCCCGGCTGTCCGAGCTGGACGGCCAGCTCGCCGGGGCCGCCGCGCCGGCCGCGCTGCGCGCCGCGCTGGACGAGCACGCCCGGCTGCGCTGGGCCCTCGACGAGGCGGCGACGGCGGTGCGCGCCGGCCGTGACGCCGCGCGCCGGGCCCGGGGCGCGGTCGACGCGGCGGAGGACCGGCTGCGCGCCGCCTGGCGGGGCTTCGACGCCGCCCGCGACGGGTTGGCCCGGTTCGGTCCGCCGGCCGCGGACCGCGACGACGTGGCGGGCGCCTGGACCACCCTGGCGGAGTGGGCCGGCGAGCAGGTGCGGCAGCGCCGTGCCGAGCGGGTCGGGCTGGCCGCGTCGGTGGCCGAGGCGGAGGCCGCCGCCGGCGCGGTCGAGGACCGGATCGCCGGGCTGCTCGCCGACGCCGGGCTGCCGCCCGAGGACGACCCGGCCCGGGCCGTCGCGGTGGCCTCGGAGCGTGCGGAGGCGGAGCGGCGGCGGTTGCAGGAGCGCCGCGAGCAGGCCGGAGAGCTGCGGGAGCAGCGGGCCGAGCACGAGCGACGGGCGCGTACCGCCCGGGCGCTGGCCGGGCACCTGCGGGCCAACAACTTCGAACGGTGGCTGCTGGCCGAGGCGCTGGACCTGCTGGTCGACGGCGCGTCCCGGATCCTGCGCGAGCTGTCCCAGGGCCAGTACGACCTGGTGCACGACAAGGGCGAGTTCTTCGTGGTCGACCACCACGACGCGGGGCTGCGGCGAGCGGTGCGCACCCTCTCCGGCGGTGAGACGTTTCAGGCGTCGCTGGCCCTGGCGCTGGCGCTGTCCGAGCAGCTCGCCGGGATGTCCACCACCGCGGCGAGCCTGGAGTCGATCGTGCTGGACGAGGGCTTCGGCACGCTGGACGCGGCCACCCTGGACACCGTGGCGGCCACCCTGGAGAGCCTGGCCGCCCGGGGTGACCGGATGGTCGGCGTGGTCACCCACGTGCCGGCGCTGGCCGAGCGGATCCCGGTCCGCTACGAGGTCCGCAAGGACGCCCGCACGGCCCGTGTCGAGCGGACCGGCCTGTGACGGCGCGGCGGGACCGCGCCGTGGCGGGCGACCTCCGCGCGGCGGGCCGCGGCCGAGCGGCCCGCGACGTGCGACCGGCGGGCCGCGTCGGGCCGGCGGGCCGCGGCCGACCGGCGGGTCGGTGGCCGGTGCGGGCGGGGGCGGGGGCGGCGTGAGCGGGCCGAAGCTCTTCGTGGACGCCTGGGACCCGTCCTACGGCGCGTCCTTCGAGGCGGCCCCGGGCGGGCCGGCCGCGCCGAGCAGCGCCCAGGTCGACGCGGACGTCGAGCTGCCGGTGGTGGACTGGCGGGCGATCGGTCCCCGGCCGGGCCTGCGCGCCCCGGACGTGGTGCTGCTCGTCGACGGGGTACGCCGGATCGACGCCAGCGTCTGGACCGCCGAGGACGACGGCGCCTCGTTCCCCGGCGTCGCCGCCTCGTACGCGGCCGGGGTGGTCCGCTGCGACCTGGAGCGCGGCGCGGCGGAGCTGGCCGGGGCGAAGGTCGGGCGGGGCCTGTTCACCGCCAGCCCGTCGGCCGAGGAGGTGGTCTGCGGGCGGGTGCGCTACCCGGTGCACCGGGTCGGCGGGGCGGGTGAGCTGAGCAAGCTGCCCGCCGCCGTGCAGGGGCCGCTGACCGCCCTGGAGGTGGAGGTCTCCGACGCCGCCCGCACCGACGGGGACCTGCTCGTCGTGGACGGTCCGCTGCGCGCCCGCCGGCAGCTGCCCCGCACCCTCGGCTACATCAAGACCCAGCACAGCCAGTACCTCGACGCCCGGCTGACCGCCGTGGTGACCGCGCTGCGTCCGGGCGAACGGTCCCCGGTGTTCCGCCTCGGCACCGCCTGGGGCGGCTGGTCGTGGTACCTGCGCCTGCCGGTCGCGGCCGGCGCGCCGTGGGCCGGCATCGTGCGGATGGAGTGCTCGGCGGAGCTGCCGCCGCCGGAGGCGATCGCGCTGGCCGACCTGTCGCTGGTCACCCTGCCCCGGTTCGCCTCCTCGCCGTACAAGGACCCGCGCGCCCCGCAGAACCTGGTGCCGATCGCCGGGCTGGAGCGGCGGCTGCGCGCGCTGCTGGGCGACGCCCGGCTGCTGCACCGGGCGCTGACCATGGCGACCCGGGGTCGCGGGGCGCGACGCTGATGGGCCGCCGCCGTGGCGACGACCGGGTCGTCGCGCCGGTCGACACCGGCCGGGCCGAGCTGGTGCCCGATCCGGACCGCCCGCGCTCGTGGACGCTGCTGCTGGACGGCGCGCCGCAGTCCCACGTGGACCTCGACGACCCGACCCACCTGGAGTTCGAGTACGTCCGCCGGCTCGGCGCGGCGCTCGACCTGCTCGCCCCGGCCGGCGCACCGCTGCGGGTGCTGCACCTGGGCGGTGGCGCGCTGACCCTGCCCCGGTACGTGCAGGCCACCCGCCCGGGGTCCACCCAGCGGGTGTCCGAGCTGGACGGCGCGCTGGTCGAGCTGGTCCGCCGGGAGCTGCCCTGGGCGGCCGATCCCCGGCTGAAGGTGCGGATCGCCGACGCCCGCGCCACCCTGGCCGCCACCCGCGACGGCGCGTACGACGTGGTGGTCGCCGACGTCTTCGCCGGCGCGCGCACGCCCGCCCACCTGACCAGCGTCGAGTACGCCGCCGAGGTGGCCCGGGTGCTCGCCCCGTCCGGCTGGTACCTGGCGAACCTCGCCGACGGCCCGCCGCTGCGGCACGCCCGCGCCCAGGTCGCCACGGTGCGCCAGGTGCTGCCGCACGCCTGCCTGGTCGGTGACGCGGCGGTGCTGCGCGGGCGGCGCTACGGCAACCTGGTGCTCGTCGCGGGCCGGGTGTCGCCGCCGGTGCCGGAGCTGACCCGGCGCGCTGCCGGTGACTGGTTCCCCGGGCGGGTGCTGGCCGGCGCGGAGCTGGACCGGTTCGCCGGCGGTGCGCCGGTGGTCCACGACGTGGACGCCGTCGACTCCACCCCACCGCCGCCCGGAATTTTTTCGGTACGCCGTTGATCCGCCGGGCCGACCCGCACGTACCTTGGGGCGGCCCTCCCCGTGGGCCCGCTGATGTCATAGGACAGCAGGAGGTCTGCATGAGTGCGGTCGCGGCCGGCTTGCACGGCGAGATGGCCAGGCCAGGGTGGATGTTCGCCCGGGCCCAGCCCCAGCCCCGTGCCTCCAGGTCGGCCCGGGGGGTCGACGCCGGACCCACCGCTCGCCAGAATGGCCCGGTGACGCCGCGACCGGCGCCCGGACGCCACCAGGCGGTGTCCCCTGAGGCCAGTCACTCCGACCAGCTGATCCGGCTGCTCTACGCCGAGCACGCCGGGCCGCTGCTGATGTTCGTGATGCGGCTGACCGGCGGTGACCGGCAGCGCGCCGAGGACATCGTGCAGGAGACCCTGCTGCGGGCCTGGCGCAACGCGCACCGGCTGGGCGCCCAGGGCCAGGGCTCGCTGCGCCCGTGGCTGGTGACGGTGGCCCGGCGGATCGCCATCGACGAGCACCGCAGCGAACAGGCCCGCCCGGCCGAGACGTACGACCGGGACCTGACCGCGTTCGCGGAGGCGGACAGCACCGACCGGGTGCTGCGCACCATGACGGTGGCGGACGCGCTGCGTACGCTGAGCCAGTCCCACCGGGAGATCCTGGTGGCGACGTACTTCCGGGGCCGCACGGTGCCGGAGGCGGCCGAGGAGCTGGGCCTTCCGCTCGGCACCGCCAAGTCGCGGGTCTACTACGCGCTGCGCGCCCTGCGCACGGCTCTGCAGGAGAGGGGGGTGACGGAATGAGCCGGGCCGAACACATGGACGTCGCCGCGTACGCGCTCGGCGTGCTGGACCAGCAGGACACCGAACGGTTCGAGGAGCACCTCGCCACGTGCTGGGCCTGCGCCGCCGAGCTGGAGACGATGGTGCCCGTGGTGGGGCTGCTCTCCGACATCGACGGCGAGACGATGATGGCGATGGAGCACACGGCGACGGATCCGGCGCTGCTGGACCGTACGCTGGTCGCGGTGCGCGCCCACCGGCGGCGCGCCCGGTTCCGTCAGGTGCTGTCGATGGCCGCCGCGGTGGTGGCGGTCGGCGCGCTCAGCGGCATCGGCGTGGCGGTCCTCGGCGTCGGTGAGGGCGGCGACCAGGTGATCGCCGAGCCGACGGTCTCCGCGCCGGCGGTGGACGGGCCGCCGACCCCGCAGCCGACCCGGTCCGGGCCCGGCGCGGGCGGCCCGAACGAGATCCCGGGAGAGCAGCACGACGCCACCGACGGCAGCACCGGGGTGAAGGCCACCATGTGGCTGGCCAACAAGGAGTACGGCACCTGGATCGGGTTCAACCTGACCCGGCTGCCCGGCCCGCGCACCTGCCGGCTGGTGGTGATCCGCAAGAACGCCACCACCGAGGTGGTCTCCACCTGGTCGGTGCCGGGTGGCGGGTACGGCACCAACAGCAACCCGCAGGACCTCCAGTTGGAGGCGGCCACCTCGGCGCCGAAGAACGACATCGCGAAGTTGCAGGTGCAGTCGGTGGACGCGAACGGGGTGGCCAGCCCGCTGGTGACCGTCGTCCCCTGATCCCGCGACGCACCGATCGGCGTCGGCCCCGCGTGGGCCGGCGCCGTTTCGGCGTTCCCGCCGGTACGGGGCCGGATGTGCCGGTACACGTAGCGGTGCCCGGTTCGGTTCAACGGATTTTAGTGAAATTGCCCACGGTCGATCGTTCAACCTTGACAGTGGACCCTCCGTACTACTCGGTGAACTGCCAAGAATGAGGAGGGCACGTGGCACAGATGAAGCGGACCGTCATCGTGGCGAGCGCGATGGTCGCACTTACGGCCTGCGCTCCCGCGGGTTACGACGCGAACAGCGGCGCGGCCGAGCCGGTCGCCGTCGCCGCGGCCGAGCCCACCGCGGCGGTGGAGCCGGAGGCCTCCGCGACCCCCGAGGCGCCCGCCGCCGACCAGGCGCCGCCTCCCGCCGATGTGCAGCTGACCGACCAGCTCGTCGGCAAGAACGTCGCCCGGATGGGCAAGGTCGTCACCGACCAGGACGGCTTCGTCCTCTACCGCTTCGACAAGGACTCGGACGACCCGCCGTCGTCGAACTGCGTGGACAAGTGCGCCCAGGTGTGGCCGCCCGCGCTGACCGACGGCAACCCGCAGCTGCAGGGCGTCTCCGACGACAAGGTCGGCACCGTCACCCGCCAGGACGGCACCCGCCAGATCACCATCGGCGGCTGGCCGGTCTACCGCTACATCGGTGACAAGAAGGCGGGCCAGTGGAAGGGCCAGGGTGTCGGCGGCACCTGGTTCGTCGTCCAGCCGGACGGCAAGAAGAACCTGGAGTGCCTGCCGACCGGCACCCCGAAGGCGGTCGCCCCGCCGGCCGAGAGCGGCGCGAACAGCGGCGGCGGCGAGTACACCTACTGACCGCCCGCCCGGTGTGAGACACGGTGGTCGGCCGCAGCCGGGGAGGGCGCGGCCGGCCACCGTCACGGATCCGGACGCCGACGTACCGGCAGCGTCGTGCGCCCCGGTGGTGGCGCCGGCCCGTCGAGGGCCGGCGCCACGGTTCCCCCGCCGGAGCCCTCCCCCACGGAACCCCGCCAGCGGACGAGGGCGGCGCGCGTGTCAACGCCAGCCGGCGCGCGCGCCGAGGTCCCCCCAACCCCGCACCCACGGCCGCCACGCGGCCGGTCCGTTCGGCGGGATGGAGACACCGCCGACGTGCAGGGCGTCGGCGGTGTCGTCCGTCACGGCGGCGGGCCGTGGCAGAGTGTGCGGGTGACCTGGACCGAGCCCGCCGCACGGCGGACGCTGCGACCGCCGGCCGAGTACCGGCTGGCCGCCACCGTCCGGTCCCTCACCTTCAGCCCGTACGACCCGTGCGCGCGGATCGCCGCCGGCACCTTCTGGTACGCCACCCGCACCCCGGCCGGCCCGGCCACGCTGGCGCTGCGCCCCGCCGGGAGTGACCTGCTCGCCGAGGCGTACGGCCCGGGCGCCGGGTGGCTGGTGGAGCGGGCCGACGCGATCGCCGGGCTCCGCGACGACCTCACCGGGTTCGCCGAGCTGGCCGCCGCCCATCCGCTGGTGGCGCGGCTGGCCGGGGCGCACCGGGGACTGCGGATGCCGGCCACCGGACAGGTCTTCCCCCGGGTGCTGCGGGCGGTCCTGGAGCAGAAGGTCACCGGCAAGGAGGCGTACCGGGCGTACGCGGCGACGGTGCGGCACTTCGGCGAGCCGGCGCCCGGGCCGATGCAGCCGCTGCTGCTGCCGCCCACCCCGGAGGCGGTCGCCGCCGCGCCGTACTGGGTCTTCCACCCGTTCGGGGTGGAGCAGCGCCGGGCCGACACGTTGCGCCGGGCCGCCGCGCTGGCCGGGCGGCTGGAACGCTGCGCGGACAGCGCCGAGGCCACCCGCCGGTTGACCGCGGTGCCCGGCATCGGCCCGTGGACGGCCGCCGAGGTGGTGCGCGTCGCGTACGGCGACCCGGACGCGGTCAGTGTCGGCGACTACCACGTGCCGAACACCGTCGCCTGGGCGCTGGCCGGTGAGGCGCGCGGCGACGACGCGCGGATGCTGGCCCTGCTGGAGCCGTTCCGGGGTCACCGGGGCCGGGTCTGCCTGCTGCTCGCGGCGGCCGGCGTCCAGGCGCCGAGGTTCGGGCCACGGATGCCGATCCGCTCCTTCGCCCGCTTCTGACGCTGCGGCGGCGCTGCCTGCGCCGTCGTCACCGGCCTCCGCGACCGGGTCGCCCGGCCGCCGTGACGGTCACCGTGGTCGGTCGGGGCGGACCGCGCCGACGCCGGGTCAGCCCCGGGCGCAGAGGCGGCGCAGGGTGCGGGCCAGCCAGTGGGCGTAGGCGTGCTGCACGGCCCGGCCGAGCGGGCCGGCGGCCCGCATGAACCACACCGCCGGACGACTGAACGCGACCACCTCGAACCAGACCGCGCCGGTGTCGTCCCGGGTGACCAGGAACGCCTCCTCGCCGTGCTCGGGGTGCCCGGGCAGGGTGCCGTAGCCGAAGCCGGCCCGGCGGCTGTCGGAGGCCACCCAGACCACCTCGCACGGGCCCCAGATCCGCAGCGGGCCGACGCCGAGGCCGGGGGTGACCCGGACGCCGGGGGCGGCGCGTGGGGCGTCGGTGCGCATGCGTACCCCGGCGGCCCGGTGCAGCCGCCAGGTCAGCACGGCCTCGGCCGCGACGGCGAAGCTGCCGTCGGGCAGCCGGCGCCGGTGGCGCAGGTGGTGCCAGCCGGCCGGCAGCGCCCCCTGCCGGGTGGATCCCACCTGCGGGTACGTCAGCTCGGACACGCCGTCCAGCCTAGGGCGGCGGGTCGGTCGCCGCAGGGTCGCCCACCGGGGCGGGCGGCGGGTGGCCCGCCGGGACGACGGGCGCCGTCATGCTCCTACCCATAGAGACATTTGCATTGATCTATCAATGTCCGGTAGGAAGACCGAAAGCACGACGAGGTGCTGGTTCCTGGGAAGGAGCGACCATGAAACTTGCCCTGCGCCGCCTGCGGACGGCGGCGGTCACGCTCAGCGCCCTCACGCTGGGGCTGAGCCTGGTGTCGGCACCCGCCGCCGAGGCGTCCTCGGCAACGCCGTCGGCCCCGCACTCCGAGCGGGCGCCGGAGTCGGAACAGTTCTCGGCGGAGGGCGTCACCACGGTCGGCGAGCTGCGCACCGTCGACGGCGCGCTGTCCCGCGCCCGCGACGGTCGGACCCAGATCATCCGGCACCCCGGCGCGACGTACGTCAAGGTGCACTTCAGCTCGCTGCGGCTGGCCGACGGCGAGTACGTCACCGTCGCCAGCCCCGACGGCCGGGAGAGCTACCGCTACGACCGTCACCTGAACCGGGCGACCGGCTCGGACTACACCACCGACGGCCGGCCGGGCTTCTGGGCGATGTCGGTGGACGGCGACACCGCGGTGGTGACGCTGCACAGCAGCCGTCCCTCCCGGGGCAGCGCCGCGACCATCGACCGGTTCTGGCGCGGCTACGACCGCGCGGAGATCAGCCAGCACAACATCTCCCTGCAGTCCGTCTGCAGCACCGACGCCCGTCGTGACGTGGTCTGCTACCAGAGCAGCCACCCCAGCGAGTTTGCCCGCAGCACCGCCGTGGCGCGGCTGCTGATCAGCGGCGGTGGGCTGTGCACCACCTGGCGGGTGGGCAGCACCAACCGGATGCTGACCAACAAGCACTGCTTCTCGACGCAGGCCGCGGTCAGCGGCAGCGAGATGCAGTTCAACTACCAGTGCGCCACCTGCGGGGGCAACAACCCCGGCCCGGGCACCAAGGTCAGCGGCGCCACGCTGTACAAGGTGAGCAGCGGCGGCTCCGGCGAGCTGGACTACGCCCTGTACTCGGTGAACAACTTCACCGCCATCCAGGGCTTCGGCACGCTGTTCCTGGCGACCACCGCCACCACCACCGGCACCCGGATGTACATCCCGGGCCACGGCGACGGCAGGCCGAAGCGGCTGTCGATCTTCGAGGACACCCAGAACGGCACCCGGTGCACCGTCAAGAACGCGAACTACAACACCTGGAACATCAGCTACAGCTGCGACACCTCCGGCGGCAACTCGGGCTCGCCGGTGCTGGACGCCAACCACCGGGTCATCGCCCTGCACCACCTCGGCGGTTGCCCGTCGAACCAGGGCGCCAAGGCCCACCTGATCTACAACCAGATCGCCAGCCTGATCGTCAACAGCTGACGGCGCGGGTGCCGGAGCGCGCCCCGCGCGCTCCGGCACCCCACCCAGGGCGACGGTCGAGCGCCGGGCCGGGCGCGCGCCGGGGCCAGCAGGAACAGCACGGGACGGGTCCACGTGGTCGCGCGAGACGGGGGGCGTCCACCATCCGACCGGCGTCGGGATCAGGCGGCCTCGCGCAGGTCGGCCAGGCCGAGCGGGGTACGCCGGCGCAGCAGCTCCTCCAACTCGACCACGGTGCCCACCTCACCGAGGACGTTCTTGCCGCCGCCGAAACGGGCCGGATAGCGGTGGGTCAGGCGGTACCGGTGCCGGCCCCGGACCAGCTCCACGGTGACCTGGTAGCGCCCGCAGCAGCAGCACACCAACCTCACCCGGCGACGCTAGCTCCGAGCTGCGCGGACACCATCCGTACGGCAGGGACGAACGGGACCGACCCCGGACACGCCGTACCACTGCCGACGGTGATCTGCCTCACGACTGTCGGTGCCGTCTGGTTGACTGGTCGCCGTGGACCTGCCGATCAATCCGCCGGTCGAACCGATGCTGGCGAAGAGCGTGGCCCGGTTGCCCACCGATCCCGGCCTGACGTACGAGCCGAAGTGGGACGGCTTCCGGTGCATCGTGTTCCGCGACGGCGACGAGGTCGAGCTGGCCAGCCGGGGCGGCAAGTCGATGACCCGCTACTTCCCCGAGGTGGTCGAGCAGGCCCGCCGGCAGTTGCCCGCGCGCTGCGCGGTCGACGGCGAGCTGATCGTGATCCGCCGGGACGGCCCGGGCGGGCAGCCCCGGCTCGACTTCGAACTGCTCGCCCAGCGCATCCACCCGGCCGCCTCCCGGGTGAAGCTGCTCGCCGAGACGACCCCCGCCGACTTCGTCGCCTTCGACCTGCTCGCCCTCGACGACGAGCTGCTGACCGGCGCGCCCTATCCGCAGCGTCGGGCCCGGTTGGCGGCGGCGCTGGCCGGGGTTCGTCCGCCGGTGCACGTCACCCAGGTCACCACCGATCCCGAGACGGCCCGCCGCTGGTTCGAGGTGTTCGAGGGCGCCGGGCTGGACGGGTTGATCGTCAAGCCGGCCGACCTGCCGTACGAGCCGGGCAAGCGGCTGATGTCCAAGGTCAAGCACGCCCGCACCGCCGACGTGGTGGTGGCCGGCTTCCGGTGGCACAAGTCGGGGCCGGTGGTCGGCTCCCTGCTGCTCGGCCTCCACGACGACGACGGGGTGCTGCACCACGTGGGGGTGAGCGCGTCGTTCACCATGGCCCGCCGCCAGGAGCTGCTGGAGGAGCTGGCCCCCTACCGGGACGTCGACGGCGACCACCCGTGGGTGCACGGCGACCACGAGCGCGGCCAGCGCATCCCCGGCGGGGTGAGCCGGTGGACGGGCACCAAGAACCTGGAGTGGGAGCCGCTGCGTCCCGAACTGGTGGTCGAGGTGGCGTACGACGCGATGGAGGGCGACCGGTTCCGGCACACCGCCCGGTTCGTCCGCTGGCGGCCCGACCGTGATCCCCGGTCCTGCCGCTACGACCAGCTCGACCGTCCGGTCCGCTTCGACGTGGACCAGGTGCTGCGGGGTGACCCGGCGGCGACCGTCGAGCCGGCGGCGACCGGTCCGGCGTAGCCTGGGCCGGAAAACGATCACGGAGGCTCGCTGGTGACCCGCACATCCCACCGGATCCGCCGGGTCCGGCTCACCCTGGCCGGACTCGTCTCGGGCGCGCTGCTCGCCGCCGGCTGCACGCTGCCGGCGTTCGTGCCGGGCAGCGCCGAGAAGGCGGCGGCGCCGGGCACCGCGCCGACCTGGCGGGCCTGCCCGGAGGTCGCGGAGGAGCTGGTCGGTCGCGGCGCGCCCGGCATGCGGTACGACTGCGCGAAGATCGCCGTGCCGCGCAACTGGGGCGCCGGGGCCGGGGCGACCGCCGGGCCGGGCGCCGGGGAGACCTTCGAGATCGCGTTGCTGCGGGCCCGCTCGTCGAAGCAGCGGGACCGGATCGGCTCGCTGGTGATCAACCCCGGCGGGCCGGGCGGGTCCGGGGTGGACACCGCGGTCTACCTCTCCTTCGGCCAGGCCTTCGGCGGGTTGCCGGCGTCGATCACCGACCGCTTCGACATCGTCGGTTTCGACCCGCGCGGGGTGTCCCGGTCCAGCCCGGTCAAGTGCATCTCCGACGCCGACCTGGACGCCAGTTTCGGTGCCGACCCCGACCCGCGCAGCCAGGAGTCGTTCGACGCCTACCGCACGCTCAACCAGCGGGTCGGGCGCGGCTGCGGCGACAAGTACGGCGACCAGCTCCCCCTCTACGGCACGGAGCAGGCCGCCCGGGACGTGGACGCGGTGCGCGCGGCGGTGGGCGACGAGAAGCTGACCTACCTCGGCTACTCCTACGGCACCCTGCTCGGCGCCACGTACGCCCAGCTCTACCCGCGCAACGTGCGGGCCATGGTGCTCGACGGTGCGGTCGACCCGCGCCAGCAGCTGATCGCCGGCTCGGAGAGCCAGGCCAAGGGCTTCGAGCGGGCGTTCGGCAACTTCACCCGGTGGTGCGCGGCCAACGCCGGGCGCTGCCCGATCGCCCCGGACGCCCGGGCCGCGGTGACCACGGCGATCGACAAGGCGCGGGTCTCCCCGGTACGTGCCGCCGACGGGCGGGAGGCCACCTCGGGCTGGGTCTTCTACGCGGTCATCTCGTCGCTGTACACCGAGTCGGGCTGGGAGGAGCTGGCCCGGGCGGTGGACGAGCTGGAGGGCGGCGACCCGAGCGGGGTGTTCGACCTGGCCGACGCGTACGCGGGCCGGGACGAGGCGGGCAACTACTCCAACCTGTTCGACGCCAACCTCGCCGTCAACTGCGCCGACGAGACGGAGAAGCCGAGCATCGCCCGGATCCGGGAACTCCAGTCGCAGTGGCGGGACAGGTACCCGCTCTTCGGCCCGTCCCTGGCGGTGGGGATGCTCGGCTGCGTGGAGTGGCCGGGCGGGCGGGACCCGTACCCGACCGGCCGGGCCGAGGGCGCCCCGCCGATCGTGGTGGTCGGCACCACCGGCGACCCGGCCACCCCGTACGAGCAGACCGCGAAGCTGGCCGCCATGCTGGGGGTGGGCCGGGTGCTGACCTGGGAGGGCGAGGGGCACACCGCCTACCCGCAGACGGCCTGCGTCACCGACGCGGTGGACGCGTACCTGATCTCGCTGACGGTGCCCCGGGAAGGGCTGCGTTGCCCGGCCCGCTGACCGGGGCAGGATGGCCGGGCCGGCGGACCGGTGCCCGACGGGCGCGGTGCGGATCGCTCGCACCGCAGAGCGTCCGCCGGTGGTGGGCGCTGCGGACCGGGCTGGAGCGGGGTTGACGAGGGTCACCACTGCGGTGGGCGCCGCCTCCTGGACCGCTCCCAGACCGGCCTGATCGGCTCGGCGGGCCGCAGCGGTTCGAGTTCGGCAGCTCGATGCCCTGCCGGGCGGCCAACTCCTCCAGCAGCGCCCGCATCCGGCGCACGTCGCGCTTGAGCTCCTCCTGCTCGTCGTGCTCGAACGCGTCGTCGTCGACGATGAGCCGGCTGGCGAAGTGCGCGGTGATCAGGGGGATGACCAGCAGCACCATGGTGGAGATGAGCAGCGCGGCGAGGGTACGCCCCTGCCAGGTGGTCGGGGAGATGTCGCCGTAGCCGACGGTGGACGCGGTGACCACCGCCCACCAGACCGCGTCGGCGGCGCTGCGGTTCTCCACCTGGCCGTAGATCACGCCCGCCACCACGATCATCAGCAGGTACGAGGCGATCAGGGTGCCCGGCGAGTTCGCGAACCAGACCAACCCGCGGTAGACCCAGCGGAACGGCAACAGCAGGAGCTCCATGCCGCACCATGCTGCCCGCTGCGGGCAACCCCGGCGCGCACATCGGTCGGTGTCGTTGTGGCAGGCTGCGGCCATGACCGACGTGATCTTCCGGGAGGCGGTCCGGGCGGACCTGCCCACCCTCGTCGCCCTGCTCGCCGACGATGTGCTCGGCAAGGCCCGGGACGTCGCCGAGGTGGACGAGGCGTACGAGCGGGCGTTCGCCGACATCACCGCCGACCCGCGCAACCAGCAGGTCGTCGCCGACCGGGGCGGCGAGGTGGTCGGCTGCATGCAGCTCACCTACATCCCGGGGCTGGGCCGGCACGGCGCCGAGCGGGCCCTGATCGAGTCGGTGCGGGTCCGCTCCGACCTGCGCGGGCAGGGGCTGGGCCGGCTGATGATGCGGTGGGCGATCGACCAGGCCCGGCAGCGGGGCTGCGCGCTCGTGCAGCTCACCACCGACAAGTCCCGTGACGACGCCCACCGCTTCTACCGCACCCTGGGCTTCGTCGCCAGCCACGAGGGCATGAAGCTCCCGCTCTGACGGACGTCAGTCGTCGACGAGGTGGCCGTCGCGCAGGGTGAGGGTGCGGTCGGCCAGCTCGATCAGGGCGGGATCGTGCGTGGCGACCAGCGCGGTCATCCCCCGGGCGTGCACCACGGCGCGCAGCAGGTCCATGATCGACCGGCCGGTCTCCGAGTCGAGCTGGCCGGTCGGCTCGTCGGCGATCAGCAGGTCCGGCTCGTTGGCCAGCGCCCGGGCCACCGCCACCCGCTGCTGCTGCCCACCGGACAGCTCGTACGGCCGCTGCGCCGCGTGCCCACCCAGCCCCACCAACTCCAGCAGCACCGCCACCCGCTCCTCCCGCTGCGCCGCCGGCACCCGGGCCAGCCGCAGCGGCACCCCCACGTTCTCCGCCGCGGAGAGGATCGGCACCAGCCCGAAGGTCTGGAACACGAACCCGACCGTGCCCCGGCGCAGCCGCAGCAGCTCCGCCTCCCCGGCGGCGGTCACGTCGTGCCCGGCCACGTGCACCCGGCCGCTGTCCGGCCGGTCCAGCCCGCCGACCAGGTTGAGCAGGGTGGTCTTGCCGGCGCCCGAGCGGCCCCGCACCGCCACCAGCTCGCTCCGCCCGGCCCGGAACGAGACGTCCCGCACGGCGTGCACGGCGTGTGCTCCCCGGCCGAAGGTCCGGCTCACCCCCTCGACCCGGACGACCTCGTCGGCGACCGCGTCGCCGACCCCGAGGGTGGAAACCTGCTCGCTCATGCGTCACTCCGTTCGGTGCCGGCGGCCACGTCGCCGGGACGGACCTGGACGTGGTCCGGTTCGAGGTTCAGGCGGACCCGGTCACGCAGCGACAGGGCGTCCACGAAGGGCGCCGGCAGCTGCATCCGGCCGGAGCGGTCCAGCACGGCGTACTCCTCGCTGACCAGCTCGGTGCTGCCGTCGGCGGTGACCCGTGCCGTGCGGCGTACCTCGGAGGAGGTCCGGCCGTCGCGGATCGCGACGGTCCGGCGGACCTGGGTGGCCACGGCCTGGTCGTGGGTGACCACCACGATCGTCACGCCCAGCTCGGCGTTGATGGTGCGCAGCGCCGCGAAGACCTCCGCGCCGGTGGCCTCGTCCAGCTCGCCGGTCGGCTCGTCGGCGAAGAGCACCTCCGGGTCGTTCGCCACCGCCACGGCGACCGCGCAGCGCTGCTGCTCGCCGCCGCTGAGCTGGCCCGGCCGGCGGTCGGCGCAGTGGCCGACGCCCACCAGCTCCAGCAGCTCCTGCGCCCGCGCCCGCCGGGCCCGTCGGCCCCCGGAACGCCCGGCCAGCCGCATCGGCAGCTCGACGTTCTCCCGCGCGGTCAGGTACGGCAGCAGGTTCCGGCCGGTCTGCTGCCAGACGAAGCCGACCACGTCCCGCCGGTAGCTCAACCGCCGCCGGTTCGACAGCGCGAGCAGGTCGTAGTCGGCGACCCGGGCGATCCCGGCGGTCGGGGTGTCCAGCCCGGAGAGGATGTTGAGCAGCGTCGACTTGCCCGAGCCGGACGCGCCGACGATCGCCACCAGCTCACCCCGGTCGATGACCAGGTCCAGCCCCTGCAGGGCGACCACCTCGACGCCCTCGGTCTTGAAGATGCGGACCAGCCCGTCGCAGACGATGTGCCCGCGCAGGCGGTCCCGCCCGCCGGCCCGCTCGGCCGCGCGGTGCGCGGCCCGCCGCTGCAACTCGGCCAGGTCCGGTACGGCGGTGCTCTCGGCGGTAGCGGTCATCTCAGCTCTCCTCTCCGAGCCGGAGCACCTCGCCGAGGCGCAGCCGACGGTTGTTCACGGCCTCCACCGCGACGGCGAAGGCCAGGGCCAGCACGGCCAGCCCGAGCACCCCGGCGACCAGGCCGGGTTCGAAGCGGACGGTCACCGGCACCCCGCCGGTGAACGCGGACAGCCCCAGCACCGGATTGAGCAGCACCGGCAGCAGGGCGCCGACCACCGCCCCGGTCAGCACCGAGACCACCACCAGCGGGGCCAGCTCGATCAGCAGCAGGCCCTGCCACTGCCGGCGGGACAGCCCCATGGTGCGCAGCCGGGACAGCACCTGACCGCGGCCCCGGGCCCCGGCCAGCACGGCGAACGCCAGGGCGAGCAGCCCGAGCAGGGCGCCTCCGGCCGCGCCCACGGCGAAGCCGAAGACGAGCAGCCCGTTGACGCCGCTGCCGCCGAGCCGTTCCCGCTCCGCCGCCCACGTCGTCACCCGCGGCGGCAGCGGGCGCTTGCCGCCGGTCACCGTCCCGTCGGTCTGGTAGCGGGTCTGGCCCTCCTCGGCGACCCGGGCCAGGGCGGCCGGGTCGACCGGGCGGTCACCGGCGGCGAGCAGGAAACCGGTCGGGGCGAGCGGGTACGGCCCGTCGGCGGGCAGGTCCGGCCAGGGCAGCACCACGAACCGGGTGATCTCCGCCGGCACCAGCGGGAACCGTGCGGTCGTGCCGGCGAGGCGGAACGGCAGCTTGTTGCCCTGCACGTCGACCCAGCCGGGACGCCGGCCGGCCCGGTCGGCGAGTTCCGCCTCGGCCAGCGCGGCGGCGAAGTCCGGCGACACCAGCGCCGGCAGCGCACTCGCCCGGTCGCCGCGCAGCGTCCCCGGCACCGCCACGTCGAGCCCCGACCGGCGGGCCACGTCCGCGAAGCCGGCCGGCTCCACCAGCAGCACGTACGCCTCCCCCGCCCCGGCGGGGCGGCCGTCGGCGTCGGCGTACAGCCGCTGGCCCGGCTGGGCGAGCACCGGGGTGACCGCCCGGACCCCGGGCAGCCCGGCCAGCGCCGCCGCGGTGTCCGGGGCGAACCGGTCACCGGCGACCAGCGCGTCGGCCGGCACCGTCCGGGTGACCGCCCGGTCCCGGCCGTCGGAGATGCCGACGGCCACCACCCCGCAGAACGCCGCCGTCGCGATCGCCAGCACCACCACCACCAACGGCGCGGCCACCCCGGCCCGGCCGGCGCGGGCGGTGCCGAGGAAGGCCACCGCCCCGCGCGCCCGGGCGGCCAGCCGGCTGGCCAGCCGCAACGGCCACGGGTACGCGCGCAGCGCCAGCAGCGCGGCGGCGACCGCCAGCAGCACCGGCACCGACACCAGCAGCGGATCCACCTGTCCGCCGAGCGTCAGGCCCCGCCGGCGCAGCAGGAACGCGGCGAGCGCGGCCAGCCCGACCAGGGTGACCTCGACGGTCAGCCGGCCCGCCCCGCCCCGCAGCCGGAGCAGGTCGCGACGCCCGCCCACGCCGCCGCGCTGGGCGGCCAGCACCGCCACCGGCAGCGCCACGGTGGCCAGCAGCGCGGCGGCCAGGGCCAGCCGGAGCGCCGCGCCGGGCGTGCCGCCGGCCAGCGGGTCGGTCGGGAGGAGACCACCGAGCAGCCAGCCCACCCCGGCGGCGGCCGGCACCACCAGTGCCGACTCGGCCAGGCCCCGCCGCACCACCCCGAACGCCGAACCGCCCCGGGCGCGCAGCAGGACGTACTCGTCGCGGCGGCGGCGCACCGCCAGCCCGGCCGCCAGCGCGGTCAGCCCGGCGAGGGTGGCGAGCACCCCGGTGGCGATGACGGTGAGCAGGGTCCGGGCGGCGGCGAGCGCGTCCGCGTACTGCCGCAGCGGGATGTCGACGCCCTGGGAGAAGTGCAGCTCGGCCGGTCGCTCGCGGTCCACCTGGGACAGGCCGGCGATCAGCGCGTCGAGCCGCCCCGGGGCGAGCCGGTCGGGGTCGACCCGGTACCGGTAGCTGACCCCGGCGGCCCAGCCGTCCGCCGCCCGGTCGTCCAGGCCGACCGCGTCGGTCAGCCCGACGAGCTGGAACGGCTGCCCGTCACCGACCGGCGGGGTCAGCCGCAGCGCGGACGGCAACCCGTCCCAGACGCCGTCGGCCGGGTCGCGGGGACGGAACACACCGACCACCACCACGGGGGCGGCGCCGTACTCGCTGCCGTCCGGCCGGTACAGGGCCGCCCGCAGCCGGCTGCCGGCGCGGACGCCGAGGGCGCGGGCCACCGGCTCGGCGAGCGCGATCTCCACCGCCGCCTCCCGGCGGGTCCCCTGCCCCGCCCAGCGCCCCTCGACCAGGGTGGCCGCCTCCGCCAGCCCGGTCGTGGTGCGCAGGGCCAGGTCGAACAGGCCCTTGTCGCGGGTGAGTTCCGGGCCCTTCAGCCGGGCGAAGCCGGTGTCGGCCGCGTACCACCGCTCGCCGATCACGTCGCGCACCACCGGGGGCATGCCGGCGGCCAGGTCGTCGAGCGGGCCCCGGTGCGCGGCGGTCCAGCCCGCGGTGCCGGGCGGCTGGATCTCCGGCGTCCGCCGGTAGAGCAGGTCCCGCCCCTGGCCCGGCACCTCGGCCAGCTGCTCGCGCAGTCCCTGGCCGGCCAGCCGCTCGGCCAGCCGGGGCACCCCGGTGACCAGCACCGCCGTCACCAGCGTCAGCACCATCAGCAGCAGGAAGTGGCCCCCGTACGCGCGGACCCTGCGCGCCACCGCCAGGACGCTCATCGTTCTCCCCCGATCCGGAGCTGGACCGCCGCGACGCGCTGCCGCAGGCCGGTGGTGAGCACCGCGCTGAAGGCGAGGGCGGCCACCAGCAGCCCCAGCGCGGTGAGGCCGATCGGCGTCCACGGCACGGTGAACGCGGCCTCCGGCACGGGCCGCCCCGCGCCGGGGGTGAGGATCACCAGCGGGGCCATGGTGGCGCCGACGCCCGCGCCGACCAGCAGGCCGACGGTCACGCCGATGCCGGCCAGGAAGGTCTGTTCGGCGAGCAGCGCCCGGGCCAGCACGGGGGGCCCGGCGCCCAGGGTGTGCAGCACCGCCAGCTCGGCCATCCGGCGTCGCCCGGTGGCCCAGACGTCCACGGCGAGACCGACCAGGGCGAGCAGCACCGACCCGAGCGCGGCGGCGAGCAGCCCGGTCCGGGCCCCCCGCCAGTACGGGTCACCGGCCGCCGCCTCGGCGGCCTCCCGCCGGTCGAGGACGGTCACGTCGGGCAGGTCCCGCAGCGCCGCCGCGGCGGCGGCGTGCCCACCCGGGTCGACGCGCAGCCACCACTCCGGCACCGGCCGGACGGTGGCCCGCTGCCGGACCAGCCACTGGGTCGCGGCGGGCAGGTCGATCAGCATCGCTCCCCCGGTGTCCCCGGCGCCCGGCACCGCGCTCAGCTCGCCGACCACCCGCACCGGCACCGACGCGCCGGACAGGGCGAGCGGCACCACGTCGCCGGGGCGGGCGTCGAGGGCGGCCAGCACCTGCGGGGTGACCAGCGCCGGCACCGGGGCGCTCTCGCCGGCCGGGACGACCGCGTAACGGATCGTCGGCTGGCTGGCGAAGCGTCCGCCCTCGGTCAGCACGACCGGGTAGTCCACGTCCACCCCGGCCGCGGAGACCCCGGTCGTCCGGACCGGCTTGTCGCGCAGGGCGTCCACCAGGGACCAGTCGCCGGTCAGCTCCACCGCTCGGGCGGTCCCGGCGGCGTCCTCGACGCGCAGGCCGTCGACCTGGAGGCCGTACCCGCGGGCGGCGGCGTCACCGGCGTCGGCCTGGAAGCCGGCCACCCGCCACGGCGGCCCGGCGGGCAGGTCGAGGGCGAACGGCGCGGCCCGGTCGTCGGCGGAGTTCGTGGTGGCCAGCGGCAGCCGCAGGGCCAGCCCGTCGGCGCGGGTGAGCAGCACCGTCACCTCGATGGACTGCGGCACGACCGGCTCGCGTACCGGGGTGCGGACGGTGCCGGTGAGCCGCCGCGCGTCGGCCGGCAGCGCGACCCCGGCGGCCTCGTCGCGCTCGCGCGCCATCCGGTCGAGCAGCTCGCGCGGCGGCCGGTCGCCCAGCCGGTCGGCGATCCGGGCCACGTCACCGGCGGCGGCCGTGTCCAGGGCCAGCACCGTGGTCGGCAGGCTGGTGCGGCCCAGCCGGATCTCGTCGCGCCAGCCCGGCAGCACCTGCCGTACCCCCGGCGTGCCGGCCAGAGAGGCGGCGCGGTCCACCGGGGCGGCGCCACCGCGTTCGACCACCCGCAGGTCGGCGCCGACGCGGTGGTCGGCCTGGTCGGTCTGCGACCGCTCCCAGGTGCTGACCAGCGTCCAGGCCAGGGTGCTGGCGCCGACGGCGAGGGCGAGCAGCAGCACCGGTCCGGCGTGCGGGCGGCGGCCGGCCTGCCACATGCCGAGCATGGTGGCCGTCCACGGCCGGCGGTCGACGAACCGCTCGGCGACCCGGGTGACCGGCGGCAGCAGCCGCAGCGCCAGCACCGCCCCGGCCAGGACCCCCAGGGTCGGGGCGACGGCGAGCAGCGGGTCGATGCCGAGCCGCCCGCCCGCGCCGGCCAGCGGCGACGAGTACTGCCGCAGCTGCGTCCAGGCGAGCAGGGCGAGCAGCACCAGGGCCAGGTCCGCGCCGGCGCGCTGCACGGTGGCGGCCCGGGTGGGGCGGGAGCGGGCGGCCATGTCGGCGACGTAGCTGCCGGCCCGGCGCAGCGCCGGCAGCACCATGGCGAGCAGGCAGCCGACCGCCGCGGCGAGCGCCACCGTCCAGACGGCGCCGGCGCCACCGCCGCCCAGCCGCAGGTCGGTCAGCCCGTCCGCGCCGCCGACGCGGCGCAGCACCAGCCCGGCCAGCGGGGGCGCGAGCAGCGCCGCCGGCAGCACCACCAGGGTCGCCTCCCGGACGGCCAGCCCGGCGAGCTGGCCGCGCGCGGCCCCCCGGGCCCGCAGCAGCGCGGTCTGGCCCCGGCGGTCCTCGTTGAGCAGCGCGGCGACGAGCACCAGCGCGTACCCGCCGAGCACCACGATCAGCAGCAGCGGGGTGAGCAGCGCCGAGCGCCCCACCAGGTCGGCCCGGCCGAGCCGGTCGATCAGCCGGTCCAGCCCGCTGACGCTCTGCGCCGACGAGCCGAGGCCCGCCTCCTCCGGCACGTCGCGCAGGGCGACGGCCACCGCCTGCCCGACGTCGGGCAGCCGGCTCGGCGCGACGCCGGCGAGGTCCGGCTCGACCACCCAGGAGATCGAGGTGGAGCCGGGGAAGGTGCGGACGAAGTCCGCCGGGTCGAGGACGAACGGCCCGTACGAGCCGCCGTCGCTCTCGGCGGTGCCGACCGCCCCCGGCGCGAGCTGCCAGTAGGCGGCGGCCGGGTCGCGGGGGCGGAACACCCCGGCGACCACCACGTCGGCGGCCCGGCCGGTGCTGCGGTCGGTCATCGGCACCCGGCTGCCGGCGGTCAGCCGCAGCGCGCCCGCCACCCGCTCCGGCACGGCGACCTGGGTCTGCGGCGCCCCGGCGGTGGGCCAGGCCCCGGTGACGAGGTCGGCGCGGGCGGGCAGGTCGTCGAGGGTGGCCAGGTCGGCGAAGACCGGGTCGTCGTCGACCCGCGCGCCGCCGAGGTCACCGGTGAGTTCCCGACCGGTGCCGTGCCGGGCGGCGGACACGGTGACCGACGCGCCGCCCAGGCCGTGGGCGAACCGGTCCCGCACCGTCCGGTCGCGGGCGGCGGCCTCGGCCGCGTCCCGGCCGCCGGAGCCACTGATCAGCAGGCTGCGTTCGGCGGCCGGCGCGGCGGCGAGCATGGCCCGCTGGCCGGCGTCGACCGCGCGGCGGCTGTAGTCGGAGAGCCCGGTGACCAGGGCGACCGCGACCAACGCCGCGGCCGCCGCCGCCAGCAGCAGACCCCGCGCCTCGCGGGCCCGCCTCCACACCAGCATCATCCGACGCCTCCCCCTCCGCCCCCGTCGGGCCGACGACCAGACAGAGCGGGTGGGGCCGGAAAAGGTTCGCGCCCTTTACGTGATCGTTATCAGTCGGCGCTCTCCCACCGCAGGCCGGCCCGCCCGGCCGCCGCGCGCAGCGCCTCGGCGAACCGGGCCACGTCGCCGTCGAGGCCGGTCAGCTCGTCCGGACCGAGCAGGGGCAGGTGCCCGCCGTCGGTCACCGCCAGCACGCACGGGGTACGCCCCTCGCTGGCCGCCCGGACCGGTGCGGAGCGCTCGTTGAGGTGCACCAGCTCGACCGGGACGCCCAGCTCGGGCAGGAGGTCGCGCCACTGGCGACGGCGGCCGAACGCGCCGTGGGTGATGTCGCACAGCGCGCAGGAGGCGGTCCCGCGCACCTTGCCGACGACGTAGGCCAGCTCGCCGCGCAGGCCGCCGTCGGCGTGGTAGACGCCGATCAGCCGCCGGATCACACTCGGGTCGGTCATGCGGGCAAGTGTGCCTGGCACCGGTCTGCTTCGATCGGCTGATGGAATCCACCCTCGCCATCCTGCTCGTGCTCGCGCTGACGCTGCTCCTCGCGCAGACGGCCCGGCCCGGTCGCCGGGACGCCACCGCCCTGCGGCTGGCCGAGATCGAACGCCGCCTCGACCTGGTGATGCGGCATCTCGGCGTGGTGGACCCGGGGCCCGCCCTGCCGGGGGTCCGCGCGCACCTGGCCCGGGGCGAGAAGATCCAGGCGATCAAGGCGTACCGGGAGGCGACCGGTGCGGACCTCAGGACCGCCAAGGAGGCGGTGGAGGCGATGGCCGAGGGCCGCTGAGCCGACGCCGGTGGGCCGGCCGATGGGGTCCGCCGGGCCGGGTTCGTTGGGCCGGTCAGCGCGGGCGGTCGCGGTCCCGGGAGGGCTGGACCCGCTTCGGCTCGCCCGGCATCTTCGGGTGGTCCGGCGGGTACGGCAGATCGCCCTGCCCGCCGGTGGCGTCCCGGTCGGCCCACTCCAGCAGCGTGGTGATGTCGTACGGGGTGTCGTCGATTCCGGCGTGCGGGTCACCCCGCTCGGCCAGCCGCGCCGGCACGGTACGCAGGTCGAAGTCGTCCGGGTCGACGTCGGGCAGCTCGTCCCACTCGACCGGGGTGGAGACGGTGGCCCGGGCGTTGGCGCGCAGCGAGTACGCGCAGGCGATCGTCCGGTCCCGGGCCATCTGGTTGTAGTCGACGAAGACCCGGGCCCCGCGCTCCTCCTTCCACCAGGCGGTGGTGATCAGGTCGGGGCGACGGCGTTCCAGCTCGCGGGCCAGCGCGATGGTGGCCCGGCGCACCTCGGTGAACGTCCAGCGCGGCGGGATACGCAGGTAGACGTGCACACCCCGACCGCCGGAGGTCTTCGGCCAGCCGACCGCGCCCAGCTCGGCCAGCAGCGCCCGGACCTCACCGGCGGCGGCCACCGCGTCGGCGAAGTCGGTGCCGGGCTGCGGGTCGAGGTCGATGCGCAGCTCGTCGGGGCGGTCGACGTCGGCGGCGCGCACCGGCCACGGGTGGAACACGATGGTGCCCATCTGGGCGGCCCAGGCGACGTGGGCGAGGTCGGCGGGGCACAGCTCGTCGGCGCTGCGCCCGCTGGGGAAGCTGATCCGCGCGGTACGCACCCACGGCGGCACGCCCCGGGTGGGCACCCGCTTCTGGTAGAACGCCTCCCCCTCCACGCCCTCGGGGAAGCGCTGGAGCGTGGTGGGACGGTCGCGCAGGGCGCGCACGATGCCGTCGCCCACCGCCAGGTAGTAGTGGAAGACGTCGGCCTTGGTGAAGCCGCGCTGCGGGAAGATGAGCCGGTCCGGGCTGCTGAGCCGGACGGTGTGCCCGGCCACCTCGATCTCGGTCACCGTCGCCTTCGTGGTGCCACCCATCCCGCGACCCTATGCGACACCTCCGACGTCCGGCGTACCGTTGACGGGTGAGTCTCGACGAGAACGAACTGCCCCGCACCGAGGACGAGTGGCGGGTCCGGCTGACCCCCGAGGAGTTCCGGGTGCTGCGGGAGGCCGGCACCGAGCGGCCGTGGACCGGCGAGTACGTGGACACCAAGACCCCCGGCGTCTACCACTGCCGGGCGTGCGGGGCGGAGCTGTTCCGCAGCGACGACAAGTTCGACTCGCACTGCGGCTGGCCGAGCTTCGACGACGCCGTCCCGGGCGCGGTCAAGGAGATCCCCGACCACACCCTCGGCATGACGCGTGTCGAGATCCGCTGCGCGCGCTGCGACAGCCACCTGGGGCACGTCTTCGAGGGCGAGGGCTTCACCCCGAAGGACACCCGGCACTGCGTGAACTCGCTGTCGATCCGGCTGGAGCCGAAGCAGGGCTGACCCGGCCCGGGTGCGGTCAGAGCACCAGCAGGCTGCCCTTGTCGTCGACCTGGTCGGCCGAGTCGTCGTCGAGCCAGACGCCGCCGGTGGCCAGGTAGCGGAACCGGTGGCGGCCCGGGGCGAGCCGGACGGTCACCGTCCGGGTGCCGTCGCGGCGGGCGACGAGCTCGTGCCGGCCGGGCTCCCAGTCGTTGAAGCTGCCGACCACGCTGACGGTGCCGGGCGGGGTGTCCCGGGGCAGGCAGAAGGTGACCCGGGTCTGGTTGCCGAAGAGCTTGTTCCGCTTGATCACGAGGTCCTCCGGGGTCGAGGCGTACACCGGGACCAACGCACGACGCGCCGGGGGCGAAACGCCGCCCGACCCGATCGACTCACGGCATTTCGCCCCCGGCCGCCCGAACCTGGCGCACCCTGGAGGCACATGTCCTGATTTGGGGGTTTCGAGGGTGGCTACCTGCGAGGTCTGCGGCAACGACTACTGGATGGCGTTCGAGGTGCGTACGGTCAGCGGCGACGTGCACACCTTCGACTGCTTCGAGTGCGCGGCGCACAAGCTGGCGCCGATCTGCGAACACTGCGACGTCAAGATCCTCGGTCACGGGGTGGAGGTCGCCGGCCGGTTCTTCTGCTGTGCGCACTGCGCCCGCCACGAGGAGACCCAGGGCGCGGAGATCCGCGACGCGGTCGGCGCCCGCCCGGCCTGACCACCACCGGGGAACACCGTCGCCGGGGTATGACGGGCGGGCGCAGGGGGAGACGGACGGCGGCCCGCAGGCGGGCGCGGACCGAACGACCCGCAGGCGGGCACGGACGGCGGCCCGCAGGCGGGGACCGCACCGCACGGGCGCCGACCGCAACGGGCCGATGCCGGGCGCGAGGGAACGGACGCGGGCGTAAGCGAGCGGTAAGGGCTCGACGGCCACCGTGCCGGCTAGCATCCGGACATGCCCGCCGTCACCCGCCGAATCCTCCCGACCGTCCTGACCGTGGCCGTCCTGGGCCTCACCGCCTGCGGCGGCGCCGAGCCGGCCACCCCCGCCGCCACGCCGGACACCGCCACCGCCACGCCGGGCACGACCGCCGCCGCCCCGGTGAGCGTCACGCCGGGCGCCTCCGGCGACGCCGCCCGCCCGGCCACACCGGCCACCCTGGACTTCACCGCGCGCACCATCGACGACCGGCCCTTCGCCGGGAGCAGCCTCGCCGGCAGGCCGGCGGTGCTGTGGTTCTGGGCGGCGTGGTGCACCCGCTGCCGGGGGGTCGCCGACGACGTGGCCGCCGTGCAGCGGGACAACGCCGCCCGGGTCACCGTGCTCGGTGTGGCGGGGCTGGGCAGCGGCGCCGAGGCGATGCGCCGCTTCGCCAAGGACACCGGCATCGCCGGGTTCCCCCACCTCGCCGACGACGACGGCGCGGTGTGGCGCCGGTTCGGGATCACCGGCCAGGAGCAGTACGTCCTGCTCGACTCGACCGGGAAGGTCGTCCACTCCGGGCCGCTGGCCCAGGACGAGCTGCGCCGCCGGATCGCGGAGCTGACCTGACATGCCGGAGGCGTCCTACGGACTCGCCCTCGGCGCCGGCCTGCTCGCCGCGGTGAACCCGTGCGGCTTCGCGCTGCTGCCCGCGTACCTGTCGGTGCTGGTCCTCGGCGACGGCCCGGCGGCCGACCGCGGGCCGCTGCGACCGGTGGGCCGGGCGCTCGCCCTCACCGGCGCGATGACCGTCGGGTTCGTCGCCGTGTTCGGCCTCTTCGGGCTGCTCGCCGGGCCGGCCGCCGACGCCGTCGCGAGCCGGCTGCCCTGGGTGTCGGTGCTGATCGGCCTGGCGCTGGTGGCCGCCGGCGGGTGGCTGCTCGCCGGCCGGGAGTTGCCCACGATCACGCCGAAGGTGGCCGCCGGGCCGGCGGTCCGGCTGCGGTTCACCTCGATGGCGCTGTTCGGCGCGGCCTACGCGGTCGCCTCGCTCGGCTGCACGATCGGCCCGTTCCTGGCGGTGGTGGTGGCCGGCTTCCGGGCCGGCAGCCCGGCCGCCGGCATCGGCCTGTTCGTGACCTACGCCCTGGGCATGGGGCTGGTGGTCGGGGCGGCCGCCCTGGCCGTGGCGCTGGCCCGGGAGTCGCTGGTCCGCCGCACCCGCCGGGCCGCCCCGCTGCTCGGGCGGATCGCCGGGCTGCTGCTCGTGCTGACCGGGGCGTACGTCGCCTGGTACGGCCGGTACGAGATCCGGGTCTTCTCCGGCGGATCCGCCGACGACCCGGTGATCGACGCCGCCGGCCGGGTGCAGGCCGCGGTCAGCGGCTGGCTGGACGGTGTCGGCCCGTGGGTGGTGGCGGCCGTCGCCGTCGCCCTGCTCGCGGTGGCCGCCGGCAGCACGCTGGTACGCCGCCGGCGCCGGGGTGCCGACCCGGCCCCGACACCCGAGCGGGTGGACGCGGCCTAACATCGCAGGGTGCCGCAGACCGTCGCCCTCCACGTCGCCACCTTCGCCGAACTGGACGCCCGCACCCTGCACGACCTGCTCCGGCTCCGCATCGACGTGTTCGTCGTGGAGCAGGCGTGCCCGTACCCGGAGCTGGACGGCCGCGACGTCGAGCCCGGCACCCGGCACCTGTGGCTGGAGTCCGGTGGCGTCCCGGTGGCGTACCTGCGGATCCTGGCCGACCCGGGCGGCGTGGCGCGCATCGGCCGGGTCGTGGTGGCGCCCTCGGCGCGCGGCGCCGGCCACGCCGGCCGGCTGATGACCGAGGCGCTGCGGCTGGTGGGCGACCGGCCCTGCGTGCTGGAGGCGCAGTCCTACCTGGCCGACTTCTACGCCCGGCACGGCTTCACCGTCACCGGCCCCGAGTACGTCGAGGACGGCATCCCGCACCTGCCGATGCGCCGGGACGGCTGACCGCGCCACGCGGTGAACCGGACGCTCAACCGCCCTGCAACGCCTGGTTGAGTTGCGCCTCGAAGTTCTCCGGCAGGCTCCCGTCGCCTTCCAGGGCCCGCCGGACACCCTCCCGGAACACCCGGCTGAACTGGAAGTAGTGCGGCACCCGGGGCCGGATCCGGGCCTGGCCCACCGCGTCGGCCAGCAGCGGCAGGTACGGGAACTGCTCGCGCAACTGGGGGTCGGCGTAGACGTCGGCCCGGGTCGGCGCGAAGCCGCCCAGCGCGAAGAGCTTGCGCTGCGCCTCCTTCCTGGTCAGGAACTCGATCAGCGCCTGGGCCGCCCTCGGCTGACGGGTGTGCTTGGCGACCGCCAGATTCTGCCCGCCCAGCGCCGACGGGCCGGGCAGCAGGGTGACCTCGAACGGCACCGGGGCGGCCGGGGCCGCGTCCGGTGCGGTCAGCGACCGGTAGTTGAGCGGCCAGTTGCGCATGAACAGGGCCCGGCCCTCCCGGAAGTCCCGCAGGCTGCGGCCCTCGTCGCCGGGGACGGCGAAGGCGTCGCCCACGAGCAGCCCGGCCGGCCGGGCCGCGGCGACGTCACGCAGCCGCCGCTCCCACCGCTCCCGCTGGAAGACGACCCGGTTCTGCGTCTCGTCGACCAGCCGGTCCACCCCGGCGGACCAGATCAGCTCCATGCCGTTGACGGTCAGCCCCTCGTACGGCCCGAACTGCCCGACGTAGCCGGCCATCGCCGGCTGACCGCCCCGGCCCGGCCCGGCGAGGACGCGGCCACGGTCGATGACGGCGTCCCAGTCGAAGCGCGGGTGCGCCGCGCCCGGCCCGGCCGCGCCGAGCAGGTCGGAGCGGTAGAAGAGCAGGCCGGCGTCGGTGTTGAACGGCAGCGCCCAGAGCGAGCCCTGGTACCGGCAGCCGTCGAGCGCCGGCGGGACGAACGCGTCGAGATGGCCCGCGCCGAGCCGCGACTCGTCGATGGGACGCAGGTACCCGGCGGCCGCGAACTCCGCCGTGAAGGTCACGTCCAGGTTGTAGATGTCGACGTCGTTCTCCGGGTCCTGCCCCGGGTCGGTGGCCTGTGCCTGGGCGACGGCGGCCATCTCGCTGTGCTGCTGGTCGGTGGTGACCGGCGCCGGTCGGATCCGGGCCGGGCTCTCCGGGTGCAGCTCGTTCCAGAGCTTGACCAGCTCGTCGCGCTGGCTGCCGGGGCTGGTGTCCTTGCCGCTGAGGATCACCAGTTGCCCGCGCTCCAACGGCTGCTCGCCGGTCGCCGCGTACCAGCCGACGGTGGCGACGACGCCGACGGCCGTGCCGAGGGCCACCCCGAGCAGGAACCCGGACGGGACCCGCCACCGGCGGGGACGGACGACGGGCGGGCCGGTCGGTCCCGGATCGGTCACTGCTCGGCTCCCTTCTCCCACAGTTGACGGAAGAGCCCGGCGAGGGCGCGGTCCACCGTCCCGGCCGCCGCCGGCACGCATGCGCCGCCGGTGGCCAGGGTGGTCTGCCGGAGGGTGCGGCCCCGGAGCCGGTCGTCGCAGCTCGCCTCGCCGACGGCGATCACGTAGAGGCGTACCGGTGGGTCGCCGTCGAGCTGCGGCGTCAGCTCCCCGCTGGCGGTGTCCCGGCCGTCGGTGAGCACCACCACGGCCCGGAGGTGCTCGTCACGCGGGTCACCGCGCCGGCGCACCTCCCGGACCGCCGCGTCGATGGCCCGGTACAGCGGGGTGTCCCCCGCCGGCACGGTACGACGGAGCCGGTCGAGCAGGGCGGCGTCCCGCGCCGGGTCGGCCCGGCCCACCTCCCGCAGCCGGGCCACCGACCCCCGGTGCGCCGTCGAGAACGCCCACACGCCGACCTCGTCCCGGCCGCCGAGCTGGTCGAGCGAGCCGGCGACGCCGTCCACGGCGACGTCGAAGCGGGTGCCCCGGCCCGCCTCCGCCAGCATCGACCCGGAGGTGTCCAGCGCCAGCAGCACCCGGGCCGGTCGGCGGGCCTCCTGGTACCGCCGGTCGGCGGCGGCGAGGGCCATCGGGTCACCGGCGTCGGTGAGCTGCCACTGGGGGTTGTCCAGCAGCCAGCCGGGCAGCACCCCGTTGATCTCGCTGAGCACCGGGCCGGCCCGGTCGAGGTCCGGCACCCGGAAGCCCCGGGCCAGCAGCGCGTCCCGGCCGGACCCGGTCAGCCAGCGCAGGAAGTCCTCCGCCGCGACCCGGGCGGTGGCGCTCTGCACCGGGGCCGGCCAGTCCAGCAGGACCATCCGGTGCTCGGCTCCCGGGGTGACCTCCGGGTAGAACGCCAGCAGCGACCGGTCCCAGGCCGGGCGGCCCCGCTCCACGCAGCCGGCGCCGAGCCGCTCGCCGAGGTTGAACTGGACCAGGGCCTGCTCGGTGGTGACCAGCGCGGGCAGCGGCGGCGCGGCCGGGTCCAGGGCGAGCTGCCGCTGCCGGCACAGCACGGCGGCCAGGCTCCCGAGCGGGAACCCGTGTGCGTCCTGGGCCGCCGCCAGCCGGCGCTCCAGCTGCCGGATCCGGGTCGCGTCGGGCGCGCCGTCGTAGAGCGCCACGTCGACCATCCGGGCCTCCGGCGACACCGTGGGGTCGGGGCGGACCACCTGCCACCCGGTGCCGGCCACCCGCCGACCCGAGTCGGTGGGCAACGGCTCCTCCCTCGGCGCGCGGCTGGCCTTGGCGAACAGCTCCGGCCAGGAGAGCGCGCGTTGCCGGTCCGGGTCGTCGCGCCCGGACTCCACCCGGCCCCGGGGCACCGCGAGGACCAGCGGGGAGCGGGCGACGACCCGGTACTCGCGCACCGTGGTCAGGCTCAGCACCTGCGCCGCCGGCAGCTCCGCCCCGGGGAACCAGACGTCCGGGCGCGGCCCGACGTCGGCCGGGTACCAGCCCGGCGTCCCCGGGTCCCGGTCGGTGGCCGGCCGACCGGGGGCCGCCGACCAGCCGAGCCTGAGCCCCTGCGCCACGTCCGAGGCGGCGGCGGGATAGACGAAGACGTTCGTCGGGCGGCAGCCGCCGGCCCGGGCGGTGGCCCACGACTCGTACGCGGCGGCCACCGACTCGTAGGTGGTCAGGTCGTCCGGCGTGGCCGCCACCCGCAGCTCCACCGGGGCCGCGCAGCCGGTGAGCGGCTCGGGCGCGACGACGAGGGCGGCCACCAGCAGGGCGGCCAGCACGGCCGCGACCCGGCGTCGCGGTTCCCGCCGGCGCGTCGACGGGTCGGTACGCCACCGGCTGAGCGGCTGCCGCCAGCGGGCCAGCACCCGGGGCCGGCCGAACTGGTCGGGCACCGGCAGCCGGCGGATCGGAATCATGAAGGCGGCCGGGTAGTCCAGCTGCGGCCGGAGCCACTTGTCGACCGCGACGACCATGCCGATGACGCACCGCATCCGGCTGTCCCACACCGGCGCCCCGGAGAAGCCCGGCTCGATCCGGTATCCGGCGTCGGTGCGGTTGGCGAGCTGGATCCAGCCACCGCCGACCGGCCCGACGACCCGTCCCTCGAACCACCGTCCCTCGGCCAGGGACCGGGGGAAGCCGAAGACGCGGCAGACCCGGTCGCGGGTGCCGGCCTGGCCGGGGCGGGCGAGCCGGACCGGCCGGGCGTCGGCGGGCGCCGGCCCGAGCAGTTGCAGGACGGCGACGTCGCCCGAGCCGTCCGGGCCGGCCGGCTGCCAGTGCTGCGGGAGCACCACCGCGGCCACGTGCCGGTCGGGCGCGACCAGTGGGAAGGCCAGCGTCACCAGGGTGAGGCCGGTCCCGCCGGGCGTCGGGTGATCCGGGCCGAGCGCCGCCTGCACCACGTGGGCGCAGGTCAGCAGCCGGGTGGAGTCGATCAGGAAGGCCGCGCCGTGGACGACCCCGGCGTCGTCCAGCACGGCGGCCACCGCGAGCTGGGCGTCGTCGGGCACCGGCTGCCCTCTCGCTGCGTGCATGAGTCGTCGCCCGGCGCCGCCGGCTCAGGCGGTGTCGCCGGGCCGGTTCCATTCGAGCTGCACCTTGAGGTTGGCCTCGGAGGTGCCGCTGGCGACGACGAGCCCGGCCTTGGCGGTGAGCTTCACGCCGAACTCCACGCAGACCCGGTCCGGCGGTTCGGCGGCGTCGCGCACGGTGCGCAGGACGCCGGCGGTCAGCGGGCGGAGCCGGTCCAGGACCGACTCCCAGGTCTCGTGCGCGCGGGTCACCGCGTCCCCGGCGCGGCCGACCGGGGTCACGCCCTCCTCGTCGGAGACCTCCACCCGGATGGCGCCACCGCCCTCCAACGGGAACTCGACGAGCTGGGACAACCTGGCCTCCCGACGGATCCGACGGCACGAACAGTTACCGCGATGGATCTGTCACGTTACCGTCGGCGCTCATGCCGGGCCGTCCCGCGGACGATCAGGACAACCCTCCGTCCGACATCCGACAGAAGGCTTGCCCTCGCCCTCGCCCGACCGGTCGTCGGCGCGGTCGGGGCGCCGGTGGCCTCCCGCCGTGCGGCAGGCCACCGGGCACGCCGGTCAGACCAGGCAGTTGACGATGTCGGCGACCGAGCGACGCCGGCCGGTGTAGAACGGGATCTCCTCGCGCACGTGCCGGCGGGCACCGGAGGCGCGCAGGTCCCGCATCAGGTCGACGATCCGGTGCAGCTCGTCGGCCTCGAAGGCGAGCATCCACTCGTAGTCGCCGAGGGCGAACGAGGCGACCGTGTTGGCCCGCACGTCCGGGTAGCCACGGGCCATCCGGCCGTGCTCGGCGAGCAGCTCGCGCCGCTCGGCGTCCGGCAGCAGGTACCACTCGTACGAGCGGACGAACGGGTAGACGCAGAGGTAGGGGCGGGCCTCCTCACCGGCCAGGAACGCCGGGATGTGGCTCTTGTTGAACTCGGCCGGCCGGTGCAGCGCCATCTGCGACCAGACCGGGGTCAACGCCCGCCCCAGCGTGGTCCGCCGCAGCCGCAGGTACGCGTCCTGCAGCGCGTCGCTGGAGGCGGAGTGCCACCAGACCATCAGGTCGGCGTCGGCGCGCAGGCCGGCCACGTCGTACAGGCCACGGACCACCACGTCCTTGCCGGCCAGCTCCTCGAAGAGGGACTCGACCTCGCCGGTGACGTTCTCCCGCAGCGACGGCAGCGGGCTGGTGGCCCGGAACACCGACCACATGGTGTAGCGGATGCTGGCGTTGAGCTCCTTGAGCCGGGCCGCGTTGGTCTGCTCGGTCATTGACCCGATCCTCCCAGTGCTTCGATGATCTCCCCGGCCGCCGTCTCGCCGGAGCGGACGCAGACCGGGATGCCGACCCCGTCGTGACCGGCGCCGGCCAGGACCAGCGTCGGGTGGGCCGTGCGCAGCGCCGCCCGGGCGGCGGCGAGTCGGTCGAGGTGACCCGGGGTGTACTGGGGCAGCGCCCCGCCCCAGCGCTGCACGTGACCGGCCAGCGGCGCGGGCAGCGCCACCCCGAGCACCTGCGACAGCTCCCGGTGCACGGTGGCCAGCAGGTCCTCGTCGGTGAGCTGGAGCTGCGCCTCGTCGCCGTACCGGCCGACGGAGGCGCGGACCAGGGCGACACCGTCCGGCCGGGCCAGGTGCCCCCACTTGGTGGTGAAGAAGGTCGACGCCTTGATCAGCAGCCCTTCGGTGGCCGGCACCAGGAAGCCGGAGAGCGCCGGCAGCTCCGGTCGGGGCAGGGCGAGGGTGACCAGCGCGACGCTGGCGTAGTCCAGGGCGCCGACCGTGGCGGCGACCTCGCCGGCGACGCCGGCGAGCAGCCGGGCGGCGGGGCGGGCCGGCACGGTGAGCACGACCGCGTCCGCCTCGACGTGCTCCGGGTCCCGGGTCGGGCCGACGGTCAGCCGCCAACCGTCCGGGGTGCGGGTGAGGTCGCGCACCGTCGCGTCCAGCCGGATCTTCGCGCCGCTGGCCGTCGCCGCCGCCTCCACCAGCCGGCTCATCCCGCCGGCCAGGGTGCCGAAGATCGGCCGGGGCGGGCCGGGCGTCGCGGCGGCCTGCGCGGTCCGGGCCGAGGCGGCCTGCGCCGCCCGTACCGCCGCGGTCAGGGTGTGTTCGGCGCGCGCCGCGCGGGCCAGCGCGGGCATGGTCGTCACCAGCGACAGGTCGTCGGCGCGACCGGCGTAGACGCCGCCCAGCAGCGGGTCGACCAGGCGGTCCACCACCTGGTCGCCGAACCTGGGCCGGACCAGCGCGCCGACGCTGACGTCCTCGTCGGGGCCGAGCAGCGGGCGGCCGCCGTCGTGGTCGGCCGCCGCCCCCGGGTCGGCGACCTCGGCCACCTTCGCCAGGTCACCGGGTACGCCCATCAGCGTGCCGCCGGGGATCGGGCGCAGCCCGGCGTCGACCACCAGCGCGGCCTGCCCGACGCTCGGGTGGACGAGCTCGTCGGCCAGTCCGAGCCGGCGGACCAGGGCCACCGCGGCGGAGTCGCCCCCGGTGGCCGGGTCGCGCATCAGGAACGACTCGGCGCCCAGCTCGACCGTCGAGCCGGCCAGCTCGCCGGTGCGCAGCTTCCCGCCGAGCGCGCCGGAGCGCTCGTACACGGTGATCTCGGTGCCGGCGGGGGCGCGGTCGCGCAACCGGACGGCGGCGGCCAGCCCGGTGATCCCGCCTCCGATCACCGCGATCCGCCAGGGCTGCCGCATCGTCGTCCTCCCTAGTCGGTCGGTCGCGCGGACACCTCGTGCACCAGCGCGACCACCCGGGTCAGCACGTCGGGATCGGTCTCCGGCAGGACGCCGTGACCGAGGTTGAACACGTGGCCGGGCGCGGCGCGGCCCTGCTCCACGATCCGTCGCACCTCGGTCTCCACCACCGGCCAGGGGGCGAGCAGCACGCACGGGTCGAGGTTGCCCTGCACCGCCCGGTCCGGGCCGATCCGGCGGGTGGCCTGGTCCAGCGGGGTGCGCCAGTCCACGCCGACCACGTCGGCGCCGGCCTCGCCCATCGCGGTGAGCAGTTCGCCGGTGCCCACCCCGAAGTGGATCCGCGGCACGCCCGCGTCGGCCAGCCCGGCCAGCACCGCCGCCGAGTGCGGCAGCACGTAGCGCCGGTAGTCGGCCTCGGAGAGCGCGCCGGCCCACGAGTCGAAGAGCTGCACCGCGGAGACCCCGGCGTCGACCTGCACCTTCAGGAAGGCCAGCGTCACCTCGGCCAGGCGGGCGCAGAGCGCGTGCCACAGCTCCGGCTGGCCGTACATCAGCGCCTTGGTCTTGGCGTGGGTGCGCGACGGCCCACCCTCGACCAGGTAGCTGGCCAGGGTGAACGGGGCGCCGGCGAAGCCGATCAGCGGGGTGTCGCCCAGCTCGGCGACGAGCAGCCGCACCGCCTCGTCCACGTAGGACACGTCGTCGCGGGTGATCGGGCGGATCCGCTCGACGTCCTCGCGGGTACGCACCGGCTCGGCCACCACCGGGCCGGTGCCGGCCACGATGTCCAGGTCGACGCCGGCCGCGGCGACCGGCACCACGATGTCGCTGAACAGGATCGCGGCGTCGACCCCGTGCCGGCGCACCGGCTGGAGGGTGATCTCGGCGACCAGTTCGGGGCGGCGGCAGGAGTCCAGCATCCCCACGTTGGCCCGGATCTCCCGGTACTCGGGGAGCGAGCGGCCGGCCTGGCGCATGAACCAGACCGGGGTGTGCGGGCCCGGCTCGCGGCGGCAGGCCCGGACGAAGGCTGAGTCGGCCGGCCCGCCGCGGCGGGGCTCTCCGTCTCGGGCGGCAGTGCCCGTGGTGTCGGTGCTCATCGCGGCAATCGTGCCACGCGGGCGGGTGGCGGCAGCGGGCAGCGCCGCCTTTTGTGACCCTCGTCCGCAGGGCCGTACGGCCCTGGCGCGGCGGGCGCGGCGGCGCCCCCGCCGTGGGGGCGTCCCGGCGCGCCGGGCGGGGTGGGACCGCGCCCACCTTCGGCGTGCCGTCCGGGCAGGCGGCCCGCACGCGGCATAGGCTGCCGACATGGCCCCCCCGATCGCGCTCCCGGAGACCTTCGTCCGCGCGGTCGCCGGGCTGCGGTCGGTGACTCCCCGGGCCGAGATCGTCCTGGAGGAGGTCGGCGCGCCGCAGCGGCTCGCCCCGTACGCCTTCGCCCTCTCGGCCACCGTGCTGCGCGACGACGACGAGGTGGCCACCGGACGACTGATCCTGCTGCACGACCCGGCCGGGCACGAGGCGTGGCGGGGCACCCTGCGGCTGGTCACCTACGTCACCGCCGAACTGGAGGTCGACCTCGCCGCCGACCCGCTGCTGCCCGGGGTGGGTTGGACCTGGCTGGTCGACGCCCTGGAGGCGCACGACGCCCGGTACCGCGCGGCGGGGGGGACGATCACCCAGACCCTGTCGACGAAGTTCGGCGAGCTGGCCGGCCCGCCCGCCGCCGGGGACATCGAGATCCGGGCGTCCTGGACGCCGCTCGGCGACGACCTGGCCCCCCACCTGGAGGCCTGGTGCGCGCTGCTCGCCTCGACGGCGGGGCTGCCGCCGCCCGGGGTGACCGCGCTCTCCGAGCGCCGGCCGGCCGGCGCCGCCTGATCCGCCGCGCCCGGTCGCGTGGTGTCGACCCGGTCGTCCCGCGCCGTCCGGCCATCCGCCGGACACCTCACCGACACACGTCGGACCGGCTGCGCACACCCGATGGCGCGGCGCACTAGGGTTGTCAGGTGACCGACGAACCACCCCTGCGCCGTCGGGCCGCCGAAAGCCGTACGGGAGAAGCCTCGCCCTCGGCCGTGCCGGAGCCGGAGGACGCGGGGACCGACCAGCCCGACGGTGGCCCCGTCCCGCTCACCGCGCCGCGTGACGGCACCCCCCAGCCGGTGGCGACCCCGGCGGAACTCGACGAGATCGTGGCCCGCTTCGCCGCGGGCACCGGCCCGGTGGCCCTGGACGCCGAGCGTGCCTCCGGCTACCGCTACAGCCAACGCGCCTACCTGGTGCAGCTACGCCGGGAGGGCGCGGGAACCGCGTTGATCGACCCGCTGCCGCTGCCCGACCTGACCGTGCTCGACGAGGCGATCGGCGGGGCGGAGTGGGTGCTGCACGCCGCCAGCCAGGACCTCGCCTGCCTGGCCGAGGTGGGGCTGCGCCCGCGCCGGCTCTTCGACACCGAGCTGGCCGCCCGGCTGGCCGGCTTCGAGCGGGTCGGGCTGGCGGCCCTCACCGAGCAACTGCTCGGCTACACCCTGGAGAAGCACCACTCGGCGGCGGACTGGTCGAGCCGGCCGCTGCCGGAGTCCTGGCTGACCTACGCCGCCCTCGACGTGGAGATGCTGGTCGACCTCCGCGACGCGCTGGACGAGGAGCTGACCCGCCAGGGCAAGTCGGAGTGGGCGGCCGAGGAGTTCGCCGCGCTGGTCCGCAACGGGGCACGGCCGCCGCGGGCGCGCGCGGAGCCGTGGCGACGCACCTCCGGCATCCACCGGGTACGCGGGGCGCGGGCGCAGGCCCGGGTCCGCTCCCTCTGGTACGCCCGGGACCAGATCGCCGCCCGGCGGGACGCCGCCCCGGGGCGGGTGCTGCCCGACTCGGCGATCGTCGCCGCGGCCGAACTGGACCCCAAGGACGAGAAGACCCTGCTCACCCTGCCCGGGTTCGGTGGCCGCTCGGTGCGCCGGCTGGCCCGTACCTGGCTCGCGGCGCTGGACGACGCCCGTCAGCTGCCGGAGGACGCCCTGCCGGTGGCGCCGGCGGTGGAGGGGCCGCCCCCGCCGCACCGCTGGGCGGAGCGCGATCCGGTGGCGGCCGGCCGGCTGGCCCGCTGCCGGGAGATCGTGGTCCGGGTTGCGGGTGAGCACGACCTCCCGCCGGAGAACCTGATCGCCCCCGACTCGATCCGTCGGCTGGCCTGGCAACCCCCGGACGAGATCACCGAGGAGACCGTCGCCGAGGTGCTGCGCGGCTTCGGCGCCCGCGAGTGGCAGCTGCACCTGCTCGTGGCCGCCCTCACCGAGGCCCTCCCCACCCCCACTCCCTGACCCCGCCCATACCCGCTCGATCACGAAGTTCGCGTCCGCGACACGCCGTGCCGTGGACGCGAACTTCGTGATCGACAGCGAGGGGTCAGGGCGGGAGGCGAGAGTGTGGGGTGGGCCACACGGGGGGTGGTGTCGGGGTTGGTTACTGACGAGTAGCATCCGGGGAAACGCCAGCGCCGGCCGACCTTCGTTCGGTCCGTAGCGCCGCCCGGCGGCGCGCAGGGCGAATCATGGTCGAAGAGGAGGCTCCAAGTGCCCCGTGAAGTTAGGGATGTCGTCTTCGTCGACGGCGTCCGCACCCCGTTCGGCAAGGCGGGTGGCATGTACGCCAAC
The DNA here is from genome assembly GCF_900090295.1 of Micromonospora coxensis. Lineage (NCBI taxonomy): Bacteria > Bacillati > Actinomycetota > Actinomycetes > Micromonosporales > Micromonosporaceae > Micromonospora > Micromonospora coxensis. The sequence continues at coordinate 5,266,994 of NZ_LT607753.1, read as the reverse complement.
ACCCGCGCCGACGACCTGGTGATCCGCTGCATCCGCGAGCTGCTGCGCCGTAACCCGCAGCTGCCGCCGGAGCGGGTGGAGGAGGTCGCCATCGCGGCGACGACCCAGATCGGCGACCAGGGCCTCACCATCGGCCGCACCGCCGCCCTGCTGTCCGGCCTGCCCAAGACCGTGCCCGGCTTCGCCATCGACCGGATGTGCGCCGGCGCGATGACCGCCGTCACCACCGTCGCCGGCGGCATCGCCATGGGGGCGTACGACATCGCCATCGCCGGCGGTGTCGAGCACATGGGCCGGCACCCGATGGGCGAGGGCGTCGACCCCAACCCGCGGATCATCGCGGAGAAGCTGGTCGACCCGTCCGCCCTGGTGATGGGGGCCACCGCGGAGAACCTGCACGACCGGGTCCCGCAGATCACCAAGGAGCGCACCGACGCGTTCGCGCTCGCCTCCCAGCAGAAGACCGCCAAGGCGTACGCCAACGGCAAGCTCCAGGGCGACCTGGTGCCGGTCGCGATCCGCGACCCGGAGGCCGGCTGGGGCCTGGCGACCGTGGACGAGGCGCCCCGGGAGACCTCCCTGGAGAAGCTCGCCACCCTCAAGACCCCGTTCCGCCCGCACGGCCGGGTCACCGCGGGCAACGCGGCCGGCCTGAACGACGGCGCCACCGCCAGCCTGCTCGCCGCCGAGGAGACCGCCCGCGAGCTGGGCCTCCCGATCGCCATGCGGCTGGTGTCGTACGGCTTCGTCGGCGTCGAGCCCGAGGTGATGGGCGTCGGCCCGATCCCGTCGACCGAGAAGGCGCTGCGCATCGCCGGGCTGACCATCGACGACATCGGCCTGTTCGAGCTGAACGAGGCCTTCGCCGTGCAGGTGCTCGCCTTCCTCGACCACTTCGGCATCGCCGACGACGACCCGCGGGTCAACCCGTGGGGCGGCGCGATCGCCATCGGCCACCCGCTGGCCTCCTCGGGCGTGCGGCTGATGACCCAGCTCGCCCGGCAGTTCGCCGAGCACCCCGAGGTCCGCTACGGCCTCACCGCCATGTGCATCGGCATCGGCATGGGCGGCACCGTGATCTGGGAGAACCCGCACTGGGAGGGCAACAAGTGAGCGCGCTCGCCGCACCGAACGAGGTCGTCACCAAGGCGCTGCTGCGCCAGGTGAACGTACCGGGGCTGGACCGTCCGGCCGCCCTGATCACGCTCGACAACGGCTTCGACCACACCAAGCCGAACAGCTTCGGCCCGGGCGGCCTGACCAGCCTGGACGAGGCGATCACCGCCGCGCTGGCGGCGAACCCGGCGTTCATCGCGGTCACCGGCAAGCCGTACATCTTCTGCGTCGGCGCGGACATCACCAGCCTGCCGCAGCTCGCCGACCGGGACCAGGCGCTGGAGGTCGGGCGGCTGGGCCACCGGGTCTTCGCCCGCCTGAAGGACAGCGAGGTGCCGACCTTCGCGTTCGTCAACGGCGCGGCCATGGGTGGCGGCCTGGAGCTGGCGCTGCACTGCCACTACCGGACGCTGTCGGCCGGCGCGGCGGCGCTCGCGCTGCCCGAGGTCTCCCTGGGCCTGGTCCCCGGCTGGGGCGGCACCCAGCTGCTGCCGAACCTGATCGGCATCCCGGCGGCGACCCAGGTGATCATCCAGAACCCGCTGATGCAGAACAAGATGCTCAAGCCGAAGCAGGCCGCCGAGATGGGCATCGCGGACGTGCTGCTGGAGCCGGCGGACTTCCTGGAGCGGTCCCTGGAGTGGGCCGCCGGCGTGGTCCGGGGCGAGGTCACCGTGACCCGTCCCGAGGTCGACAAGGACATGTGGGCGGGCGTGCTCTACTTCGCCCGGCAGACCCTCGACCAGCGGCTGCACGGCGCGGTCCCGGCCGCGTACAAGGCGCTGGACCTGCTGGAGACGGCGAAGGACGCCGACTTCGCCACCGGCACCGCCGCCGAGGACGAGGCCCTGGCCGACCTGGTCTTCTCCGAGGAGCTGCGCAGCGGCCTGTACGCCTTCGACCTGGTGCAGCGGCGGGCCAAGCGGCCGGCCGGCGCGCCGGACAAGGGCCTGGCCCGCCCGGTCACCAAGGTGGGCATCGTCGGCGCCGGCCTGATGGCCAGCCAGCTCGCCCTGCTCTTCGCCCGCCGCCTGCAGGTGCCGGTCGTGATGACCGACCTGGACCAGGCCCGCGTCGACAAGGGCGTCGGCTACGTGCACGCCCAGATCGAGAAGGCCGTCAGCAAGGGCCGGATGGACAAGGGCACCGCCGCCAAGCTGTACGGCCTGGTCAGCGGCTCGGTCGACAAGGGCGTCTTCGCCGACGCCGACTTCGTCATCGAGGCCGTCTTCGAGGACCTGAACGTCAAGAAGCAGGTCTGGGCCGAGCTGGAGAAGATCGTCAAGCCGGAGGCGGTGCTCGCCACCAACACCTCCAGCCTGTCGATCACCGCGATGGCCGAGGAGCTGGAGCACCCGGAGCGGGTCGTCGGCTTCCACTTCTTCAACCCGGTCGCCGTGCTGCCGCTGCTGGAGATCGTCCGCGGCGAGCGGACCGACGACGCCACGCTGGCCACCGCGTTCGCGGTCGGCAAGCAGCTGAAGAAGTCGAGCGTGCTGGTGAAGGACGCCCCGGCGTTCGTGGTCAACCGGCTGCTCACCCGCTTCCTCGGCACGGTCTTCGCGGCCGTCGACCAGGGCACCCCGCTGGAGGTGGCGAACCGCGCGCTGGACCCGCTGGGCCTGCCGATGCGGCCGCTCGCCCTGCTCCAGCTGGTCGGCCCGGCCGTGGCGTACCACGTGGGCGGCACCCTGCACGCGGCCTTCCCGGACCGGTTCGACGTCAGCGAGAACCTCAAGCGGATCGCCGACTCGGGCCAGCCGATCGTGGTCGACGACCAGATCAACGACGAGGTCGCCAAGCTGCTCGTGGTCGGCGACCAGCCGCTCACCGAGGAGCAGGTGCGCCAGAACGCGCTCGACGCGCTGGCGCAGGAGATCCGGCTCATGCTCGACGAGGGCGTCGTCGCCGAGGCGCAGGACATCGACCTGTGCATGATCCTCGGCGCCGGCTGGCCGTTCCACCTGGGCGGCGTGACGCCGTACCTGGACCGGACCGGCACCTCCGAGCAGGTCACCGGCCAGCGGTTCCTGCCGCGCGGCCTCGCCAGCCTGCGCGGCTGATCCTCCGCTCCCCCGCGACCGCGGTGGTCGGCGTCCCCTGCCGGGGTCGCCGGCCACCGCGGTCGTCTTTCCCGACGGTCGGCCACCGGCACCGGGCCGTCGTGGAGCTGGCCGAGGCGGTGACCGCCACGGAGCGCCGGCTTGCGGCAGCGGGGCAGACTCGGTGCGGGGCAGCGGAGCCGGCCCGCGGCTCGCTACCATCACGCGTTCTCATCTTCGCCTGGAGCTGATCATGTCCACACCGCCGGTCGACCCCTGGTCCACGCAGCCGGAGCCCGGATCGTTCCCGCCCCCGCCGCCCGGCGACTGGCCGCCGGGCAGCCATCCGGGCGCCCAACCGCCGGCGCAGGCGTGGCCGCAGGTCCCGCAGCAGGGCGGCCACCACGAGCCCACCCAGGCGTACGGGTACCCGCCCGCCCCGCAGCCCACCGCGCCGTACCCGATGTACCAGCCTGGGCAGGCGGGCGTCCAGCCGCCGGGGTCGCCGGTCGGCTACCCGGGCGCGCAGCCGGCCGGGTACCCGGCGGTGCCGCCGGACGGCTTCGCCGGCGCCCCGGCGTACGGGCTGCCGCCCGCCCCGCCGCCGAAGAAGTCCGGGCTGGGGCTGATCCTCTCGCTGGCCCTGGTCGGGCTGCTGGTGCTCTGCTTCGGCGGGGGCGGGCTGGCGTACGTGGCCCTCTCCGGCGACGACGAGAAGCCGACCCCCACCCCGTCGCCGTCGCTGGGCGCCACGACCGGCGCCGCGCCGGAGCCGACCCCGTCGGAGTCCGAGGAGGAGGTGGAACCGGAACCGGCCCCGGAGATCCGTCTGGTCACCCCGACGACCCTCGCCGGCCGGGCGAAGAACACCGAGCCGCAGCTGCGCCGGATCGCCGACGAGATGGTCCGGGACATGAAGAGCGACGTCACCAACGAGACCGGCGCGGTGGGCGCCTTCTACGGCAGCGCCGCCAAGCGGAACATGGTGATGATCTCCGGCGTCTCCGGCCCGGTCCTGCTGCCGGAGAAGGAACTCGACGACGCGATCAAGAGCCTCTCCACCTCCCTGTCGGTGCGCAAGGTCGCCTCGATCAACCCCGGGCCGCTGGGCGGGGTGGCCAAGTGCGGCGACGGCAAGAGCTCCGGCATCGCGCTCGGCGTCTGCGTCTGGGCCGACGAGGGCAGCGTCGGCATGATCGTGATGTTCTTCTCCTCCGCGTCCAAGGCCAAGGCCGAGTTCGCCACCATCCGGGGCCAGGTCGAGAAGCGGTCCTGACGGCAGGATCCGCAGGTCACGGTGGCCGTGGCGTCCCCTGTGGACGACCACGGCCACCGGGTCGGAACAGCTCCTGGGCCGGCCCGACCCGGAGTCGGACGGGACAGCGGGCGGGCGGTGGCCCGGCCTAAGATCACCCGTCCTCACCTGATGATCTGGAGCTGACCTGATGTCCCAGCCGCCGGCCAATCCCTATCCCTCGCAGCCGGACAACGGCGCGCCCCACGGCTCGTACCCGCCGCCGCAGCAGGAGCAGCCGGGTGGTTACCCGGCCCCGTCGCAGCCGACGGTGTTCCCGGCGCAGCCCGGCCAGCCGTTCGGCGACCCCAGCGGCGCGCCGCAGAAGAAGAAGTCCAACGTCGGCAAGATCGTGCTGATCTCGCTCGCCGTGGTGCTGGTGCTCTGCCTGGGCGGCGCCGCGATCGCGTTCTTCGCCGTGAAGGACGAGGTCAAGGAGGGTGTCGAGGCCATCAACACCCGAGTCGTCGCGCCGGACACCCTCGCCGGCCGGGCCAAGTCCACCGACCCGGCGCTCACCGAGGGTGCCAAGGAGCTCGAGGCGCAGCTGAACAAGTCCCTTCCGGACGCGACCAGCACCGCCGGCGCGTTCTACGGCACGCCCGCCAAGAAGGACCTGGTCATGATCGCGGCGGCCTCCGGCCTGAACGCGGACCCGGAGAAGACCCTCGAGGACACCATCGCCGGCGCGGGCCAGAGCGAGGTGAAGATCGCACAGATGAAGACCGTCGACGCCGGCCCGCTCGGCGGGGTGGCCAAGTGCGGCGACGCCGAGGCCGCGAACGTGCCGCTGGGCGTCTGCGTGTGGAGCGACAAGGGCAGCCTCGGCATGATCATCGTCTACTTCAAGAGCGGCCAGGAGGCGGCGGCCGAGCTGCCCGCCATGCGCGCGGCGATCGAGCAGAAGAACTGACCCGTACGGCGTGACCGGGGCCGGCGTCCACCTGGACGCCGGCCCCGTCCGTCAGCCGGTGGTGGCCGCCCGCTCGGCGGCGCTGCGCAGCACGCAGAACTCGTTGCCCTCCGGGTCGGCCAGCACCACCCAGCCGGTGCCGTCGGCCCGGCGCTGGTCGGCCACCAGGACGGCGCCGATGCCGAGCAGCCGCTCGACCTCCTCGTCCCGGCTCCGGTCGGCGGGTTCGAGGTCCAGGTGCAGGCGGTTCTTCACCGTCTTGCCCTCCGGCACGGCCAGGAAGAGCACCTCCGGCCCGCCCGGCGGCAGCAGCATCGCCTCCGGGTCCCCCGGGAAGTCGTCCGGCTGGCGGGGGCACTCGAAGACCTGGGCCCAGAAGCCGGCCAGGGCGTACGTGTCGCGGCAGTCGATGCCGATGTTGTGGATCCGTGCACTCACGGTGGTTCCTCCGCAGATGGATGGAAGCGCCCCGCGTGCGTGGGATGTCAGCGGCGGACCGGGCGGGGCGCGGTGATCGACATGGTGGACATGGGACCGCACCTCCTCTCACCCGTCGGGCTGACTCCGATGATCATGTCAGCCTTCGGTCCACCGCACAAGAGGTCCGCTCACGTCGCGGCGCCGGTGTCCGCCGCCGGCAGCGTGACGGTCACCTCCAGACCCCCGCCGCGCTGGGCGGAGACCTGCACGTTGCCACCGTGCGCGTCGCAGACCGCCCGGACGATGGAGAGCCCCAGCCCGGAGCCGCGCGCGCCGGTCCGCTCCCGGCCACCGCGCCGGAACGGCTCGAACAGCCCCGGCACGTCGGCCTGGTCCACCTCGAACCCGGTGTTGCGGACCACCAGCCAGGACGTCCGCCCGTCGGTGCCGGTACGCACCCAGAGCCGGCCGTGCAGGTGGTTGTAACGCACCGCGTTCTCGATCAGGTTGCCGGCCAGCCGGTCGAGCAGGCCCGGGTCGCCGACCACCGGGGCCGGTTTGAGCGAGGTCTGCACCCGCAGCCCGATCCGCTCCACCTCCCGGGACATCGCCGACAGCGCGTTGGCCGTCCCGGTGGCCAGGTCGCACTCGGTACGGCGGGCCAGCCCGCGCCCGGCCTGGGCCTCGCTGCGGGCCAGCACCAGCAGCGCGTCGACCAGGCCGTTGGCCCGCTCGGAGGCGTCGCGGACCACGGTGGCCATCCGGCGGTACTCGGCGGTGTCCGCCTCGCCGTCGCTGAGCGTCACGTCGATCTCGGTCCGCATCACCGCCAGCGGGGTACGCAGCTCGTGCGAGGCGTTGGCCACGAAGCGTTTCTGCGCCTCGAAGGCGGCGGTGATCCGGTCCAGCATCGCGTCGAAGGTGCGGGCCAGCTCGGCGACCTCGTCGTCCGCCCCGGACCAGCCGATCCGCTGGTCGAGGGTGGCCTCGCCGAGCCGGCGGGCGGTGGCGGTGACCTGGTGCAGCGGACGCAGCGCCCGCCCGGCCACCAGGTACGCCCCGGCGACCCCGACCACGCTGATCGCCAGCAGCGCGATCAACCCCTTGACCAGCAGCTCCTGCGAGGCGGCGTCGACCAGTTGACGCTGCCACACGGCGGCGTCGAGGGACCGGCCGTCGGCCAGCAGCACCGTGGTGCCCGGGCGCAGCTCGTCGCTGGGGCGCAACGCGTCACGGACCAGCAGCCAGGCCAGCACCATCAGGATCGCGCCCGCGCCGACCAGCAGCACCCCGTTCAGCAGGGTCAGCCGCAACCGCAACGTGGGACGCACGCTCACGCCACCACCTCCGCCGTGCGGTAGCCGGCGCCGACCACCGTCTCGATCAGCTGCGGGTCGCCGAGCTTCTTGCGCAGGGTCATCACGGTCACCCGGACGATGGTGGTGAACGGGTCGGTGTTGGCGTCCCAGACCCGCTCCAGCAGCTCCTCGCTGGAGACCACCGCGCCCCGCGCCTTGACCAGCTCGCAGAGGACCCCGAACTCCTTGTTGGTCAGGTCGACCGGCACGCCGGCCCGGGTGACCACCCGACGGGCCGGGTCGATCACCACGTCGGCGACCTCCAGCACCGGCGGCGCGGCCGGGGTGGCCCGCCGGCCCAGCGCCTGCACCCGGGCGACCAGCTCGTCGAAGGCGAACGGCTTGGGCAGGTAGTCGTCGGCGCCGAGCCCCAGACCCTGCACCCGGTCGGCCACGCTGTCGCTGGCGGTCAGCATCAGCACCCGGGTCAGCGTGCCGGAGGCGGCCAGCTCGGCGCAGATCTGGTCGCCGTGCATGCCGGGCAGGTCCCGGTCCAGCACCACCACGTCGTACCGGGTGACGAAGGCCGCCTCGTGGCCGGCGTCGCCGTCGTACGCCACGTCGACCGCCATGCCGCGCTTACGCAACCCGCGCGCGATCGCGTCGGCGAGGTTCCGCTCGTCCTCGACCACCAGCACCCGCATCCCGACCTCCTCGCCGACCTGTCCGACAACCTAGCGCCGGCCGCCAAACCACCCGTCACGGACCGCCGCCGTTGCCGGCGCCGCCCGGGTACGCGATGCTGCCGTCGTCGATCGTCGAGGACCGGAGGGGCCATGACGGGGCGGGACGTCTTCTACCGGGGATTCCGGCTGACCACCGGGGCGTGCCCGGGCACCGCCGACGGGGTGCGGGCCACCGCGCACGGCTTGGCGCTGGCCGACCCGCGACCACCCGACCCGGACGGCCCGCACGAGTCCGGCAGCTGGACCTCTCCCCCGGTCTCCGCCGGCTTCGGCGTACGCGAGATCGTGCCGTCCTGGACCGCGCGGACGCCGCCGGGCTGCTGGATCGAGGTGGAGGTGCGCGGCTGGCACGACGACGCCCCCGGCACCGGCTGGTACCGCCTGGCCCGGTGGGCCGAGGGCGAGGAGCCGGCCCACCGCTGCTCGGTGCCGGGCCAGCGGGACCCCGACGCCCACGTCGACACCGACACCCTGGTGGTGGACGCGGCCACGGTGACCGGCTGGCAGGTCCGGGTGACCCTGCTGCGCCCGCGCGGCGCGTCCGCCGGCCCCACGCTGCACACCATCGGCGCGGTCGCCACCGGCGCGCCGCCCCCCGGCCCGACAGCCGGGCCGGGGGGCGGTGCGACAGGCGATGTGACAGGCGGTGTGACGGACAGCCTCACCGCCGGCCCGACGGACGGCCCGGCGGCCGGCCTGCCGGCAGGGCAGGCAGGGTCGGCGGGCGGCGGCGGAGCCGGGTCGGTGGCGGGGTGGGCCGGCGCGGGGGCCCGGGGCAGGGTGCTGGACGTGCCGCGCTTCTCCCAGCGCCGGCACACCGGCGACGAGACGCGCTGGGGCGGCGGTGGGGACTCCTGGTGCAGCCCCACCTGCACCTCCATGGTGCTCGCCTGGTGGGGCGCCGGGCCGCCACCGCAGCGCTACGCCTGGGTCGACCCGCCCGGCCCCCGGCCCGTCGTGGTGCACGCCGCCCGGCACTGCTACGACGACGCGTACCAGGGGTGCGGCAACTGGTCCTTCAACACCGCGTACGCCGGACTGCACGGGGTGGAAGCGTTCGTCACCCGGCTGCGCTCGCTGGCCGAGGCGGAGGCGTTCGTGGCCGCCGGGATCCCGCTGGTGCTCTCCGCCGCGTTCCGGGCCGGCCAGGTGCCCGGGCTGGACTACGACACCCGGGGGCACCTGATGGTGCTGGTCGGCTTCACCGACGCCGGCGACCCGGTGCTCAACGACCCGTACGCCCCGGACGACGAGTCGGTGCGCCGGACGGTCGACCGGCGCCGGTTCGAGGCCGCCTGGCAGGGCGGCAGCGGCGGGGCCGCGTACGTGATCCACCCGGCGTCGGTGGCGCTGCCGCCGCCGCCCGCGCAGGCCAACTGGTGATCAGCGGGCGAGCCGCCACACGCCGTACTCGCCGCCGGTCATCCGGCACAGCAGCACCGTCCGCCCGGTCCGGCAGTTGCCGGTGACACCGGTGAGCAGGTCGCGGCGGTGGGCCCGGGCCCCGGCGACGTCGAGTTCACCGAGCACCAGCCGCCCGGTGCCGGCCGGACGCACGGCGGTCAGCCGGCCGTCGACGGGATCCCAGCCGATCAGGTCCCAGGTGCCGAGGTCGGCGACGAGCCGGCCGGTCGCCGCGTCGAGGATCGCGAAGGACTCCTGGCTGCCGCTGCCCGGCCCGCTGACCAGCAGCCGGCCGCCCTGCTCGGTCAGCACCCCGGCCCACCGGTCGACCCGCCACCGGGTCGCGCCGGTCGCCGGGTCCAGCGCGGTGATCCCGCCGGTCTGGCCGTGCGCGCAGATCAGCGCGCCGCAGGGCTCGAAGTACCCGACCAGGCCGAGTCGGACCTCCCAGCGCCGGTCCAGCTCACCCAGCCCGTACGCGGTGACCAGCGCCGCGTGGTGCCGGACCACGAGCAGCAGGTCGCCGACCGGCTGGGCGCGTTGCCAGACGGACAGCCCGTCGGGGCGCAGGTCCCGGCTGACCAGCCGCTGCCCGCTGCGGGCGTCCCAGACCTCCACCGGGCCGGTGGAGGGGCTGAGCACGATCCGGTCGAGGCCGTCGGGGCGGAAGCGGAAGCTGGTGGCGTCCGGCAGCGTCGGCACCGACCAGCGGACCCGGCCGGTGGCGGGGTCGACGGCGCTGACCGCGTCCGGCCCCTGCCCGCCGGTGTAGAGCAGCAGCGGGTCGCCGGTGCTGGCGGGGCTGCCCGGCAGGTTCCAGCGCGGCCGGCCGGTGGCCGCGTCGAAGGCGTGGCTGCGGGCCGCCCCCTCCGCGGCCACGTCGGCGGTGACCAGCACCACGTCGCCGACGACGAACGCCGACGCGGAGGCGCCGCCGAGCGGCAGCGGCAGGGACGCCCGCCACAGCGGGGTGAGCGTGCCGCGCCCCCGCGCCGGCACCGCGTACGCGGTCAGCTCCCCCGTCCGTTCCGCCGACTGCTCGGCCGGCGCGACGACGAAGAGCCGGTCACCGTGGACGAAGGCCGCCGTGGTGGGGGTGGCCGGCACGGTGAAGAAGGCCGGCCGGTCCGGTGGCGCGGCCCCGGCCAGCGTCAGCAACGCGGTCACCAGCACCGCGACGATCCGGGCCGGCCGCCCGACGGCGCGGGGCGGGCGCTCACCCGGGTCGGTCACCGGCTCCTCGCGCACGTCGCCCAGGTCGATGAGTGCCACGCCCAGCCCTCCCCGCCTCCGTGCCCCACGCCGTCGCCCCACCGGCCGGCGGGGACGACCCGTCACCGCCTGTACGATGGCCCGTCGTGGCTGTGCCGGTGGTAGATCCCTCGTTGAACCCGACGTCCGCGACGGACGCGGTCGCGCCCTCGGCGGCCGACCCGACACGGTGGCCGCGTCGGCGGCCTCGCCGGGCCGACGTCCTGGCCATCGGAGCCTATGTGCTGCTCGGCGTTCTCGTGTGCCTGAACTACTGGGTGGACGTGCAGCACCGGGTCTCCTCGCACCTGCCGACCGACCACAGCTGGTTCGAGTGGCTCTTCTCCCACGGCGCGTACTCGGTGCGTCACCTGGAGAACCCGCTGTTCAGCACCCGGCAGAACGCCCCGGACGGGGTGAACATGATGGCCAACACCTCGCTGCTGGGCATGACCATCCCGCTGGCCCCGATCACCCTCCTCTTCGGACCCCAGGTGACGTACGCGCTCTACCTGGGCGGCGCGCTCGCCGCGACCGCGGCCACGTCGTACTGGATGCTCTCCCGGCACCTGGTGCGCTCGCGGGCGGCGGCGTTCGTCGGCGGCGCGTTCCTCGGCTTCGCCCCGGGCATCGTGCACCACGCCAACGGGCAGCCCAACTTCGTCTCCAACTTCCTGCTGCCGGTGATCGTGGCGCGGGTGCTGCGCCTGGGCCGGCCCGGCCGGTGGCGGCGTGACGGGGTGGTGCTGGGGCTGCTGGTGGCGTACCAGATCTTCATCAACGAGGAGATGCTGCTGCTCACCGCGCTGGCCTGCCTGGTCATCGTGCTGGCGTACGTGGCGCAGCGACCGCGCGCGGCGCGGGAGCGGGCCGGCGGCTTCCTGGCCGCGCTCGGCCTCGGCGGCGGGATCGCCCTGGCGCTGACCGCGTACCCGATCTGGTGGCAGTTCAACGGCCCGCAGTCCTACCGCGGCCTGCAGGGCGGTGTCTTCCACAACTGGGGCGAGGACCTGATGGCCTTCGTCACCTTCGCCCGGGACACGGTCGCCGGTGACGAGGCGGTGGAGAAGACCATCGGCCTGACCGAGCAGAACACCTGGTTCGGCTGGCCGCTGGTGCTGGTGGCGCTCGCCGCCCTGGTGCTGCTGTGGCGGCGGTCGCTGGCCGCCCGGATCGCCGGCGTGCTGGTGGTGGTCTTCACCGTCGCGTCGATCGGCCCGAAGGTGCGCTTCGACGGCGTGGAGACCACCGTCGACGGCCCGTGGGCGTACATCCCGGACGACGTGCCGCTGGTGGAGATGATGATGCCGACCCGGCTCGCCCTGGTGGTGACCGCGGCGGTCGGCGTCCTGCTCGCGCTGGCCTGGGACGCGGCGGCGCGGCACGGCCGCCGCCCGGCCCCGGCCCCGCGCGCCCCGGGCGACGACGCCGCCCCGGCCGGCGACGCCGGGGCGCCGGTCCGCCGCCGCTGGGTCCGGCCGGTCGGGTACGCGGCGGTCGCGCTCGCCGTGCTGCCGCTCTTCCCGCGCCCGCTGCCGGCGCAGCACGTGGACCCGCCGCCGCGCTTCATCACCGCCGGCGGCTGGCGGCCGTACGTGCCGCAGGGGCGCACGCTGGTGCCGGTGCCGATCCCGAGCAACGTGCACGGCCTGCCCACGCTGCGCTGGAGCGCGCTGACCGGGCACGAGTTCCCCGTACCGGGGGGCTACTTCATCGGCCCGAACGAGAACGGTGAGGGCGTCTTCGGCGCACCGAACCGGCCGACCAGCACCCTGATCTACGCCACCATGGACGCCGGCGCGGTCCCGGCGCTGACCGAGGAGAACCGCCGCCAGGCGGTGGCGGACCTGCGGTTCTGGAAGGCGTCGGTGGTGGTGCTCGGCGCCCACCCGCGCGAGGCGGTGCTGCGCGACCTGATGACCGGGCTGCTCGGGCCGGCGCAGCGGGTCGACGACGTGTGGCTGTGGGACGTGCGCCCGCTGGTCGGCTGAGCCCGCCCCGCCGGGCCGGCGCGCTCACCGGCCGGCCCGGCGCTGCCCCGGGCCCGGGAGGGCGTCAGGGCGTCAGGGCGTCAGGGCGTCAGGGCGTCAGGGCGTCAGGAAGCGGTGGTCCGGGCCGAGAGCGGCCGGACGTCCCACACCCACACGTCCCGGTCCTTGCGGGCCGGCCCGACGAGCTGCTCGACGGTGCGCCGCAGCGGCTCGGCGTTGTGCTGACGCAGCGGCAGGACCAGCACCGCGGCGTTCCAGTGCCGCAGTTCGTCCAGGCTGCGGCGGCGTTGCCGGTCGTTGAGCTTCGGGGTGCGGCCGGTGGTGGCGACCTCGTCGAGCAGTTCCCCGATCCCGCTGGGCCGGCCGCCGAAGCGTCCCGGGTCGCCGGTGTTGCCGTTGCGCGGGGCGAGGAAGTAGCCACCGGGGATCTTGAAGTCGAGGTTGGTGGAGGCGGCCCAACGCATGCCGTGGGTGTTGCCCATGCTCGGCACGGGCACCGGCACCAGGGTCTGCCCGGGGCCGACGTACTCCCGCCAGCGGCCGGCGGTGATGAAGTCCGGCACCGGCGGGCGGGTGGTCACCTTCAGCGGCATCGGCACGATCGGCAGCAGGGCGAGGACCAGCGCGGCGACCGTCACCGTCTTCGCGTGCCGCCACTCGGGGCCGCGCAGCGTCCAGGCCCGCTGGACGGCGAGCGCCAGCAGCATCCCGATCACCACGCTGGTGATCATGGCGAACCGGGTCGGCACCACCGCGTCGAGCAGCGGCAGCCGGACCAGCAGGTCCCAGGGGCCGGTGACGAGTTCCCGGTCCCACCACGACACCCGCTCGCCGAGGGAGAGCACCGCGAAGAAGAGCCCGGTGGCGGCGAGCGCCCGGACCAGCACCTCCCGGCGCAGCCAGATCACGATGCCGACGGCGAGCAGCGACAGGCTCCAACCGAAGAAGGCGTTCTCCTCGGAGTAGTTCGGCGCCAGGTTGACGTTGGCCCGCTCGTGGCCGCCGAAGGTGGGCGAGCCGGGGGCGAAGAAGGCGGCGATGTCGTTGCCGTAGTCGCGGACCGCGTCGCTGAGCCCGTGGTAAGCCATCGGCCCGGCGAACTGGATGTAGAGCGGGTACGCCAGCAGCGAGCCGGCGACCAGCGTGCAGACCGGCAGCCCGATCGCCAGCGGACGCCAGGCCGCCGACCAGAGCGCCCGCCGCTGCGCCACCATCGCGATGAGGAAGACGCCGCAGGCCAGCGCGGTGAAGAGCAGGATCTCCTCGTTGATGAACGCCTGCGCGGTGACCAGCAGGGCGAGCAGCACGCCGTCGCGCACCGGGCGGGCCGACCGGGTCAGCACCATGACCCGCCAGACGATGAACGGCAGCAGCCACTGGGAGATGATGTTGGGGTGCCAGTTGGCGTGCGACAGCATCGCCGGTGAGAACCCGCAGAACCAGGCGCCGACCGCGGCGGCCAGCCGGCGGCGCACGAGGTGTCGCGAGAACACGTGGTACCAGGTCGCGGCGGTGCCGGCCAGGCCGAGGGTGACCAGCACCACGAAGGAGACGGCCGGCCCGAAGAGCAGGGTGATCGGCACCATCGGGATGCCCAGCGCCAGCACCGCCGTGTTGGCCATCAGATTGACGCCGTCGGGGTAGTTGAACTGGTCGGTGTAGAACGGGAAGTCCCCGTGCAGCACCACCCGCACCGAGTGGGCGAGGAAGAACTGCACCTGCGCCGGGTCGCTGCTGTAGAGCGAGGCGACCCGACCGGCCGGGTCCACCCAGATCTGGCTGGTCACCCAGAACGCGGCCAGCAGGAACACCGCGTAGACCGCGAGGTCCTTGCGCCGGGCCGTCCAGCGCCAGCGCCGGGACCGCCCGGCCGCCGTCGCGCCGTCCCGCTCCGCTCCCGCCGGTCCCTTCCCGGGTACGACCACCGTCCGGCCGCCACCGGCCGGCGCGTCGGTCGTCGGCTCCGTCCCGGGGCGGGTGGGCCCGGGAGGCGCCTGCACGGGTGCCGCCCCGGCCGGCGGCGCAGGGCCGGCGGCGGGTGCGCGGCCGGGGGCGGCGGCGGAGGGCGCGGGACCTGCGGTGGGTACGCGGCCGGGGGCGGCGGAGGGCGCGGGACCTGCGGCGGGTGCGCGGCCGGGGGCGGCGGAGGGCGCGGGACCTGCGGCGTCGCCGGCCGGGGTGCGGCCGACGGGGCTCGGACCGGGGGCGTCCGTCGCCGGTGGGGGCGGTGCGGTGGCAGTGGCCGTCGCGCCGCGGCCGGGGCCGCCGGAGGCGTCGGGGTCCGGTGCGGATGCGCCACGGGGCTCGACAGACGTCACAGTCGGCGGAGTCTACCGGAGCCGAAAAATCAGACGAAATCCACGCGGGAGTCCCTTGTGGCCGGAGCCCGGCAGGGCAGACCAGCGCCGACCGGCCGCCGGCCGTTGCGTACCATGTGGGCTTCCGACATCGGCGAGGCGATCGGGGGCGTACAGGTGGCTTCAGTCCGCCGCCGCGGCACGACGGTCACCGCACTGCTCACCCTGGCGCTGGCCGTGACCGCCTGCGGTCCGGTCGCCGAGCGCCAGGCCCGGGAGCTGCGGGTCGGCTACGACAGCCTGGACGGCACGCTGCGGGTGTGGCCGCCGCGCGGCTCGCTCGCCGGTGACGCCGCCGCCACCGAGGCGGTGACCGAGGCGGTACGCGCCTGGCGGTCCCCGATCGACGACCGGGCCCACCTGCCCTCCTCCGGCATCCTCTGGTCCGGCGAGGTGGACGACGCCCGGCTGGCCCTGGTCGCCGCCGACGTGCCCGGCGAGGCGGCGTCCTGGCTGCTCCAGCTCAGCGGCACGGACGGCCGGTACACGGTCGACCGGGCCACCGAGTACACCGACCCCGGTTATCTCGCCTATGCCGACGTGCTCCCGGTGCAGTTGGCCGACGGCCGCCGGTACCTGGTCTCCGGGCGGGTGGAGCGGCTGCTCGGCCCGGACGGCCGGGCGCTGATGGTCACCGACGGACTGACCGGCCGGGTGCCGGTGCCGCGGTGCGCGGCGGTGCCGGTGACGGCGACACTGCGCGCCACCGAGTCGCTGCCGCGTGGCCGGGCCGCCGACCGGCTGCTCGACCTGGGCACCGCCACCACCGACCCGCGCTACCCGCTGGTCCGGGACGAGACCGGCTCCGGCCGGCGGGCCCTGGACGGGTTGGACACCTGCGTCCTCGCCGGTGAGCAGGGGCCGTTCGGCAGCATCCCACGCCGGATCGGCGACCGGGACGCGCCCGCGTCGGTGCCCGAGTCCTGGCCGGTGGAGAAGGTGGCCGTGCGGGGCATCGGCGAGATGGCGCTGGGTGGCGGCGACCCGGGCGACCTGGAGCAGCTCAGCTGGGAGACGGCCGCCGGCACGGTGACCGCCGTGGTCTACCGCCCGGCCGGCGACGGCGCGCCGGTGGTCTCCCCCGCCGACCGCGCCAACCCGCTGCAGACGTACGTGCTGCCGGTGCCGGGGCAGCCGCTGGTGGTGCTGACCTGGCGGGGCAACCGGGACTCGGCCCTGTCGGTGCCGCCCGGCACGCCCCGGCTGGTGGACCGCCCCGGCCTGGTGGTGGTGCCGATGCCGGAGGCGAAGCAGACCTTCAGCCTGGCCACCGCCGAGAAGACCTACTACCGCTCCGTCGGCGGCCGCTGACCAGCCTGCCCTACCGGCTCCTTCTGGGGGCAAGGGCAGGGCACCCCGGCGCGGACGGGGCGGCGGGGCGGGGCGGCGCGGACGACACCGGCGGGATGAGCGGCGGGACGGGCGGCTCGGCGCGGCGGGGCGGCTCGGCGCGGCGGCTCGGCGCGGCGGGACGGGCGGCACGGCGGGACGGGCGGCGCGGCGGGACGGGCGGCGCGGCGGCTCGGGCGGGACGGGCGGCGTGGCTCATCCTCGGTAGCGGCGGGGCGCGACGTTTCCCCGGCGCGGCAGGTTGCGGAGTTCGGCGGCGAAACACACCTCCGGGGACGCTACAGACTTGAGTACAGATGTGACTCACAGCCGGAAGCTGCCCGTCCGGACCCACGGCGAGTCATCCTCGTACTCATCGCGCGATTCATTTTTGTACTCAAGTCTGTAGCGGCCGGAGCAGGCACACGTCGGGCGCAGAGGGACTTCGAGGGCAGCGGTGAGGCGCCGCCGTCCGGCCGGAGTCCGCGCGGGGCACCTCCGGCACCCGCCGGCCGGGACCCGGTGCCCGCCGGCCGGGAGCCGATGCCCGCCGGCCGGGACCCGATGCCCGCCGGCCGGGAGCCAGTGCCCGCCAACCAGGAGCCAGTGCCCGCCAACCAGGAGCCATTGCCCGCCAACCAGGAGCCAGTACCGGCCGGCCGGAAGCCAGTACCGGCCGGCCGGGAGTCGATGCCCGGCACGGGTGTCGCCGGCACGGGTGTCGCCGGCACGGATGTCGCCCGCACGGATGTCGCCGGCACGGCGACGAACCCGCTGACGGACAGGTGCTCACGCCAGGCCCAGGACAGCGGGCCAGCACCGCCCGCGACCACCGCACCTGCGGCAGACCCGGCCCTTGACCGGTGGGCCGGTCACGACCGACGGGCGGCCCTGGAGGCACCAGGACCGCCCGTCGGGGTGGGTCGTCACGCATGGGGCATCGCCGGTGCGTGGACCGGCGACCGTGCTCAGTTGGGGCTGGCGTCGCGGGCGGGCAGGCGGACCGGCTCGACCGGCTCGGCGTCCAGGCCGGAGATCCAGCCGGTGACGTCGCGGGCCACGTCCTGCGCGGTGAGCCGCAGGTCGGCCAGGATCTGCGCCCGGGTGCCGTGCGGGTGCCAGTCGGCGGGCACGCCGAGGTCGCGCAGCGGGACCCGCACGTCGGCGTCCCGCATCGCCTGGGCGAGCGCGTCGCCGACGCCGCCGACCCGGACGCCGTCCTCGACGGTGACCACGAGCCGGTGCGCGGTGGCCAGCTCGACCAGTTCGGCCGGGACCGGGCGGACCCAGCGCGGGTCGACCACGGTCACGCCGTAGCCCTGCTCGGCGAGGCGGGCGGCGACCTCCATGCCGAGATGGCCGAAGGAGCCGACCGCGACCAGCAGCACATCGGTACGCGCCGACTCGGCCAGCACGTCCACGGTGCCGACCCGGCGCACGGCCGGCAGGTCGGCGGCGACGGTGCCGGTCGGGAAGCGGACGATCGTCGGGCCGTCGTCGACCGCCACCGCCTCGCGCAGCTCCTCGCGGAGGCTGCCGGCGTCGCGGGGCGCGGCGATCCGCAGCCCGGGCACCACGCCGAAGACGGACATGTCCCAGATGCCGTAGTGGCTCGGCCCGTCCGGGCCGGTGATGCCGGCGCGGTCGAGCACGAAGGTGACCGGCAGCTTGTGCATCGCCACGTCCAGCAGGACCTGGTCGAAGGCCCGGTTGAGGAAGGTGGCGTACACCGCCACCACCGGGTGCAGGCCGCCCATGGCCAGGCCGGCGGCGGAGGTGGCGGCGTGCTGCTCGGCGATGCCGACGTCGTACACCCGGTCGGGGTGCTTGCGGGCCAGGGTGGCGATGCCGGTGGGCTCGGCCATCGCGGCGGTGATGCCCACCACGTCGGGCCGCTCGTCGGCGATGGCGACCAGCTCGTCGGCGAAGACCTGGGTCCACTTCACCGATGGGGCGGCGAGCAGCTTGCCGGTCTCGACGTCGAAGGCGCCCGGGCCGTGCAGGCAGTCCGCCTCGTCCTCCTCGGCCGGGCGGTAGCCGTAGCCCTTGCGGGTGACCGCGTGCACGATCACCGGGCCGCCGAAGTTCTTCGCGGCCCGCAGCGACGACTCGACAGCGGCGATGTCGTGCCCGTCGACCGGGCCGACGTACTTGATGCCGAGGTCCTCGAACATCGCCTGCGGGGCGACCGCGTCCTTGATGCCCTTCTTGACCGCGTGCAGCACCTCGTACATCGGCTTGCCGACGAACGGCGTGTTGCCGAGGGCGTCCTTGACGGTGTCGAGGACCTTCTCGTAGCCGGGGTTCAGCCGCAGCGAGGAGAGGTGGTCGGCGAGCCCGCCGATGGTCGGCGAGTACGACCGGCCGTTGTCGTTGACCACGATGACCAGCGGGTTGCCGGCGGTGGCGATGTTGTTCAGCGCCTCCCAGCACATGCCGCCGGTCAGCGCGCCGTCGCCGACCACGGCGACCACGCTGCGCTGCTCGCCGCGCAGCGCGTACGCCTTGGCCAGCCCGTCGGCGTACGACAGGGCGGTGGAGGCGTGCGAGTTCTCGATCAGGTCGTGCTCGCTCTCGGCCTGGCTGGGGTAGCCGGAGAGGCCACCGCGCTGGCGGAGCTTGTCGAAGCCGTCCTGCCGGCCGGTGAGGATCTTGTGCACGTACGCCTGGTGGCCGGTGTCGAACAGGAGCCGGTCCCGGGGAGAGTCGAAGACCCGGTGCATCGCCAGGGTCAGCTCCACCACACCGAGGTTGGGGCCGACGTGCCCACCGGTGCGGGAGACCTTGGCGATCAGGAAGTCACGGATCTCGGCGGCGAGGATGTCCAGCTGCTCGGTGGTCATCCGCTTCACGTCCTGCGGACCGCGCACCGCACCCAGCAGCCGACCGTGGTTGGCCGTGCCCTCTTCAACACTCATGACGGAAGAGTCTATCGGCCCCCCGACACTCCGCAGCTCGGCCGTGGATCATCACAGGCTGCTCCCAGGATTCCGCTCTCGACGAGCAGCCGGCGCGGCGGCGTCGCCGGGGTCGCCCCGTACGGCGGACCGGCCGGGGTCCACGAGCCCAGCACGGCGGCGTGCCGGGCGCCGGTCACCGACGGGACCGCTCCGGGCAGCCCGTGCCAGGAGAGCCAGCCGAGCAGGGCGAACGCGTACGCCTCCTTGGCCTGGGCCGGCACGCCCAGCTCGTCGGTGACCCGCAGCCGCCACCGGTCCCGCCCGAGCGCGGCCAGCCGGCCCAGCAGGGTGGGATTGCGCACCCCGCCGCCCGCGGCGACCACCTCGGTCACCCGGTGCCGGTCGCACTCGGCGGCCACCGTCCGGGCGGTCAGCTCGGTGAGCGTGGCCAGCACGTCGTCCGGGGCCACCGGCTCGCCCAGGGCGGCCAGCCGGTCGTCGAGGTAGCCGGCGTGGAACAGCTCCTTCCCGGTCGACTTGGGCGCCGGCGCGGCGTAGTACGCCTCGGCGAGCAGCGACTCCAGCAGCCCGGGGTGCACCCGGCCGGCCGCCGCCCGGGCCCCGTCGACGTCGCAGGGGCGGCCGAGGAAGCGCCGGGCCGCCGCGTCCAGCAGCGCGTTGGCCGGGCCCACGTCGTACCCGAGCACGGGCGCGCCCGGCGCGACCACGGTGAGGTTGGCGATGCCGCCCAGGTTGAGCGCGGCCCGCGGCCCGGCGGCCGGGTCGAGCAGCAGCGCGTCGAAGGCGGGGACCAGCGGCGCGCCCTGCCCGCCGGCGGCGACGTCCGCCGAGCGCAGGTCCGACAGCACCGGTACGCCCACCCGGGCGGCCACCCGGGCCGGCGCGCCCAGCTGGAGGGTGCCCTTCACGACACCCGACTCGACCCAGTGGAAGACCGTCTGCCCGGGCGAGACGACCAGGTCGACCCGCCCACCGGCCAGGTCGACGCCGAGCGCGGCGGCGTCGGCGAAGACCTCGCCGAGGGCGTTGTCCAGCCGGCAGACCGCCTCGATCGTGGTGGCCGCCGGGGGCAACAGCGCCCCGATCCGCTCGCGCAGGGCGTCGTCGTAGCTGCGCTCCCGGTGCCCCAGCGGACGCATCCGCAGGGTGTCCCCGTCGGCGGTGAACTCGGCGGCGACCACGTCCACCCCGTCGTACGACGTCCCGGACATCAACCCGACGATCTTCATCGGGCCAGGCTAGGTCAGTCCGACGGTGGCCGGAACAGCCCGACCAGCTCGACGTGCTGGGTCATCGGAAACAGGTCGTACCCGCGCAGCGCGGTGAGCCGCCAGCCCGCCGCGGCGAAGGTGCGCACGTCGCGGGCGAAGGCGGCCGGGTCGCAGGCCACGTACGCCACGGCGCGCGGCCCGGCGGCCACCACGTCCCGCACCACCGCCGCGCCCGCGCCCGAGCGGGGCGGGTCGAGCACCACCAGGTCGACCGGGCCGGTGATCCGGCGGCGGGCCAGCGCGGTCTCCACCCGGGCCGCGACCACCTCCACCCGGGGCAGGTCGGCCAGGTTCTCCCGGGCGGCGGCCACGCCCTGCGCGGACGACTCGACCAGGGTGACCCGGGCGTCCGGGCCGACCCGTCCGGCGAGCGCGGCGGCGAACAGCCCGGCCCCGCCGTAGAGGTCCCAGGCCGACTCGCCGGCACGGGGGTCGAGCAGATCGAGGACGGCCGTCACCAGGGTGTCGGCGGCGGCGGGGTGGACCTGCCAGAAGCCGGCGGCGGGCAGCTCCCAGTCCCGGCCGGCGGCGACCTCGCGGACGCTCTGCGGCCCGCTGACCGGGGTGGCCACCCCGTCGGTGACGGTGGCGACGCTGACGTCCCCGCCGGTGCTGGCGACGGTCTCCACCGCCTCGGCGTCCGGCCAGCGCGCGCCCGAGCCGGTGAGCACCGGCAGTTCCTGGATGGCCGGGTGGGCGATCAGGCAGCGGTCGATCGGGACGACCTCGTGCGAGCGGTGCTTGAGCAGCCCGGCCCGGCCGGCGGCGTCGACCGCGTAGCGGACCCGGGAGCGCCAGCCGAGCGGCCCGCCGGGCAGCGCCTCGACGCTCATGCCGAGCGCGTCCACCTCGGCGTCGGTGAGCCGGCCGAGGCGGACGAGCTGCTCGCGCACCACGTCGGTCTTCCAGGCGAGCTGGGCGGCGGGGGCGACGTGTTGCAGGTCGCAGCCACCGCAGCGGCCCGGCTTCGCGTACGGGCAGGGCGGCTCGACCCGGTCCGGGGACGCCTGGAGGATCTCCACGGCGTCGGCGCGGGCGAAGCCCTTGTGCAGCTCGGTGACCTCGGCGCGCACCCGCTCACCGGGCAGCGCGTGCCGGACGAAGACCACCTGCCCGTCGACCCGGGCCACGCAGTGCCCGCCGGGGGCGACCGCGCCGACGGTCAGCTCGACCCGCTCGGCCTCCTCCAGCGTCCGCCGCTCCTGCTCGGCCGTCGTCGCCGCGCCGCCGGCTCCGGGACGGTCCGCGTCGCGTCCGGCGGTCACGGGCGGTCCCCGGCGCTCGGGCCGCTCTCGCCGGGCGGGGCGGAGGTCACCGGCGGGACGCTCGGCGGCAGGGTGCTGCGCGGCGCCACCCGGGGACCCCGGGCCGGGGTACGGCTCAGCGTCTCGTCCAGCCGGTCGAGGTTCTTGTTGGCGGTGGAGGCGAGCTGCCACGGGACGCTGGTGACCATGACGCCGGGCTCGAAGAGCAGTCGTCCCTTGAGCCGCAGCGCGCTCTGGTTGTGCAACAGGTTCTCCCACCAGTGTCCGACGACGTACTCGGGGATGAAGACGGTGACCACGTCGCGCGGCGACTCGCGCCGGGTGTTGGCGACGAAGTTGAGGATCGGCCGGGTGATCTCCCGGTACGGCGAGTCGACCACGGTCAGCGGGACCGGCAGCTCACGCCGCTCCCACTCCTCCTGGAGCTGGCGGGTGTCCTTGTCGTCGACGTTGACGGTGACCGCGGTCAGCGTGTCCGGCCGGGTGGCCCGGGCGTACGCGATGGCCCGCAGGGTCGGCTGGTGCAGCTTGCTGACCAGCACGATCGCGTGGTTGCGGGCGGGCAGCACGCCGCGCATCTCGGTCGGCTCCAGCTCCTCGGCGACCCGGTCGTAGTGCCGCCGGATGGCCAGCATGAGCAGGTAGATCACCGCCATCGCGGCGATCGCGATCCACGCGCCGAGCAGGAACTTGGTGACCAGCACGACGACGAGCACCGCGCCGGTCATCGCCATGCCGAACGTGTTGATCGCCCGGGAGCGCATCATCCGCCGCCGCGCCTCGTGGTTGCGCTCGGTGCGCAGGTGCCGGTTCCAGTGCCGGATCATGCCGGCCTGGGAGAGCGTGAAGGAGACGAACACCCCGACGATGTAGAGCTGGATGAGCTTGGTGACCTCGGCCTGGAAGCCGACGATCAGCACGATCGCGAAGACGGCGAGGAAGACGATGCCGTTGGAAAAGGCCAGCCGGTCGCCCCGGGTGTGCAGCTGGCGGGGCAGGTAGCGGTCCTGGGCCAGGATCGAGCCGAGCACCGGGAAGCCGTTGAACGCGGTGTTCGCGGCCAGGAAGAGGATCAGCGCGGTCGCCCCGGCCACCACGAACAGCAGCAGCGAGCCGGAGCCGAAGACGGTCTCGCCGAGCTGGGTGGTGACGGTCTTCTGCACGTACCCCTCGGGGCCGGAGACGATCTGCAGCCCGGGGTCCTCGACGAACTGCAGGCCGGTCAGCCGGGACAGCCAGATGATGCCGACCAGCATGCTCACCGAGATGGTGCCGAGCAGCAGCAGGGTGGTCGCCGCGTTGCGGCTCTTGGGCGCCTTGAACGCGGGCACGCCGTTGGAGATGGCCTCCACGCCGGTGAGCGCGGCGCAGCCGGAGGAGAAGGTGCGCAGCAGCAGGAAGACCAGCGCCAGGCCGGTCACGCTGTGCTCGGCCTGGATCTCCAGCCCGGCGCTCGGGGCGCGCAGGTCGTGGCCGAGCACGAGGACCCGGATCAGCCCGGTGAGGATCATCCCGCCCATGACGATGATGAAGCCGTAGGTGGGGATCGCGAAGGCGGTGCCGGACTCGCGCAGCCCGCGCAGGTTCATCGCGGTCAGCAAGCTCACCGCGATCACCGCGATGAGCACCTTGTGGGTGGCCACGAAGGGCACCACCGAGCCCAGGTTCGCCACCCCGGAGGAGACCGACACCGCGACGGTCAGCACGTAGTCGACGAGCAGCGCGCTGCCCACCGCCAGCCCGGCCCGGGGACCCAGGTTGACCGTGGCCACCTCGTAGTCGCCACCGCCGGAGGGGTACGCGTGCACGTTCTGCCGGTAGCTGGCCACCACGGTGAGCATCACCACGACGACCGCGAGCGCGATCCACGGGGAGAAGAGGTACGCCGACGCCCCGGCGATGGAGAGCGTCAGCAGGATCTCGTCGGGCGCGTACGCGACGCTGGAGAGGGCGTCGGAGGCGAACACCGGCAGGGCGATGCGCTTGGGCAGGAGGGTGTGCCGCAGCCGGTCGGACCGGAACGGTCGACCGACGAGGAGTCGCTTCAGCAGCGAGGTGGGACTGGCCACAAGCGCTAAGGGTACGACCATCACGGTCGAGGGGCCGGGGGTGCCTGATCACAGCGACCGGGGTCCGCGCGGTACCGTTCGATCCCCCGCCGGCGCGCCGGACGTGGCAGGCTCGCAATCGACGCCGCCCGCCGTCGACGGGCGGCACCAGGGAGGGACACCGTGCATGTCGTGATCATGGGCTGTGGTCGGGTCGGCTCGACCCTCGCGCACAGCCTGGAGTCCCGGGGGCACTCGGTGGCGGTGATCGACCAGGACGCCGACGCGTTCCGCCGCCTCGGCCCCGACTTCGCCGGCATCACCGTGACCGGGGCCGGCTTCGACGGCGAGGTGCTGCGCCAGGCCGGCATCGAGCGGGCGGACGCCTTCGCCGCCGTCTCCAGCGGCGACAACTCCAACATCATCTCCGCCCGGCTGGCCCGTGAGACGTTCGGCGTCTCCCGGGTGGCGGCACGGATCTACGACCAGCGTCGCGCGCAGGTCTACGAGCGGCTGGGCATCCCCACCGTGGCCACCGTGCGCTGGACGGCCGACCGGATGGTGCGGCACCTCGTCCCCGAGGGCAACGTGGAGATCTTCCGCGACCCGACCAGCACCGTCTCGATCATCGAGGTGCCGGTGCACAAGGACTGGGTGGGGCGACCGCTGCGCCAGTTGGAGGCGGCGGCCGGGGCGCGGGTGGCGTACCTCACCCGCTTCGGCATCGGCACCCTGCCCAACGGGTCCACCGTCGTGCAGGAGGGCGACCAGCTGTACATGCTGGTCACCGACGACATCGCCGCCTCGGTCACCGCGGTGGCCGCGACGCCGCCCGAAGGAGGGCACTGAGTCATGCGGATCGCCATCGCCGGCGCCGGCAACGTGGGCCGCTCGATCGCCCAGGAACTGATCGAGAACGGCCACCAGGTGATGCTGATCGAGCGCCAGCCCCGGATGCTCCGCCCGGACCGGGTGCCCGCCGCCGACTGGGTGCTGGCCGACGCCTGCGAGCTGGCCAGCCTGGAGGAGGCCGACGTCGCCGGCTGCGACGTGGTGGTCGCGGCCACCGGCGACGACAAGGTCAACCTGGTGGTGTCGCTGCTGGCCAAGACCGAGTTCGCGGTGCCCCGGGTGGTCGCCCGGGTCAACCGCGCGGAGAACGAGTGGCTCTTCACCGAGCAGTGGGGCGTCGACGTGGCGGTCAGCAAGCCACGGGTGATGGCCGCCCTGGTCGAGGAGGCGGTCACCGTCGGCGACCTGGTCCGGCTGATGACCTTCCGCCAGGGTGAGGCGAACCTGGTCGAGATCACCCTGCCGCCGACCGCGCCCTACGTCGGGCAGCCGATCCACGCCGTGCCGATCCCCCGGGACGCGGCCCTGGTGGCGATCCTGCGCGGCAAGCGGGTGCTGGTGCCCAGCCCGGACGACCCGATCGAGGCCGGCGACGAGCTGATCTTCGTGTGCACCGCCGAGGTGGAGGACGACGTCCGCGCGGTCATCCTCGGGCCGGACAGCGTCGAGCGGACCCGCAACAGCAGGTGAGCCGGCGCGCCCGGTGGGGTTCCGCCCCCTCGCCGGAGGCGCCGCCGGCGTCCGGCCGGCTCAGGCGCCGGGCAGCGGCTGCGGCGCGGTCTGCCGGGTCACCCGGCGGACGGTCCACACCGTGATCAGCAGCAGCAGCGCGTACGGCGGGTAGCCCAGCGCCAGCCGGGCCACGCCCAGCGCGGTGTCCTGGTGGGCCAGGTAGAGCCCGGCCTGCACGCCCACCTTGGCCAGCCAGACCACGCCCCAGAGCACGGTGAGCCGGGTGAAGGTGCGGACCAGCACCGGATCGTCGCGCCACTCCGAGCGCCCCTTGGCGACCAGCACCGACCAGATCCAGCCGACGATCGGCTGCCGGATCGCCGCCGAGACCAGCAGCGCCACCCCGTACGCGATGCCGTAGAGGATGCCGGGGAGGTAGAAGTCCCGCTCGTCGCCGGTGCGCCAGGCGATGGCGGCGCCGACGGCGACGCCGAAGAGCCCGTTGACCGCGTGCCGGATCGGGCGGCGCTGGGCCAGCCGGACGACGGCGATCGCCACCGCCACCGCCACCGAGGCGATCACCGCCGGGCGCAGCTCCCCGATGATGTTGGCGAGCACGAAGACGACCACGGGGATGCTGGACTCGACCAGCCCCCGCCAGCCGCCGAGCTGGTCGGCCATCTGCTCGGCGATGCTGGGCAGCCGCTCGTCCTCCATCGCGTCGGTGCGCGGCTCGGCGCCGGGATGCTGTCCGGTCGTCACTTCGGCGACTCCAGCTCGTAGTACGGGTTGTAGATGACCTTGCGGTCGTCGCGGACGGCCATCCGGCCCCGGGCGGTCAGGTGCCGGCCGGGTTCGATTCCGGCGATGTGCCGCCGCCCCAGCCAGACCAGGGTCACCACGTCGCTGCCGTCGTAGAGGTCCGCCTCCAGCGTGGGCAGGTTGGTCCGTGGGGTGTAGACCACGGTGCGCAGCCGCCCGGCGACCGACACCACCTCACCCCGGCAGCACTGCCGGGCCGGCGTGCCGCCGGACTCGGCGCTCTCCCGTTGGAGTTCCTGCGCCTCGATCTCGGCCTCGCTCGCGGTGAGCCGGCGCAGGATCCGCCGGAGCGACCCTCGGCCCTCGTCGGTCGACATGACCTCCGCGTCACCCTCTCCACACCGGCCGGGACGCCCCGGCGCTGTCCGGCCCGGGATGCCGGGACCGTCCCGCCAGCGTACGCCGGTTCGGCCCGTCGGCGGGTCGGGCGTCCGGCGCGCAGGGGCGGGCCGGAACGCGTCCGGGCCCGACGTCGGTGGACGACGCCGGGCCCGGTGACGATCGTGCGGCTGGTCAGGCCTCGCGCGGGGCGGGCGCCGGCGCGCCGTTCGCGGCGGCCTGCTCCTGTTCGGCGACCTCGCGGGGCAGCCGCAGCGGCAGCGGCTCGCGCACCGGCTTCGCCTCATGCCCGCGGTCGACCACCAGCCCCTCCAGGCACACCGCGAGCGGACCCGCGGCGGCCGGGTCGGTGGCGGCGGCGCCCTGGTAGACGCCGCGGACCATCCAGCGCGGCCCGTCCACGCCGACGAAGCGCAGGTCGGTCAGGCCGTCCGGGGTACGCACCCGGGCGTGCAGCTCGGGGCCGTACTCGCCCTGGACCTCCTGGGCGGCGGCGCCGTCGGCGAAGAGCGACTGGCGGATCTCCTCGCGCACCTCGTCCCAGATGCCCTCCGAGCGCGGCGCGGCGAACACCCCGAGCTGGAGCGCGTTCTCCCCGTGCACCAGCACGACCTGCTGGATGACGCCCTGCGGGTCGGCCTGCACCCGCACCTCGACACCCGGCACCGCCGGGATGTGCAGGCTGCCCAGATCGAGCCGCTGCACGTCGTCCGGCGCCTCCGAGATGTCGTAGGGGCCGCGCGACGTGCCCGCCGTCGTCCCCTCGGCGTCGTACGAGTCGAGGACCTCGGCGGCCCGCTCGTCGCGGGCGTGCCGCCCGGCATCGGCCCGCTTACGGCTGAAGATCACTTCGCCCACCCTCCGCTGTTCGCACTCACCCTGCCACCTCTTCCGTCCGCCCGCCCGCCCGGCCGGCGAGTTCCGGCCGTCCGGCCGGGCCACCGGGTGGCGGCACCAGACCGGCGTGCCCGCCGGTCGAGCCGTGCCCGCCGGCGCCACGCCGGGACCCGGGCAGCTCGGCCACCGGCTGGAAATCGACCCGCTCCACCCGCTGCACAACGAGCTGCGCGATGCGATCGCCACGGGAGATCTTCGCCGGTGTGACCCGATCATGGTTGATCAGGTTGACCAGGATCTCACCCCGGTAGCCGGCGTCGACCGTACCGGGCGCGTTGAGCACCGTCACACCGAGTCTGGCGGCCAGACCGGAGCGCGGGTGGACCAGGCCGACGTACCCCTCCGGCAGCGCCAGCGCCACTCCGGTGGGGACCAGGGCCCGGCCGCCGGGCGGGAGCTCGACGTCCGCGGCGGCCACCAGGTCGGCGCCGGCGTCGCCGGGATGGGCGTACGCGGGCAGTGGCAGCTCCGGGTCGAGCTGCCGTACGGGCACGGGCACGACGTGGGTCACGGTTCCCCTCTTCCGTCCGTTTCGCGGGGTGACCCTGCCATCCTGCCGGGTCGGAGGGCCGTCGTGCGCCGTACCCTGGCAGGAGTGAGCCTGTCGTCTTCTGCGTCGTCACCGCCGCCGCGCACCGCGGCGGCCGGGCAGCACTCCGAGCGGCTCGGGCTGCCGTGGTGGTTCTGGCTGGCCGGCCTGGCCCTGGCCACGCTGCTCGCGGTCGAGGTGTGGATGGGCGCGTCCGGCGTCCGGGCCTGGCTGCCCTTCGTGCTGCTGCCCCCGGCGACCGCCGCCGGGCTGTGGTGGCTGGGCCGGGTCCGGGTCGAGGTGCGCGACGGCGAGCTGCGGGTCGACGACGCCCGCCTGCCGGTGCGGTACGTGGCCGACGCGATCCCGCTGGACGCGGCCGGACGGCGTGAGGTGCTCGGCGTCGGATCCGACCCGCTCGCCTTCGTGGTGCAGCGGCCCTGGGTCTCCGGCGCGGTGCAGGTGGTGCTGGACGACCCGGCCGATCCGACCCCGTTCTGGGTGGTGAGCACCCGGCACCCGGTCGAGCTGGCCGGGGCGATCCTGGCCGCGCGGGACGCCGGCTGAGCCGTCAGGGCAGCGCGGTACGCCCGCCGGGCAGCGCCCGGCGCTGCTTGCGCAGGTCGGTGCGGAGCTGGTCGCCGAGGGCCCGGGTGGCCCGCCGGTTGAGGTAGCTGGCGACGGCGGCGCCGGTGAGGAACGGGCCGAGCGTGGTCAGGTTGCGCCCGAACCGCTTGAGCAGGGTGTCCCGCAGCTCCTTGCGGGCGGCGGTGCCGAGGACGGCGCCGACCCCCACCCCGGGCATCATCGGGTTGATCCCCCGCTGGCTGGCCCACGACTGCACCAGGGCGACCGTGCGCTGGGTGCCACCGGCGGGCAGCGGCGCGCCGTACACCTCGTGCAGCTCGCCGATCAGCTTCAGCTCGACGGCCACCACCGCGACCGTCTCGGCGGCCAGCAGCACGGGGGCGGAGAGCAGGGTCGGGGTGACCGTCCACTCGACCGCGGCGACTCCCCCGCCCGCCGCGCCGACCCCGGCGGTGACCCGGGCGGCGTTGCGGACCAGCCGCTCCGCGACGGCCTCGTCGTCGAGTCCGGGGAAGTGGGCGCGCAGCGTCGCCAGGTCCCGGATCGGCACGTGCGGCGCGACGTCGGCGATCGTGTCGGTCATCCAGCGCAGCGCGGCCTTCGGCTTGAACAGGTCGGCCAGCCCTCGCGTCCGGGCCTGGGCGACCAGCCGGGTGAGCAGTTGGCGGCGGCGGGCCGGCTCGATGTCGTCGGCGGTGAGCGCTGCCACCGTCGCGCCCAGCTCGTCGCGGGCCGGGTCCGTCGTGCCGGTCCGGTCCCCACCGGCGCCCGGGATGGCACCCGCGTCCCGGCGGGCGTCGGTGTCCGGTCGTGCGGCGGCGGACGTCATTGCGTCGTCCGGTCGGACGGCACCCGGGTCCCCGGCGGCGCCGGGGCCGTCCGGACGCGCGTCGCCACCGGAGGCACCGTCCATGCCGGACCGACCCGTCCGCTCACTCATCCGTCCGACCTCCCGAGGCTCCGCCGGCGTGCTGCCCGCCCGTTACGAGTCAAGCAGCTCCCCGCCGCCGGCGCACGGCAGCTCGGACAGCGGCGGCCCCGTCGAGGAGGCCGCCGCCGGTGTACGCGGTCGGGGTCAGACGCACTCGCGGCAGATCAGGTCGCCGTTGCGCTCGACCGCCAGCTGGCTGCGGTGGTGGACCAGGAAGCAGCGGCCGCAACGGAACTCGTCCTCCTGCATCGGCAGGACCTTGACGGTCAGCTCCTCGTCGGCGAGGTCGGCACCGGGCAGCTCGAAGCTCTCGGCCACCTCGGCCTCGTCGACGTCCACGGCGCCCGACTGTGAGTCGACCCGCCGGGCCTTGAGCTCTTCCAGGCTGTCCTCGCCGAGGTCGACCTCGTCGCGACGCGGGGCGTCGTAGTCGGTGGCCATCGGTTTCACTCTCCCATATCGATATTGTCGCTGCCGGTTGTAACGCCGGGCGACGCTGTTTCGGTTCCCATGGCCGGCCACCATTTGTGTCGGTCACCCGACCCGACGGCCGTTCGGGCCGGAGCCGCCAGGGGACTCCCCCGGCGAGCGCGGAACCTTACCCCCCTCCGGGCGAGGCATGTATACCGCCCTCGCGGCTGAGATGTACGCCCCCGCACCCCGAGTTGTTCCCAATGTGACTCAGGCGACACGAAGATAGGGGTAGTACTACCCGCTTCCCGGATGGCGCGCCGGCATGTCGGACTGTTTCCACGCCACGGTCGGACAACCGTTAACCTCAGCGGCGTACTCGACGGCCGGCGGGGCGGTCCGACCGCCGGCGGCCGCCGCCACCCACCACTGTCCGGGGAGCGCCCTGATGAGCTTTGCGCGAGTGCGAGCACTCGTTGTCGTCGGTCTGCTGGCGGTCGTCGCCCTGGTCTTCGTGGTCGTCGCCGTCGTGAAGGACAGCCAGGGCGAGGCCGGGCTGGCCGGCGGCTGCCCCGAGGACTGGCCGCGGGCCGACGTGACCCTGCGCGAGCCCAAGGACGTCAAGATCAACGTCTTCAACGCCTCGGAGGAGATCGGCCGGGCCGGCGCGGTCGCGGACGACTTCAAGAACCGCAAGTTCCAGGTGAAGAAGGTGGGCAACGCCCCGAAGGACGTCGACGGCGTCGCCGTCCTGCGCTTCGGCCCGAAGGGCGTCGGCTCCGCGCACCTGCTGCGCGCCTACTTCCTGAACAACGCCGACACCAAGTACGACGCCACGCGCAAGGACGACACGGTCGACGTGGTGCTCGGCAGCGGATTCCAGCAGCTCGCCACCACCACCGAGGTCAACCAGTCCCTCGGCGACCTGGGCTCGCCGGAGGCGCCGCCCGGTACCTGCCCGATGCCGGTCGACAAGTAACCACCCGGCGGGGCCACCCGCCACAGGCCGCGACGGCGGCGTCCCCGTGCCGGACGCCGCCGTCCTGTCGTCACCGGGCGCGCACCGGGCCGTCGTCCTCGACGTCGGGCAGCAGGCGGCGGATCACGGTGCGGGTGCCTCGCGGGCCGGTCGACGGGTCCGCCCACCACCCGCACGCCGGGCCCGGCGGCGTGTCCGCGCGGCGGACACGGCGCGGCCGGGCCGGAGCCCGCCGCCTCGATCCGCGGCCCGGCCGGAGCCCGCCGCCTCGATCCGCCGCCCGGCCGGAGCCCCGCCGCACGGATACGCGGCCCGGCCGGAGCCCGCCGGGCGGACGGAGAGGCATCCGTGGCGGTTCAGGGGCCGCCGGAGGCGTCCAGGTCGGCGAGGCGGTCGTGCAGGGGCTGGAACAGTGCCGGCGGCGCGGCGATCACCAGGTCCGGCCCGGGCGGCCGGCCGCGCAGCCCGGTGACCCGCAACCCGGCCTCGGCGGCGACCAGCCCGCCGGCGGCCAGGTCCCAGGCGGCCAGTCCCTTCTCGTAGTACGCGTCCACCCGTCCCTCGGCGGCGAGGCAGAGGTCCAGCGCGGCGGCGCCGAGCCGGCGGATGTCGCGAACGTGCGGAATCAGCTCGGCGACCACCCGGGCCTGGTGCGAGCGGCGTCCGGGGTCGTAGCCGAAGCCGGTGGCGACCAGCGCCTGCCCCGGGTCGGTCTCGGTGGAGCAGCGCAGCCGCCGACCGTCCCGCCAGGCGCCGCCGCCGGCGGTGGCGGTCCACTCCTCGCCGGTGAAGATGTTGCGGACCACCCCGGCGACCACCTCGCCGTCGACCTCGGCGGCGAGCGAGACGGCGCAGTACGGGATCGCGTAGAGGTAGTTCACGGTGCCGTCGATCGGGTCGACGACCCAGCGGACCCCGCTCGGCGCGGCGGCGGCCTCCGCCGCGCCGTACTCCTCCCCGAGCACCGCGTCGTCCGGGCGCTGCTTGGCCAGGGCGTCGAGGACCTGCCGTTCCACCGCCCGGTCGGCGGCGGTCACCACGTCGGTGACGGTGCTCTTGGTCGCGGCGACCGACACCCCCTCGGCGCGCATCCGGTACGCGGTGGCGGCCGCGTCCCGGGCGACCTCGACAGCGATCTCCAACAGCTCCGCCGGCGGCGGCACCGAACGAGTCATGATTCGTCCCCTTCCCGCACGATCGGGACGTCCCGCCGCACGC
Source organism: Micromonospora coxensis (assembly GCF_900090295.1). NCBI lineage: Bacteria > Bacillati > Actinomycetota > Actinomycetes > Micromonosporales > Micromonosporaceae > Micromonospora > Micromonospora coxensis. The sequence goes on along the minus strand of NZ_LT607753.1, from coordinate 5,235,090 downwards.
GTGGTTATCATCCTTACAAAGTCCACAACTGCGCCCAATCGGCGGTCCCACCGCCGGTACGCCGTGCGCCGCAGGATGATCGCCGCAGACGGCGTTACAATTCACCCTGCCCACGCGCCACGGACCGCCAGCCACCGGCCGGCCCGGGACACGGGGGTCTCTCAACGACATCGCCCGGCACGGTGCCCCACGCTGCGCCGGACGACCCGGCCGTGCTCGCTCTTCGCCTCCGGAAGGTCATTCGTGACAGAACCCCGCCAGACCGGCGCCGACGTTCGCTCGCTCACCGACACCCTGATCGCCCACGCGCAGAGCGCCGGCGGCCAGTTGACGTCGGCCCAGCTCGCGCGCACCGTCGAGTCCGCCGAGGTGACCCCGGCCCAGGCCAAGAAGATCCTGCGGGCGCTCTCCGAGGCGGGAGTGACCGTGGTCGTGGACGGTTCGGCCAGCACCCGTCGCCGGGTCGCCGCGGCCCGGTCCGCCACCCCCGCCTCCCGGGCCACCACCGCCAAGACCACCAAGAAGGCCGCCGCGCCCGCCCCGAAGCAGGCGCCCGCCGCCGACGAGGCCCCGGCTCCCGCCCCGCGCAAGGCGACGGCCCGCAAGGCCGCCACCACCGCCGGGGTGGCCGCCAAGGCCGCCGCGCCGGCCGCGAAGGCGACCAAGTCCACCCGCGCCACCAAGGCGACCGTGGCCGCCGCCGGCGCCACCAAGGCCGCCGGCAAGGCCAAGGGCGAGGGCGCCGAGGGCGAGATCGACCCCGAGGAGCTCGCGGCCGAGATCGAGGACGTCGTGGTCGAGGAGCCGGCCGAGCTGGCCCAGGCCGCCGCGACCGACGCCGCCGCGTCGGCCAGCGACAACGACTTCGAGTGGGACGACGAGGAGTCCGAGGCGCTCAAGCAGGCGCGTCGCGACGCCGAGCTGACCGCGTCGGCCGACTCCGTCCGGGCGTACCTGAAGCAGATCGGCAAGGTTCCGCTGCTCAACGCGGAGCAGGAGGTGGAGCTGGCCAAGCGGATCGAGGCCGGGCTCTACGCCGCCGAGCGGCTGCGGGCGGCCGAGGAGGGCGAGGAGAAGCTCACCCGCGAGATGCAGCGGGACCTGGGCTGGATCTCCCGCGACGGCGAGCGCGCCAAGAACCACCTACTGGAGGCGAACCTCCGGCTGGTCGTCTCGCTGGCCAAGCGCTACACCGGCCGTGGCATGGCGTTCCTGGACCTGATCCAGGAGGGCAACCTCGGTCTGATCCGCGCGGTCGAGAAGTTCGACTACACCAAGGGCTACAAGTTCTCCACGTACGCCACCTGGTGGATCCGCCAGGCGATCACCCGCGCCATGGCCGACCAGGCCCGCACCATCCGGATCCCGGTGCACATGGTCGAAGTGATCAACAAGCTGGGCCGGATCCAGCGTGAGCTGCTCCAGGACCTGGGCCGCGAGCCCACCCCGGAGGAGCTGGCGAAGGAGATGGACATCACACCGGAGAAGGTGCTGGAGATCCAGCAGTACGCCCGGGAGCCCATCTCGCTGGACCAGACCATCGGTGACGAGGGTGACAGCCAGCTCGGTGACTTCATCGAGGACTCGGAGGCCGTGGTCGCGGTCGACGCCGTCTCGTTCTCGCTGCTGCAGGACCAGCTCCAGCAGGTGCTGCAGACGCTCTCCGAGCGTGAGGCGGGCGTGGTACGCCTGCGCTTCGGCCTGACCGACGGCCAGCCGCGCACCCTGGACGAGATCGGCCAGGTGTACGGGGTGACCCGGGAGCGGATCCGGCAGATCGAGTCCAAGACGATGTCCAAGCTGCGGCACCCGTCCCGCTCGCAGGTGCTCCGGGATTACCTGGACTGACCCCATCACGTCAACCAACCGTGTCGGTTTGATCACCAGCCGTAGAACACTCAAAGGTGATCGGTCGGTTGCCCGTTTGTGATCGTTGACGTGGCACCCTTGGCACACGGCACACTGTCTTCCCGTCATGTGTGACCTCGGTCGCCCGCGGGCACACAGGGAAGGCAGGGCCCGGCAAGGGTGTTGCACGATGGGTGAGCAACGACCGAAGAGAGTGTTCATCGGTGACGACCAGAGGAGGAAGGCGATGACCCCGACCCTCACGCCGCCGCCCGAGACGGTGGCTCCCCCAGCCGCCGATGAACGGTGCGACCGCTGCAATGCTGCCGGCAAGCTCCGGATCACTCTGGCGGGTGGGAGCGAGCTGGTGTTCTGTGGGCACCACGCGAACAAGTACGCGGAGGATCTCGTGAAGATCACCGTGAAGTACGCGACGGACCCGGAGTTCAGCTGGCGTGGCGCCGATCTGATGGCGAACTGAATCCGCAACCGCAGGGCGACGACATAGCCGACCGGAGGTGACCCGAAAGGGCACCTCCGGTCGGCTTTTCGCATCCCCCGCGCCCCGCGCCGACGGCGAAGGGCGAACCGGTCAGAGGGTCTGCACGGTCGCGATGCGCTCTTCGAGCTGCTCGATGGTCGCCTGGGCGCTGGGCGGGCCACCGCAGAGCCGGCGCAGCTCGGCGTGGATCTTGCCGTGCGGCTGGCCGGTCCGGTGGTGGCGGGCGGCCACCAGGGCGTTGAGTTGGCGACGCAGCGCCACCCGACGCTGGGCGGCACTCATCGGCGCGGCCGGCGGGGCGGACGCCTCAGCGGCCGGCTCAGCGGCCCGGGTGGCGGTCCGGCGGCGCTGGGCGGCGAGCTGTTCGGCCTGCCGCTTGGTGAGCAGCATCGAGACCTGGTCGGCGGTGAGCAGCCCGGGCAGGCCCAGGTACTCCTCCTCCTCCGGGGTTCCCGCCTGGGCGGCGGTGCCGAACGACGCCCCGTCGAAGATCACCTGATCCAGCTCGGCGGTCGCGGAGAGGGCGGTGAACCGCTTCTCCAGCTCACCGCTGGCCTGCTCGTCGCGCTGGGCGCGCTCCAGCAGGTCGTCGTCGAAGCCCTCCCGGTCCTTGGGCTTGCCCAGCACGTGGTCCCGGGCGGCCTCCATCTCGCTGGCCAGCCCGAGCAGGTGCGGCACGCTGGGCAGGAAGACCGAGGCGGTCTCCCCGGGGCGGCGGGCCCGCACGAAGCGTCCGATCGCCTGGGCGAAGTAGAGCGGGGTGCTGGCGCTGGTGGCGTACACGCCGACGGCGAGCCGGGGGATGTCGACGCCCTCGGAGACCATCCGGACGGCGACCAGCCACCGCTGCTCGGACGCCGCGAACGTCGCGATCCGGGCGGAGGCGCCCACGTCGTCGGAGAGCACCACCGCGGCCTTCTCCCCGGTGACCTGCTCGATCAGCTTGGCGTACGAGCGGGCGTTCTGCTGGTCGCTGGCGATCACCAGGCCGCCCGCGTCGGGCATGCCGGCGTTGCGCAGCACGGTGAGCCGGGCGTCGGCGGCCCGCAGCACCTGCGGCATCCAGTCCCCGGCCGGGTCGAGGGCGGTGCGCCAGGCCTGCGCGACGAGGTCCTGGGTCATCGGCTCGCCCAGTCGCGCGGCCAGTTCGTCGCCAGCGTTGGTGCGCCACCGGGTCTCCCCCGAGTACGCCAGGAAGAGCACCGGCCGCACGACGCCGTCGCGCAGCGCGTCGGAGTAGCCGTAGACCGAGTCGGCGCGCGAGCGCAGCAGCCCGTCGCCGCCGCGCTCGTACTCCACGAACGGGATGGGGTTGTCGTCGGAGCGGAACGGGGTGCCGGTGAGCATCAGCCGGCGTACCGCGGGCTCGAAGGCCGCCTTGACGCCGTCGCCCCAGGTACGGGAGTCGCCGGCGTGGTGGATCTCGTCGAGGATGACCAGGGTGCGCCGGGTCAGGGTGCGCCGTTTGTGCACGTGCGGGGCCATGCCGACCTGGGCGTACGTGACGACCGCGCCGTGGAAGTCGGTGGAGGAGTGCACGTCGGCGTTGCGGAACGCGGAGTCGAGGTGGATGCCGACCCGGGCCGCGGCCTCGGCCCACTGGGTCTTCAGGTG